>CACZFV010000096.1 GCA_902780465.1 uncultured Lachnospiraceae bacterium
TATAGCATATGTTTCAGAAGCGGTTCCTGCGCAGGTAATACAGGGAGTAACCGCCCTCCAGGAAGGTGAGCAGCACCCATCCGGTGATGACGGCAGCGCAGATGCCGTGGATCTGCCAGCGCGGGATCAGCACATAGGAAAGCGGGACCCGCAGAAGGATCTGGGTCAGGGAAGCGATCATGGTGAGACGCAGTTTTCCCACGCCCCGGAAAAAGCCCTGGGCCAGCTCGAAGCAGTAGGAGAAGGGATAGGCAAAGCCCATGGTCCCGGTGTAGGCGATCCCGGCGGCGATGACTGCGGGATCCTTCGAAAAAATGCCGATGAGCTTCCCGGGGAAGAAGATGCAGAGGCTGCAGGTGAAGAGCGATGCAGCCAGGACAGAGGCGATGGCGCTGAAGTAGAACTTCTTCACACGGTCCGGCTGTCCGTTTCCCAGATTCTGGGAGATGCTGACGACCAGGGCCGCGCTGATCCCCTGGGAGAAGCAGAAGAGGAACTGCTCCGTCCGCATGCCCATGTTGTATCCTGAGAGGACTTCGTTTCCGAGTCCTGTGAGCATCCCCTGGATCAGGAGCCTGCCGGTGCAGACCACCGCCTGCTGCATCGCGGAGGCCCAGGAAAAGGCGAGGATCTCGCGGCCGATGGCAGGCGAAAAATGCAATGCGGACAGCGGTACCGCCAGAGCCTCCTGCATGGTGCTGCGGGAGGTGTTCCGGTAGATGATCAGGAAGAGAGCCGCGCTGGACAGGACCTGGGAAAAGACCGTGGAAAATGCGACGCCCCGGATGCCAAGCCCTAGCTTTCCCACCAGAAGCACATCCAGCAGCGCGTGAAGCGTGGAGGCGCAGAGGAGCACCAGGAAGGGGGAACGGGAGTCTCCGCAGGAGCGGAGAAGAGCCGCGAGGTAGTTGTACAGGAAGGAAAACAGGAGTCCTGCCAGAATGATGTTCAGATAGCGCATGGCTTCCGTGGCGGTCTCTTCCGAGACTCCCTGGGCCAGCAGGATGGAACGGCTGAAGAAGAGTCCTGCTGCGGAGAGGAGCAGCGTGACCCCGGCGCCGCCGAGCAGCGCAGTGGTGTGGGTCCGGCGGAGCTGTTCACTGTCCCCGGCGCCGAAGGCGCGGCCTGTCAGGACGCTGACGCCGATGCATCCGCCGAGGATCAGGGCATATAGTACATCCATCAGAGGAGCCGCCACGCTGATGCCGGCGAGGGAGAGGCTTCCCAGGTAGTTTCCCACGACGACCGCGTCGACGATGTTGTACAGCTGCTGGAAGACGTTGCCGCAGATAATGGGCAGCGCGAAATAAAGGAGGGAGGGGAGAGGTCTCCCTGTGAGCAGCCTCCTGGTGCGATGGCTTTCGGTTTGTGCTTTTACTGGTTTCATCTTTTTCGGAAAAAGGCTGTGTCAATGCAGCCCCGGTATGAGCCGGCATCAAGGTTAAGTTTCTTTCCGAAAAAGTTTACCACACAGCGGATATACCGTCAAAGTTTCAGCTGCCGCAGTTTGGTCTCCAGTTTCTCCACGTAAGGCTTCACAAAGGGGATGGTCTCTTCAATCGGCGAAGGGACGGGGCCTTGATAAAGAGCGTGGCTGAAACCGAGTATTGCCATGAAGACCGGCCCGGCGACAAAAAGCCCCATGGCGAAGCTTCTGTCTTTTCCAAAGGACGAAGCAAGGCGGAGGCGGCTCACCCAGGTGACCGCCGCCAGGGCGATGCCGAAAACAAGTGCCAGCAGTCCGCCGAGGATCCCGAACAGGCGGCCGCTTCCCCGGGCGAGCTGTACGGCGGCGACCAGGCCGGCCCAGACCCAGAAGTATTTGTCTGCCCAGGCAAGGTGGAACAGAGTGTACTCGCTGTAGAAAGGAATCAGAGCTTTCCAGCCGGGTTCGCCGGCTTTGGTGAAGATCTTCCATCGGCCAATGATGTCCATTGCGGCGACAGAAAGCAGGACCAGCGCCAGAAGAGCGAAAACAGCAAAGCTGAAAGCACTGAAAAGCCAGGGCAGAGAATAATAGTTTTTCATAACAGAGTACTCCTTTAGATTTGATAGTGAGAATGATTCTGTGAAATGAAGAAAAGAAGGAGACAAAAAAAAATGGGAAATGAAGAAAACCGGAAAAAACGAAGAAACAAAAAGACTGGAGAACAGAAAAAGAAAGCAGAAATGTTCTATTAAAAGTATAACATGTGGATCATTGGCTCGCAAGATAGAAACTGCAAAAACTGATGCTGCAGGGGAAAACGGAAGAGGACAGTGGAAAAACAGTGTTGACAATGTGTAAAAGACGGTATATACTGCATAAAAATCAAGTTGGGCGGGATGAGAGTCCGGACCCGGAAAGGAGAACGGCAGTGAGAGCACAGATGACCATTCAGAGCGCGCAGTCTTTCGGCTTTACGTTTTTTGGCGGCTTTTACTTTAGCCGCTTCTTTCCCGTGTCCGTGATACAGCGCCCGTGAATGGAACCGCACCGCAACAGTTAAGGTGCAGAGGATCAGCAGATAGCAGCGGCCTCGTCCATCAGGGCGGGGCCGCTTTTGTGTACCATATAAGGAAAGCCTTTGCGGTAAAGTGCGAAAGTGGTATACTAATGAAGATACACAGGACGCGGCTGCGTCCCGTGAACAGGAACACAGACACGGCAGTTACTATGACAATGTATAATTATGCACAAAAGGAGTGAATTGCTATGAGACAGCTGATGCTGGGCAACAAGGCGGTTGCCCGCGGTCTCTTCGAGGCGGGATGCTGCTTTATCTCCAGCTACCCGGGAACTCCCAGCACGGAGATCACCGAAGAAGCCGTAAAGTATGACGAGATCTACTGTGAGTGGGCTCCGAACGAAAAAGTGGCCATGGAGGCGGCCTTCGGCGCCTGCCTGGCCGGAAAGCGTTCTTTCTGCGCAATGAAGCATGTGGGACTGAATGTGGCGGCGGACCCGCTTTACACCATGTCCTACACCGGTGTGAACGCGGGATTCGTCATCGGCGTCGCGGATGATGCGGGCATGCACTCCTCCCAGAACGAGCAGGACAGCCGTCATCACGCCATCGCGTCGAAGGTTCCCATGCTGGAGCCGTCGGATTCCGCCGAGGCCCTGGAATTTGCGAAACTGGCTTATGAGATCTCTGAGAAGTTCGATACACCGGTTCTTCTGAAGATGTGTACCAGAGTCGCCCATTCCCAGTCCGTGGTGGAGACCGGGGAGCGCACTGTTCCGGAAAAGGCTTACGAAAAGAACATCGCGAAGTATGTCATGATGCCGGGCAATGCCATCAGACGCCATCCCATCGTTGAAGCCCGCACGAAGGCCCTCGCGGAGTACGCCGAGACGGCGCCGGTGAACCGGGTGGAAATAGGAGGAACGGAGATCGGCATCATCACTCACTCCACCTCCTACCAGTATGTAAAGGAAGTGTTCGGGGACAGTGTCTCCGTGCTGAAGATCGGCATGGCGAACCCGCTTCCTGAAAAGCTGATCCGCGACTTCGCATCGAAGGTGAAGAAGCTCGTGGTGGTGGAAGAGCTGGATCCCATCATCGAGAACTTCGTGAAGCAGCTCGGCATCGAAGTGTCCGGCAAGGACCTGCTTCCCATCGAGGGCGAGTTCTCCCAGAACCTGGTGGCAAAGGCTCTCGGCCAGCCGGTTCCGGAGTGCCGCAGCCTCGACGAAGCCATTCCCCCGAGACCGCCGGTCATGTGCGCGGGATGTCCCCACAGAGGCCTGTTCTACACCCTTAAGAAGAACAAGGTCACGGTGCTGGGCGACATCGGCTGCTACACCCTGGGTGCGGTCCAGCCCCTGGGCGCCATCGAGATGACCCTCTGCATGGGCGCTTCCATCAGCGCGGTCCACGGCTTCAACAAGGCCCTCGGCAAGGAGAGCGAAGGAAAGACCGTTGCCGTCATCGGCGACTCCACCTTCATGCACTCCGGCATGACCGGTCTCGCGAACATCGCCTACAACCAGTCGAACTCCACGGTCATCATCCTCGACAACTCCATCACCGGCATGACGGGACATCAGCAGAACCCCACCACCGGCTACAACATCAAGGGTGACCCGGCAGGAAAGATCGACCTCGAGGCACTGTGCCGGGCTATGGGCTTCAAGCGCGTCCGCGTGGTGGATCCCTACGATCTGAAGGAATGCGACACGGTCCTGAAGGAAGAGCTCGCGGCGGATGAAGCCTCCGTGATCATCTCCCGCAGACCCTGCGCTTTACTTAAATACGTGAAGCACAAAGCGCCGCTGGCGGTGGATCCGGAGAAGTGCAGAAGCTGCAAGGCCTGCATGAGCATCGGCTGCCCGGCCATCTCCTTCAAGGGAGGCAAGGCGCATGTTGACAATACGCTCTGCGTGGGCTGCGGCGTCTGTGAACAGCTCTGCAAGTTTGATGCTTTCAAGAGCACCGGAAAGGAGGCCTGAGCCATGGCAGCGATGACAAAGAATATCATGATCGTAGGCGTCGGCGGGCAGGGAAGCCTTCTGGCGAGCAAGCTCCTCGGGCATCTGCTTCTTTCCCAGGGCCTCGACGTAAAAGTCTCCGAGGTCCACGGCATGTCCCAGCGAGGCGGCAGCGTGGTCACCTACGTCCGCTGCGGCGAGCACGTGAACTCCCCGGTGATCGACAAGGGCGAGGCGGATTTCATCGTCTCCTTCGAGATTCTGGAGGCGGCGCGCTGGCTCTCCTTCCTGAAGAAGGACGGACAGATCGTCACCAACACCCAGCAGATCGACCCGATGCCGGTCATCACCGGCGCGGCGAAGTATCCGGAGGATCTGGTGGAGAAGATGAAGGCCACCGGAGCGAAGGTGGACGCCATGGACTGCCTGAAGCTCGCGGAAGAGGCGGGCTCCGCCAAAGCTGTGAACCTGGTGCTGATGGGACGCCTGTCCCACTACTTTGACCTCCCGGAGGAGGCTTGGATGAAGTCCCTGGAGGCAAACGTCCCGGCAAAGTTCCTGGAGATGAACAAAAAAGCGTTCCTTCTCGGAAAGAACGCGTAAGGAAATGGATCTGCACGCTGAGGAAACTGTACTGACGAGTAATGGTTTTTCAGCGCTGAAGATACGGAGAGCTTTCACAGTTTTCCGGAATACAGCCCCGGAACTTAAGTCCCGGACGTCAGGACAAAGGACGGGTACGCAGCATGAAACGACCTGACAGTACAGTCAGCGGAAAATGTATCAAGAAGAAAGGTGTCAGCTATGGAACATTATTATCAGCCGGAGATCGAATGCGCTTCAAGAGAGAAGATCATTGAGATCCAGAACGAAAAGCTCGTCAAGCAGGTGAAGCATGTCTGGGACAATGTCCCCTATTATCGGAAGAAGATGGAACAGAAGGGCGTGTCGCCGGAGGACATCAAGTCCATCGACGATCTGCACAAGCTCCCCTTCCTTTCCAAGGCGGACCTGAGAGAAGCTTATCCTTACGGACTGATGGGCAAGCCCCTGAAGGACTGTGTCCGCATCCAGTCTACCTCCGGTACTACCGGAAAGCGCGTCGTGGCGTTCTACACGCAGCATGACATCGATCTCTGGGAAGAGTGCTGCGCCCGCGCCATCATGGCGGCGGGAGGCACGAACGAGGATGTGTGCCAGGTGTCCTACGGCTACGGCCTGTTCACCGGCGGCCCCGGACTGAACGGCGGAAGCCATAAGGTCGGCTGCCTCACCATCCCCACCAGTTCCGGCAACACCGAGCGCCAGATCATGTTCATCATGGACCTGCAGGCGACGATCCTCTGCTGCACCCCCAGCTACGCGGCGTTCCTCGGCGAGAAGATGAAGGAAATGGGCCTTGGACCGGACGATATTCCGCTGAAGGCGGGCATCTTCGGCGCAGAGGCGTGGTCCGAGGAGATGCGTCAGGACATCCAGAAGACCCTCGGCATCAAGGCTTATGATATTTACGGCCTCACCGAGCTCTCCGGCCCCGGCGTTTCCTTCGAGTGCTCCGAGCAGAAGGGCATGCACGTGAATGAAGACCACTTCATTGCTGAGATCATCGACCCCGACACCGGCGAAGTGCTGCCGGACGGCACCCAGGGCGAGCTCGTGTTCACTTCCCTCGACAAGGAGGCGTTCCCGCTGCTCCGCTACCGCACCAGGGACATCTGCACCCTGACCCGGGAGAAGTGCTCCTGCGGCCGCACCCACGTCCGCATGGCGAAGCCGAAGGGCCGCTCCGACGACATGCTCATCATCCGCGGCGTGAACGTGTTCCCGTCCCAGATCGAGACGGTGCTCCTGAAGCACGGTTACGCGGCAAACTACCTGATCATCGTGGACCGCGTCAACAATACCGATACCCTGGAGGTGCAGGTGGAGATGACACCCGAAATGTTCACCGACAACCTGGGCGAGATCTCCGCGCGCCAGAAAGCGCTGGTGGAGGGCTTGAAGTCCATGCTGGGAATCAAGGCAAAGGTCACCCTGGTGGCGCCGCGCACCATCGCGAGAAGCGAAGGCAAGGCAGTCCGCGTCATCGATAAGAGAAAGATCTGATAAGGGAAGCACCCCGTAAAAGGAAGTGAAAGCTGAACGGGGAGCCTGCTACCGGACAGGTTTCGCTTCCTTTTATGGGGCGGGCAAGGCGCAAAGCGCCTGTGACCGCCCGGAACGAGGAACGCAAAGCGTTCCGAGTCGGGGTGCGGAGCATGAAGAAGAGCATATAAAAGGAGAAGCAGATGAGTGTCAAGCAGATTTCCGTATTTCTTGAGAACAGACCTGGTACCCTGAATGAGATGACAAAGGTCCTGGCAGACAATCAGATCGACATGCGCGCACTGTCCGTGTCCGAGACCAAGGATTTCGGCATTGCCCGCATTATCGTGGACGATGTTTTTGCCGCCACGAACACTTTAAAGAAGGAAGGCTATGTGGCCAGCCTCACGCCGGTCCTGGCCTACGCCGTGCCGGACGAGCCGGGCGGCCTGAACAAGCTCCTGGCAGTCTTCGCGGAGGAGAACATCAACATCGAGTACATGTATGCCATCCTCAGCAGCAGTGAACACGCCTACATGATCTTCCGCGTCGCCGACACCGTAAGGGCCGAGGCCGCCATGCGCGGAAGAGGCTTCAAAGGCATCAGCCAGGACGAGATGAGCCTGATTTGATCATCTCAGGGAATCATAAAAGACGGCAGGCACGTTTATGTGCCTGGCCGTCTTTTTTTGATTCCCGCTAAAACATGAGGAAGGAGCGGGGCAGGGGCCCCGCGGATTCCGAATGTTTTCAGGATCGCGGGAGCGCGAAGCGCGCAGCGATCCGGGAGATGATAAAGAAAAAGGGAAGCAGGAAGCGCCCATTCATGAGCAGCGGAGCGAAGCGACGGTGCGAATGAAGGGGGACTCCCGAAGGAGCGGGGCAGGGGCCCCGCGGATTCCGAATGTTTTCAGGATCGCGGGAGCGCGAAGCGCGGAGCGAAGCGACGGTGCGAATGAAGGGGAACTCCCTTCGACAGGAATGAAGCGGAGACTAAATAATGGTATGATAAGGATGATCTGCAGCAGTATTTTACTCCGGATGCGCCTCTGCACAGAACAAGGAGGAGACCATGACGATCGGTATTATTGGCCTGGGCCTCATCGGAGGGTCCATGGCAAAGGCATTCCGCCGGGATCCGGATTCAGTGATCCTGGGGATGGACTCGGACAAAAAGACCTTGGAGGCAGCGCTTCTTTCGCGGGACGTGAACGGGAGATTGACGGAAGACAAATACGGTCTGTGTGACCTGATCCTGCTGGCGGCCCGCCCGGAGGGGTCAACAGAGTGGCTCCGGGAGAATGCCGCCCGCATCCCGGCCCATGTCCTGGTGGCGGACTGCCTGGGGGTCAAGGGGAAGATCTGCCGGATGGGATTCGAGCTGGCGGAGCGGTACGGCTTCACCTTTGTGGGCGGGCATCCCATGGCCGGGACTCAGTATTCGGGGTTCCGGTACGCTAAAGAAGATATGTTTGATGGCGCCGCCATGGTGCTGGTGCCGCCGGTGGGAGCGGACGAAGCTTTGGTTGAAAGGGTGAAGCGTTGCTTTGCCCCGGCGCGCTTCGGAAAGTTTATCGTCACGACGGCGGAGAAGCATGACGCCATGATCGCGTTTACCTCCCAGCTGGCCCACGTGGTCGCCAGCTCCTATATCAAGAGCCCGACGGCGGATGAACCGGAAGGCTTTTCCGCAGGAAGCTACCGGGATCTCACCCGGGTGGCGTGGCTCAGCCCGGAGCTGTGGACGGAGCTGTTCCTGGAGAACGGAGACCGGGTGATTGAAGAGATCGATCATCTGATCGGGCATCTGAAGGAATACAGGGATGCCATTGCCGGCCGGGACCGGGACACGCTCTACAGGCTTCTGGATGAAGGGCGGATGCGGAAAAAGATGGTCGATGAGCGGTGGTGATGACAGAGCTGAAGGAATGTTGGTCAGTTTTTCACAGGACCTGACCTCATACAGATGTATATCGAAACGTCCTCTGCAGCACTCCCTGGTTTCTCATCAATACCAGGGAGTGCTGCAGA
>CACZFV010000097.1 GCA_902780465.1 uncultured Lachnospiraceae bacterium
TCTGCTGAACGCTGCGGTAGAAATCATTGTCCGAGGTATTGATGCGGACAATGTCGTCGAACAGGGCAGGGTAGAACTCCCCGATCTCCGGGATCGGCCAGGAAATGATGGTAAAGCTGGTCTCATCTCCCGGAATATAGCTGTCCCTGAGCTCCGACAGCGCTGCCTGGTATCCGTTCAGCAGCTTCAGCTGACGCCCGGACAGCCGGTATGCCTCCGGCTTGTTCACAGGTGTAAAATCCTTTTCCCCGAAATATTCCATCACCGCGGGGCCGGCATAGATCCCTGCCTCCGCTTTCAGTTCCTCGTAAGAATTCTTCAGTTCCGTGATCTTCCGCTCTGTAAACGCCTTGTCCCAGAACAGCGCCTGGTCATAGCGGTGGTCGAAACAGAACTGGCGGTTGGGACTCAGGGACAGCTGGAATACCTGGCTGCCGGGGATCCTGTCTGCCAGCCTCACCGGACTTCCGGGCAGCACCGTCTCCAGCCCCGCCTCCCGGAACAGTTCCGACTCCCGCTCCGCGAGGCGCTCAAAACCGCGGATCATGCGGAGAGCGACCCGCTTCTTTTTCGAAAGATCTCTGCCCATCACCCGGAAGCCTTCGGCAAAGCCTTCCGTGAACGTCCTGGCGGCAGTCTCCAGTTTTTCTTCCGGAAGGTCCCGCAGGCAGCTGTGGATCTGCAGCGTGCTTTCGGAGATATAGTCCCCGCTGAAGAAGAGGCTCCGCGGATCAGAGAGCTCCGGGATCTGCTCCGCGAACGGACGTTTCTCCTGAGTCCGGGGCAGAAGAAGTTCCCGGTTCCGTTCAGGGACTGTGACATCCAGGTAGTCAAAGGCATACCAGTACATTGCGTCTTTCACCGAGGCAGCGGACGGGATCCCGTCCGTGAACAGCCCGTAGACCTGGAGGAACAGTTCGGGGTAAGGCGCAGTGTCCTCCGCCCTGTCTTCGAAAATAAACTTAAGGACTCCGAACAGTTCCGCGTAAAGAGCTGACAGAAGCCGTCCCAGCTCCTCCCCCTCTTTCTTTCTGTCCGCGGGGAAGAGCTCCCGGACACGGTTCACGGCAAACGCCGGATCAAGCCAGCTCCCGGCATAATTCTCCGGCAGTATGTCGTGGTACAGTTCTCTCTGCAGTTCCTGCATCTCCGCGAGAGACAGGTTCCCGTATCTCCCGCGCTTCAGCAGCTCCCGAAGCCTGCCGGCGCGGTTCAGAAATGCGGCTGCCGAAGAAAAAAAGCCATGGAACGGACCGGGAAGTCTCCCGGATTCCTCCGGGACAACCCGTATCCGCTCCATGGAGAGCGCGATCCGTTCTTCAGTTATACTGTCATTCCCATTAAAATTGTAATCACCCATGTGACCAGCACCAGTCCTCCGATCGATATTCCAAGCAGGCTGAACAAATGGTCTTTGTCCCGCTCAAGAAAAGAAAACAGACCGCAAAGCACAGCGAACGCCGAAAAGATCATCGCACTGAACGCAACGGCCGACACATTCAGCGGCGGGTTCCCCAGGGACCTGACCATCAGCCATCCGCTGAGAAACGTGAGAAGCAGGGCCACGACAGCGGCAAACAGCGCGGTGCTGCCCGCTTCGGAGCGCGGCTTTCTCAGGTAATTCACCATCTCCGTGGTGTCTGTCTTTTTATCCTTCCCGCTTTTCGGATCCGGATACATGAACTCCGGACGTTCCAGAATGGATTCGTCATTCTTTTTGTTTACCGGTGTCAGAAAACGGTATTTTTTTCTGTTGTAATTGAACATACAGCTGCTATTCGGCACCTCCTTCCGCAGGCGGCAGCGCATGATAGCAGAGCAGGAACAGAAGATATCCTGTGCCTGCACCCAGAGTATTCAGAAAAATATCATCCACGTCAAAGCTCCCGGTCCTGGTGCAGAACTGGATCATCTCGACCGTCAGAGAAAACTGGCAGCCGGTCAGAAGGGCTGCCGGAAAACCGCAGCGTCTCCCCAGGACGACCGGAAGAAAAAAGCCGAAAGGAACGAAAGCCGCCACATTTCCCGCAGTATTCAGGAAAAAAGCATGCCACCCCACCTGCCCCCTGTAGTTCCAGAAACGCAGGATCTCCTTGAACAGCTCCAGATTGTAGTGATACTCTTCTGCTTCTGTTCTTCCCAGAGCTTCTGAAAAGAACAGAAAATAGGAAAGACACGCGAGATAGAAAAGGAACAGTACCACACCTGTCCCGCGGTGCCGCGGTTTGATGCGTTCCATACTTGCGGGGTCAGAGCTTTCCGCCGATTCCGTACTGGCTGTAATAATCGTCGATGCGTCCCTTCAGCTCGTCATCGATAATGATCTTCCCGTTGTACGGATTGTTCCAGAGATGCTCCACCACTTCCTTCATGGTCACGATGGCGCAGGTCTTCATGCCATATTTTTCGGAGACCTCCTGAAGGGCGCTCTTCTCGCCCTGTCCCCGCTCGCAGCGGTCCACGCTCACCACAAGGCCCAGGACATCCACATCTCCCTGTGCCTTCAGGATCGGCATCGTCTCGGCGATACTGGTACCCGCCGTGGTCACATCCTCAATGATGACCACTTTGTCGCCGTCCTTCACAGGACTGCCGAGCAGAATGCCTTTGTCTCCATGATCCTTGACTTCCTTCCGGTTGGAGCAGTAGCCGATGTCCGCGCCGCAGAGAGCGGAAAGCTCCATGGATGCAGCCACGCAGAGCGGAATGCCCTTGTACGCCGGTCCGAACAGGATCTGAAAATCCGTTCCGAAGTTGTCGCGGATCGCCTGGGCGTAGTATGCGCCGAGTCTCCGGAGCTGGGAACCGGTGCGGTAAAAACCGGTGTTGACAAAGAAGGGGGTCTTTCTGCCGCTCTTGGTCACGAAATCTCCGAACTTCAGGACCTGGCAGTCGATCATAAACTCAATGAATTCTTTCTTGTACTGTTCCATTTATACTCCTGTTCTGCGGCCGGTATCAGCCCCGGACCGCTCCCACAAGATCCGTCACGCGTTCCACGCCATATCTTAGCATATAATCCCGTATTCCGTCCACGATTTCAGCCGTCACATACGGGTCGATGAAGTTCGCGGTCCCAACTGCCACCGCGGAAGCGCCCGCCAGCAGGAATTCGATGGCGTCGTCCGCGCAGGCGATACCGCCCATGCCGATGACCGGCACCTTCACTGCCCTGGCGGTCTGATATACCATGCGGACAGCCACCGGCTTGATGGCCGGTCCGGACATGCCTCCGGTCTTGTTGGCAAGCACGAAGCTCCGCCTGTGGATATCGATCTTCATGCCCGTGAGGGTGTTGATCAGGGACAGCGCGTCAGCGCCGCCTGCCTCCGCGGCCCGGGCGATCTCGGTGATGTCCGTCACGTTGGGGGTCAGCTTCATGATGACCGGCTGCTTTGCGACACGCTTCACCGCTTCCGTCACCTTCTGCACCATCGCAGGGTCCTGGCCGAAGGCTTTTCCGCCTTCGTGAACATTCGGGCAGGAAATATTGATCTCCAGCATATCCACGGGCTGGTCCGCGAGACGTTCCGTCACGTCGATGTAATCCTCGATGGTATGTCCGCAGATATTGACGCTGATCTTTGTGTCATACTGCCTGAGGAAGGGAATATCCCTTTTCACGAAAACATCGATCCCGGGGCCCTGGAGGCCGATGGCGTTCAGCATGCCCCCGGTCACTTCGCAGACTCTGGGAGTGGGGTTCCCGTTCCAGGGTTCACTGGCGATGCCCTTGGTGACAACAGCCCCCAGTCCGTTCAGGTCCACGAACTCGGAATACTCTTCTCCTGAGCCGAAGGTCCCGCTGCAGGTCATCACCGGATTCTTCAGTTCCACGCCGGCGATCTTCACGGAAAGATCCGGCGTCATTTTTCCTGTCTCTGTCAAAGTACTACCTCCTCCGCGCGGAACACGGGACCGTCCTTGCAGACACGCTTGTTTTTCACATTGGAGTGGCTGTCTGTTTCAGTGGAAGGCGTCACACAGCCGAGACATGCACCGACGCCGCAGGCCATCCGCTCCTCCATGGAGACCCAGAGGGGGATGTTCCTTTCTGCCGCGTAACGCTTCAGTGCGGCAAGCATGGGCTTCGGGCCGCAGCTCAGAATGGCTGCCGGAACATATCCGCTCTCTTCGAGGGCATCGATCACCGTTCCCTTTGTTCCGAAGCTTCCATCCTCCGTGGCTGTGATGACCCGGTCCGCAGCAGCGTCGAACTCGGCCTTCAGGAACATCATCCTGTCGTTCCGGTAACCCAGCACTGCCGACTTCTTTCCGGGAAGCCGCTTCAAAAGCTCCAGAAGCGGCGGAACGCCGATGCCTCCGCCGATCACACAGCAGTCGCGCAGATCCGCCGGGAAACCGTTTCCCAGAGGACCAAGGACTGCAAGGGCGTCTCCCGCCTTCGCGGAGGAAAGAAGCTCTGTCCCCGCCCCCTTCGCAGTGACGCGGTACACGAGGCGGAGCTCCCCGGAGAAAGCGTCCGCGCCGCAGATGCTGATGGGCCGCGGCAGGAGCCTCGCCGCGTCATTCAGGTACACATTCACAAACTGGCCGGGCACCGCCGCTGCTGCGATCTGCGGTGCCTTCAGCCGAAGATCATAGATCCCGTCGCAGAGAGCCTCCTGCGAAAGGACCACCGTCCGTTCCTTCACCTTTGTCATGCTTCGCTCCTTGTTCTCTCTTTCTTCACAGCATCCGGCCCGGTCTTCGTCAGAATACAGACTGGATATCCTTGATCATGTCGATGACAGCCTGCCTGGATGCCTGGGCGAAGTTCTCCGCGCCGAACTGGCTGTAGCTGTCCTTTTTCCATGCGGCGATGATCCCGCGGGAAGAGTTCACCACAGCGCCGATCCCGTCCTTGTCAAAGGCGCGCTTCAGGTCCTCCGCAGTTCCTCCCTGGGCACCGTAGCCGGGCACCAGGAAAAAGGTATGGGGCATGATATTGCGGAGCCTGGAGATCATCTCCGGGTATGTGGCACCCACGACAGCACCGACATTGGACCACTCTCCGTCCATGCTCATGGCTCCCCACTCCATCACCTTGTCCGCCACATGCTCGTAGAGCGGCTTTCCGTCGATCAGGCGGTCCTGGAACTCACCGCTGGAGGGGTTGGAAGTCTTGACCAGGACAAAAATGCCCTTGTCGTACTGGTTGCAGGCATCGACGAAGGGCTTCACGCCATCTGTGCCGAGATACGGATTCACCGTCACCATATCTGTTCCAAAGGCAGTGAATTCTTTCCCGCCGATCTGCACCGCGCCCAGGTGTCCCGCCGCGTAGGCTGCGGAAGTCGACCCGATGTCGCCGCGCTTCGCGTCGCCGATCACGATCAGCCCCTTCTCCTGGCAGTACCGCACAGTCTTTTCGTAGACCGTAAGTCCCGGGATGCCGAACTGTTCGTACATCGCGATCTGGGGCTTCACGGAAGGGATCAGGTCCCAGACAGCATCAATGATCGCCTTGTTGAACTGCCATACTGCTTCCGCGGCGCCTTCCGGCGTCGCCCCCTTCTCTTCAAACGCTTTTTTTGTAATGTGTTCAGGAATATAGGAAAGCATCGGATCAAGTCCTGCACAGATGGGTGCGCCTGTTTCTCTGATCTTCCGGATCAACTTCTGAATCATCTGGTCCTCCTTTAAAATATGCTGGTCGTTTTAACAGAGTATACATTTTTTCTTAATATCAGGCAATCGTATTCTGTGCTATACTGTTCGGGCAGACCGCAGCACTGCGGTCACACCAGATCACAGAAAGGATTCATTAAATGAAATATACAGAACAGAACAAACTTACGAAGGCACAGCAGGAACAGGTAAAAACGCTTCTGGACCGGTGCCGCCGGAAAGAAAACTTTTCTCTTTCCTTCCCCATGCATGAACCTCATACAAAATTCTTCCTCGCGGAGGCCGAGGACGGAACAGTCCGCGGGGCTCTGGCGCTCTGCTGCTTTTCTTCCTCCGAATATGAGATTCTTGCGTTCACGGATCCGGATCTCCGGCGCCAGGGTATTTTCAGAAAGCTCTGGGATTCCGCCAGAATGACCCTTCCCGGTAACACAGAAGAGGTTGTCCAGGTACGCGCCGCGGTGGATGAAGCATGTCTTGACGCTGCGGAAGCACTGAAGGCCCTCAGCGCCCGTTTCCGTTCCGAGGAGCTGGAGATGCGCGGAAGCACGGAAAGAGCTTCCGAAGGTGCCGGCAGCGATTACGCCTTCCGAAAGACGGCAAAGCCCGACCAGGATGGAGCCATCTGCTATGAAGCGGCAGACAAGGTCACGCGGGAATCAGTGTTCCGAAGCTATATCATCCCATATGCGGCGGACCGATGCTTCGTTCTGCGGGTCTCCGTCCGTAAGGGGCTGGAAGGAAAGGGCATCGGAAGCCATGTGTTCCCGGAATTCATGCGCGTCCTCGCAAAAGAAGGCTACCATACCGTCACTCTTCAGGTATCCGGCGCAAACGCTGCTGCTGTGAAGCTGTATGAAAAGGCAGGATTTGAGATCACCCGTTCTTTAAAATACTATGAAATCCCTCTAAGATAAAGCGTATTTTCATGTTCAACTAAGAAAGATCACGGAAAAACAGGAGGATCACTGCACAGAGCGGTGATCCTCCTGTTTTTCTTTTTAGCAACGACAGATCATCTTTAGATCCTTCCCCGTTCAAATCCGCTTTCACGCTCGATCCGTTTCCGGATCGCCAGCATTTTCTCGTCGGTCCCCGCGATCAGGTCCGCGCACTCTTTCAGTTCCTGGCTGATCGCTTCACCGTCCGGGATCTCTTTCTTGTATTTCAGTTCGTGGTCCAGGCTGGCCCAGAAATCCATGGCCATGGTCCGGATCTGGATCTCCACACGCATATAGCGCATTTTTTCCGAAAAGAACACCGGAGCCTCCACGATCATGTGGAAAGAACGGTATCCGTTGTCCTTCGGGAAACGGATATAGTCCTTGATATTCACAACAAGGATGTCATCCTGGCGCATCAGCATATCTGCCACATCATAGATATCATCCACAAAGGGACAGATCACGCGGACACCTGCCACGTCGTCCAGATTTTCCATCATGGAGGACAGGGAGATGGGATAGCCTCTGCGCTGCAGCTTCTCGATGATGCTGATGGGTCTTTTCACCCTTGACTTGATCAGTTCGATGGGATTCCGCTTGTTCCTGACGCTCAGTTCATCGTTCAGGACTTCAAGGCGGGTCTTCACCTCACGGATCGCACAGTTGTACATCATCATTGCTTCCTGAAACTGATGCGTCCACTCCCCCATGCTGTCCGGCACCTGGACGATCTCTTCGCCCGAAAGTACGGACATATCTACGCCATAATTGACATCTTTGCTGATATCCATATAGTCAGGTTTTCACTCCCGTGACCAGATCGACTGCGGGATCGATCCAGTCTGCATCCAGATATTCCACCGTACCCTGGTCCACAGCTTCCGCTGTCTTCGGGTCGATGGGTGCCCTCGCCAGTACGGGGATCCCGTGCTGTGCCGCGATCTCTTCGATTCTGCTTTCTCCGAAGATCCTGTACCGCTTTCCGCAGTCCGGGCACTCGAAATAGCTCATGTTCTCAATGATACCAAGGATCGGGATATCCATCTCCTCCGCCATGTTCACTGCCTTGGCGACGATCATGGACACCAGGTCCTGGGGACTGGTGACGATCACGATACCTTCCACCGGCAGCGACTGGAACACCGTCAGCGGGACATCTCCCGTCCCCGGAGGCATATCTACAAACAGATAATCAATGTCTTTCCACCAGACTTCACTCCAGAACTGCTTGACCACATTGGCGATGACCGGTCCTCTCCAGATCACCGGATCCGTGTCGTTGTCCAGAAGAAGATTGGAGCTGATGATAGAGATCCCTGTGGCGGATCTCACCGGGACCATCAGGTTGTTGTGCCCCGTCAGACCGCTTCCGTTCACGCCGAAGGCCTTCGGGATCGAAGGACCCGTCACGTCCGCGTCCAGAATTCCCACCTGGAAGCCTCTCGCCCTGGTCTTCGCTGCCAGAAGGCTGGTCACCAGGGATTTTCCCACGCCGCCTTTTCCGCTGACAACACCGATCACATGTTTAACTGAGGATTCCCCGTTCAGATCCACTTTAAAATTTGGTTTCGGAGGTTCCGGCATTTTTCTGCCCTGAGTATCTGTATTCTGTTCATTATTCGCCATGTTCCCAACCTCGAAATATTTTTTCAGACTATTCCCTAGTCTACACTATTCCGCAGTTTTTCGCAATGTGAAATAAACTCAGCACCCCCACGAAATAAACGCAGTCTTAGCAGGGAGCCCGCTC
>CACZFV010000098.1 GCA_902780465.1 uncultured Lachnospiraceae bacterium
GACAAGAACCTCATTGTGCCCGAGGGCGTGGAGGCCAGCACCTACATGGTAGAGGACGGAAAGCTCCTTGAGAGCTGGTTCTATGAGGCCGGCGAGGTGATACCTGCCGCCACCGGTGTGGTGCTCAAAGCCGAGCCTGCCACCTACACCTTCACGGTGACCAAAGAGGAGGGTCTTACCGACAACGACAACATGCTGCTCGGTTTCGACGAGGCTGCCACCACCACCGCCGGTGAGGGCAAGGACGACGCCGACTACCTCTTCTACTGCGTGAACACGAAAAACGGTGAGAACGTAGGCTTCTACTGGGGTGCCGCCAAGGGAGTCCCCTTCACCTCGAAAGCCCACAAGGCTTATCTGGCAGTGCCCAAGACGGCTGTCAATCAGGTGAACTGCTTCCTCTTCAACGACGACACCGACAGCATAGCCCATACGGAAACGGCCTCCGAGGCCAATGCCGCCGTATACGACCTGCAGGGCCGCCGCTATGCGGCCGGCAGCGCACTGCAGAAAGGTTTCTATATTGTGAACGGAAAGAAGATGGTGATTAAATAACCCTAAAACAAGCGAGATATGAAAAGACAATATATCATTCCCGAGATCAAGATGCTTCTCTCCGGCATGCTCATGGAGGAAAACCTGGGCGGCCTCAACGGCACCATGGGCGACGAGGACGGACAGTTGAGCGGCGAGGCCTTTTTCGACGAGCAGGAAGAGCCTCTGCCCTCCCACCACAATGTGTGGGACGACTAAGGACCGACTTCTACCTTAATAAATAAAATGAGAAGGATGCTGCAAAACGCTTTTGCGGCATCCTTTTTTTGTGGGTAGGTTCAAGCCTCCATTAAGATTTCTCTGACAAAAAAACACTTTTTCAAGTTTTTTGTGTAAGTTTGCATCGTATTTACCTGATAACGGAACAACGAACAAATACCTATACATGATGGAAAACAAAAAGTACGGACATTTCGATGACACGCACCGCGAGTATGTGATTACCGACCCGCAGACCCCGTGGCCCTGGATCAACTATCTGGGCAACAAAGATTTCTTCTCACTCATCAGCCAGACCGCCGGCGGCTATTCCTTCTACAAGGACGCCAAGTTCCGCCGCCTGACCCGCTACCGCTACAACAATGTGCCGATGGACAACGGCGGCCGCTACTTCTACATCAAGGAGGGCGACACCGTGTGGAACCCCGGCTGGAAGCCCTGCAAGACACCGCTCGACAGCTATGAGTGCCGCCACGGCATGAACTACACACGCGTCACGGGTGCCAAAGACGGTGTGGAAGCCAGCGTGCTCTTCTTCGTGCCCCTGGACACCTGGGCCGAGGTGCAGCGCCTCACACTCACCAACCACAGCGACCACGAGCGCCATCTGAAGCTCTTCTCCTTTGAGGAGTGGTGCCTGTGGAACGCCGCCACCGACATGGAAAACTTCCAGCGCAACTTCTCCACCGGCGAGGTGGAGATAGAGGGTTCCACCATCTACCACAAGACGGAATACCGCGAGCGCCGCAACCACTACGCTTTCTATCATGTGAACGTGCCCGTAGACGGCTACGACACCGACCGCGAGACCTTCGTGGGTCTCTACAACGAGATGAGCAGCCCCGACGCCGTGATGGAGGGACACTCCCGCCAGAGCCACGCCCACGGATGGAGCCCCTGGTGCACCTCCAAGGAAATTACTCCTTATAACGAGGACGGCTCCCGCGTCCAGGCGATCCAGATCCGTACCAAGGGCTATGTCCACACTTTCAACGACGTCTATTACAAGGTCGTCCTGAACGACGGCACCGTGCTCGACTGGGCAAAGAACGGCCAGACCACCGGCACCATGGGAACCGACCGCTACATCGTCGCGATCCGCGTCGGCTTCTGGCACAACACCGAGTCCTTCCCGTATCCGCAGAAGAACCTGATGGCAGGCTGCCAGTATGAGGGTGTATACAAGGACAGCACCGGCACCCACTACTCCAGCTGGAACGGCCAGCCCTACACCGGATGGGCTTTCCTTGACACCACCCAGTACTACTTCGTGAACGGCGAGCCCGCCCGCGGCTGGCAGTACATCAACGGCTACAAGTACTACTTCTACGACGACGGCAGCGTCGCCACGGACCTTGAGCCCATCATGGGCCTGCCGGGCAATTACCAGATCAACTACAACAAGGCGACCCGCACCATGTACATTATGGCAGCGGACGGCGACAACGGATTCATCATCCCCTACAAGACCTTCAACTCCACCTGCGGACCGGATACCCCGGACGGCGACTTCTCGATCTACGCGAAGTACGGCGTGAAGTTCATGCATGATGACATCTACTGCAAGTACCTGAACCGCTTCTACAACGGTTTCATCATCCACTCCATCCTGTTCTACAATACTTCCCTGGAGCTGGATGCCATCACCTACAACTATATCGACGACGCCGCCAGCGGCGGATGCCTGCGTCTCCTGACCGGCAACTCCTACTGGATCTACAAGAACTGCGGCAACGGCACCAGAGTCCACATCTACTATGATCTCTGGGACAAGGGCCCGATCGAGAAGGACGCCATCGATTACGTCATCCCGCGTGAGCAGGTCTGGGATCCCTCCGATCCTTCCTCTGCGGAAGCGACTGCAGCACTGCAGCAGGCCGCCCGCGCTGAAGCTGACGTGGCAGCTCAGGTCGCTGCCGGCCAGAAGCAGCTGACCGAGGAGGAGCAGCAGCTGGCTGACCAGCTCGCAGCAAGCTCGCAGTAAACCCACGGCGGCGCTTCATCATCCTCTGAATGAGATAAACATCAAAGCGGTTTCAGGAACCATCTCCTGAAACCGCTTTTCTTATTTCCGTATTCTTTTTATCAATTCCATATTCCCGTAGAGTACTTGCTGGCCTCCCGGGTGTCATAATCTGAGATCAGCACGATGGAATAGCGGCCCTGCGGGAACTCCCTGCTGATATGAGGCACATACTCATCTTCCATGGTGGGGTAATAACGTTCTTCTTCGGAGTCTCCGTACAGAAAAATGGACAGCATGTAATAGTCATCCTCCGGGAAGTAGTCCAGGGAAAACTTTGAAAAATAATAGTCATTCCCTGTTCTGGGGTGGCTGTACGTGTTCCGCACAGAGAGATGCTCGTAGGAACCAGTAGAGGCGTCCGTGATCCGCGCGGAAAAAGCCCCATTGGACGTTATCCCGTCGACCTTGTCGATCGGACCTGCCGCGTAAAAGACCCGGCGGTTTCCGGTCCTTTCATACTCCATGTAAGCTTCTCCTTCTACGGTCTCTCCTGATTCTGTAATGGTACCGTAGATCGTAAGTTCATCCCTGGTCCCGACCATAGTCCGCGGATCCCCCCCATGGAAGCTTCCGCAAGTAAATTTGAAGGCGACATTCGGGAGCTTGATCGTGATCTTGTTTCCATTGATGGAGACCGTGTTGTTCGCCGGAAGCACTTCAATGTGGGAAGGAGCGTTTTTCCCGTACATATCGATGGCATCTAACAGCTCATAAGCGTTGTATCCTGACTCATTGAGGACCCTCAGCGGTTTATTGCAGGATACGAGCCTTCCCCCGGAGACCGGGGAGCCCGCCCTGGACGATGTCTGTCCTGCACCGCCGGCCGGCTTCCCTGTCTTTCCGGAGCCGGAATTTCCGCCGGGCTGCTGATAGGCACCATAGGTCGGCCTGCTTCCTCCGCCGGAACCGCCTTTTCCTGAGCCTCCGGGATCATCGCCGATCACGGCACCTGCCACCGTGACCGCTGCCACTGCTGCCACAGCCCCAAGTGCCAGTTTCCCCAGGAACCCTCCCTTTTTTCCCTGTTTCCCGTATCCGGAGCCTGCCGGGACTCCCGGCTGGTATCCGCGCCCCGGGCTCTGTTGGTATCCGCGCCCGGGGCCTGGCGGCGGGCCTTGCTGGTATCTGTTTCCGGGGCCTGGCGGCGCTCCCTGCTGGTATCTGTTTCCGGGACCTGACGGCGCTCCCTGCTGGTATCTGTTTCCGGGGCCTGACGGCGCTCCCTGGAGTCTGCTGCCGCAATTAGAGCAGAATGCCGCATCATCAGAAATCTGAGCGCCGCAGAATCTGCAGAATTTCATTTTCTGATTTTCCTTTCCTGTATCCGGATCAGTCGATCTTGTATCCGGAAATATCGAACAGCGCTTCGTCGATCTTCGTGTCGATGGCGTTGATCTTATAAACGATCTCTCCGTTATCGACGCCCTTCTTCGCAGGAGTCGTTCCTTCAATATAATAAACAAGCTCTCCGCTGTCGTTGAAGCAGAACGCTCCTTCCGGAGTATAGTCGCCTGCGGGGAACACCTCTGCTGCGTAGGTGGTTCCGTCGATCTCTCTGGTCTCCTCGGTGAACTCCGCTATTTCCGCGCTTGTGCCGATCGCCTTGTAAAGATCATCCAGCCTCATGACATCCTTGGACACGATATCGGAGGAGGTCGTCGTCGCGATGACGCCTGTCATTTTCCTGGGATCCAGGTTGTATACCTTGCCATCTTCAAAGAACGTGATCGTGGTGCCTTCCAGTGAACCTGTTTTCGAAGTGCGGCTGGAATAATACACGCCGTCCCTGCCCTGCACGTCAAATTTCTGCTCCGCGTTCATCTTCGCAATGGTGCGGGAATAATTCATGTGTACGCCGCTCTTTGTATCCAGGGTCTGCCACAGGGCGCCAACTTTGGAATCCACCGCTTTTTTACCGGCTTCGGCCTCAGCCCTTTTTTCCAGGACCTGCTCCAGGGTAAGCAGCTCATAACCGGAGATGTCCGCTTCCTCCTGGGCGTAATACATGATCATGTCTCCAGTCCCGAAAATATCCATCTCGAGGATGCCGTCATGGAACTTTGCTTCCGCGCTGCTTTCGTCCTCCATGGTGATCGTGACCGTACCGTCCGAATCTTCCCACTTGGAGACGGCCATTTCATCCGTATCCATGGACATGGAACCCGTGCCGCCTTTTTCCAGCTTCAGCACGGAGGTCATCTCCATTTCTCCCGCATTGACGGTAAAGCCCTCGGCATACACACCGAACAGCTTGTATTCTCCGTCGACAGAAAATTCTTTTTCCGGCTTCGTTTCCGGAGCGGCTTCTTTTGTTTCGGCGCTGGTCTCCGCTTTTGTCTCCTCCTTGGCGGCAGTTGTTTCCTTTGCTTCAGCTGCCTCGCTCTCCTTCTTCGCTTCCGTCTGCGCCGCAGTTGTCTCCGCTGCAGCTGCCGCTGCCGCTGTCGTCTGGGCCGGCGCCGCTGCTCCACCGCCGCAGGCGCAGAGCCCGTTCACCACCAGCATCGCTGCCGCCGCCACTGCCAGTATTCCTGTTCTTTTCATATCCTCATCCTCCTTTTCCCTTTTTCTTTGTAAAACATAGCTGCCGCCGGTTTACACCGACGGCAGAATGACACCTGCATCTTTATTTTACAGGAAATGAAAAGCATTGGCGAAGTGTGACAGCAAAATGTCACGGACAATTATGTCACTGTCCCGTGCCGTTATTGCCGTGATACTCACTTCTCCCCGTGCCACTTTTTCTGCGCCTTTTTATAAACTCCGGGAAGGTCTTTTTCAAAGCGGATAAAGAACCTGTCCCGCGCCGGAAGCTCCTTGTAAAAACGAGTGAATCGCGGATGAAAGATCATTTTGAAATCGCGGAGATTTACCCGGGTCAGGAAATAGAGCCGGTTGTAGGCAGAGACGCACTCCTTGTGGAAGGCGCCTTCTGTCGCCTTATCGAATCCTTCGTACATATCCCGCATATCCTGCGCGTAGATGTCCTGCTTTTTGCGGTACACCGCGGGGTCGTCGTCCTTCATGCTGCTGGTCCAGGAGCCGGCTCCGTTAAAGCGGTACACCGAAAGCGGGCGGTCAATATAGTGGGCTGCCGCCTCTTCGTTCCGGCCGGCCGCTTCGCTGATCACATTGCCCGCCTCGTCCAGCACGTCGTGCTCCGTCTTTTTAAGACGCCAGGACCGCTCCGCGGCCATCAGCTCCAGCGGCCGGTCCCCCACAGGACAGTTAACATAGTATTCCGGCAGTGTTTCCACCACTTCCCGTCTCAGCATCATGGAGCCGAAGGGGAAGCTTCCCGCCTTGTCGATCAGCTCCCCGGCAGTCAGGTCCCTGTCCTTCTTAAACGGCCGCATCAGGTTTTTGTCCACCAGATCTCCGTTGTCGTTCCGTACCTCCGCTGCATGCACGCAGAGCTGGCACTCCGGGTGTGCCTCCATATATGCCACCTGGAGAGAGAGCTTCTCCTTGCTCTGCCAGTAGTCGTCGCAGTCCATCAGTGTGATGTATTTCCCCTTTGCCCTCGGGAAATTGAAGGCGCCAGAAATGTTGGTGATCCCCTGTGAATACTGGTTTTCTGTCTGGAGGATCGGCTTCACGATGTCCGGGAAGCGCTCCTGGTATTCGCGGATGATGTCGGCGGACCCGTCCGGGGACGCGTCGTCGTGGATCAGGATCTCGATGCTGAAGTGCCGCTCTTCTTTTGTCTCCGGATCCGGGTAGGTCAGTTTCTGGGACAGAAATCCGTTCAGCGCCTGCCTGAGGTACGGCGCATGGTTGTAGCACACCGCGCAGATGCTGACCAGCACTGCGTCTTCCTGTCCTTCCCTTCCGGGCTCCCCGTTCGTAAACAGTCTGATATAGTTTCCCATGTCGCCGTCCTTTCGTCCTTTCGTTCTTTCTGTCTCAGTCTGTATTGCAGACTGTACTGCGGTTTCTGTTTCCGGTCTCGTCTGCCGGTCCATTTTACCTGCCGTCTGCCGGTTCTTCTCCGCTTTTCCGCCTTCGGAACACCTCCAGAAGCTCCAGCATGGTCCTTCTGTTCAGGAGAAGCGACAGTCCGGCGTACAAAAGCATGCCGGCCGCGATCTGCAGCAGCAGGATCGCAGCAGGGCCAAGGCCTCCGGCTTCCAGCTTCTGCATCTCCCAGACCACGCCTCCCATCGCCGCCGCGCAGACCGCGGAAGGAAGCATGTCAAGATACTGCTCTGCGATGCCGTATCCGATCAGATTCCGCACCGGCCAGGCGTTGATAAAGGTACAGAGAAATTCATCCGCCGCTTTGAGAAGCAGCATGAAGATGATCCCGTGAGGCAGACTGATCAGGAGGATCACGATGCCCAGCGCTTTTTTCAGGATCTCCAGCTTCAGGAACAGGTCGCTGCGCCCCAGTGCTGTCACCATCTGCAGGTTCGTGACGTGGATCGGCCAGAAGGCGTAGCACAGGCACATGATGCAGAGATACGGCACGGAAAACAGCCACTTGTCCGTTAAAAGAACGCGCACCAGGGGCACCGAGCATCCCGCAAGTCCCGCCATCATGGGGAACACCGAGAAGGCGGAAAACCGGATGCTCTGCTTCATCATCCCTTTCAGCCGCACCGGATCCGACTGGTTCTTCGCATAGGCCGGAAGCAGCACTGCCTGGATCGCTGCGGAAAGATTCGAGGTGATGAGCTTCGGGAACTGCTCTCCCCTGGAGTAGCCGCCCAAATCCGCCTGGGAATAACGCTTTCCAATGATCAGGCCATAAATGTTCATCCATATGGTATCGATGAGTCCTGAGACAAGGATCTTCCACCCGAAGCGGAACAGACCTTTCAGGCGCTCCGCATCGAAGCCGGCAGAGGGCCGCCATTCCACGGTGATAAAGAGGCCGGTCATGAGAGCCGCGTAATAGATAAGCTGCTGGGCTGCCATGGCCCACACGCCGAAGCCCCGGGAAGCGAGGAAGATCGCCGCCGCGCCGGAAAGGATCACTGCCGACATGGTCGCTTTGAACAGCTGCCGGAAGTTCATCTCCCGCGACACGTACGCAGTCTGCACGGAGATCACAGCGCCCGGAAACAGCACCAGCCCCATGACCCGCAGCAGCGGCTTCAGCACCGGCACAGCGTAGTAGGATGCGACCGCCGGCGCCCCCAGAAAGAGCAGCAGCCACACAGGCACGGCCAGCAGAAGGGATATCCGGAACACGGAAGAGTAGTCCTCTTCCCGGATGTCCGGCCTCTGGATCAGCGCCGTGGCAAACCCGGACTGCACGAACACATTCGCGATCGTGATGAAGATCATGATGAGGCCGATGGTCCCGTACTCCTCCGGTGACATGAGCCGCGCCAGCACCAACGCCACAACAAACTGCACACCCTGGGCTCCCGCCAGTTCCAGAAGCTTCCAGAAGAGACCGCTGGCTATTTTGTTTTTCATCTGTGTCGGTCTCTCCTTTCCTTTTCTTCTTCTGTGGCTGCTGGGGTGGGCGGCTGCCATGTCTTATGTCTGCGGCATGCCGGGGTG
>CACZFV010000099.1 GCA_902780465.1 uncultured Lachnospiraceae bacterium
CTCGTACTTGTCCAGGTTCTCGGTGACTTCCTTTGCCAGGTCATTGCACTTGGAAAGGATCCACTTGTCGGCGGCCTGCAGTGTCCCGCCGCTGCCTGCGCCGCCCGTGAGCTCCGCAGGCTCCGCGGGAGCGCTCTCGCCGAGGTTCATCATGATGAATCTGGAGGCGTTCCACACCTTGTTTGCGAAGTTTCTGGAAGCTTCGACTCTCTCCCAGTAGAAGCGCATGTCGTTACCGGGAGCGTTGCCGGTGATCAGAGTGAGACGGAGCGCGTCGGCGCCGTACTTCTCAATGACCTCCAACGGGTCGATGCCGTTGCCCAGGGACTTGGACATCTTCCGTCCCTGGGAATCCCTGACCAGGCCGTGGATCAGCACGGTGTGGAAGGGAACCTTTCCGGTCTGCTCCAGGGCGGAGAAGACCATGCGGATCACCCAGAAGAAGATGATATCGTAGCCTGTCACCAGCACGTCTGTGGGATAGAAATACTCCAGTTCCGGCGTCTTTTCCGGCCAGCCAAGGGTGGAGAAGGGCCAGAGGGCGGAGCTGAACCAGGTGTCCAGAGTGTCCTCGTCCTGGCGGACCTTCGTGCTGCCGCAGTGCGGACAGACAGTCACTTCTTCTCCGGAGACCGTCATCTTGCCGCAGTCGTCGCAGTACCACGCGGGAATTCTGTGGCCCCACCAGAGCTGGCGGGAGATGCACCAGTCGTGAATGTTTTCAAGCCAGTTGAGATAGGTCTTGCCGAAGCTTTCCGGGACGAACTTCAGTGTCCCGTTGTGGAGCGCCTCAATGGCGGGCTTCGCCATCTCCTCCATCTTCACGAACCACTGGGGCTTGATCATGGGCTCCACCACCGTCTTGCAGCGGTCGTGAGTACCGACAGCGTGGCTGTGGGGAACTACCTTCACCAGAAGGCCCAGCTCCTCCAGGTCCTTGACGATGGCTTTTCTCGCCTCATAGCGGTCCATGCCGTCGTACCTGGATCCGGGGCAGTTCACTCTGGCGTCGTCGTGCAGAATGCAGATCTCTTCCAGATTGTGGCGCTTTCCCACTTCAAAGTCGTTGGGGTCGTGGGCCGGGGTGATCTTCACGCAGCCGGTACCGAACTCCTTGTCAACATATTCGTCCGCGATCACCGGGATCTGACGTCCGGTCAGCGGGAGCTCCAGCATCTTGCCGACCAGGTCCTGATAGCGCTCATCCTCCGGGTTCACTGCCACGGCGGTATCGCCTAGCATCGTCTCCGGACGGGTGGTGGCGATCTCCACGAAGCGGCCTTCTTCTCCCACGATCGGGTAGTTGATGTGCCAGAAGAAGCCGTCCATATCCACGTGCTCCACTTCCGCGTCACTGATGGAGGTCTGGCAGACCGGGCACCAGTTGATGATGCGGGAGCCCTTG
This sequence comes from uncultured Lachnospiraceae bacterium, assembly GCA_902780465.1. Lineage (GTDB taxonomy): Bacteria > Bacillota > Clostridia > Lachnospirales > Lachnospiraceae > Moryella. Next base: position 1,406 of record CACZFV010000099.1, read on the forward strand.
TAGATATAGCCCTTGTTGTAGAGGCGGATAAACACTTCCTTCACGGCATCGGAGCAGCCCTTGTCCATGGTGAAGCGCTCCTTCTCCCAGTCAGCGGAAGAACCCAGCTTCTGCAGCTGTCGGATGATCCTGGTGCCGTATTCTTCTCTCCAGTCCCAGCACTCCTTCAGAAAGCCTTCGCGTCCCAGCTCCTCTTTCTGCTTTCCTTCCTTGCGCAGCTTGTCGATGACCTTGACTTCTGTCGCGATGGCTGCGTGGTCCGTTCCGGGCTGCCACAGGGCGGAATAGCCCTGCATCCTCTTCCAGCGGATCAGGATATCCTGCATCGTGTTGTCCAGGGCGTGCCCCATATGCAGCTGTCCGGTGATGTTCGGCGGCGGCATCACGATGGTAAAAGGTTTCCTGTCCGGATCCACCTTCGCGCTGAAATATCCCTTTTCAAGCCATTTCTGATACAGACTGTCCTCGATCTCGGAGGGCACATAGGTCTTGGGAAGTATCTTCATGATTATTTATCCTTTCTACAGCATGGTCCTGTAATCCTGTTTCCACTGGGCTACAGTGACCGCAGCTTTTTTCATTCTCTGTACCGGATCGCTCTCAAACACCCGGGCGATCTCCTGCTTGCGCGGACCCGCGGCGGCGTGCTGACGCGCCGCTTCATAGGCCGACTCCCATTCCTCGAATGGCAGTGAATCGCCCGCTTCTCCTGAAACTGCAGCCTGAACCGCACCGGCCCGTTCCTCTTTCGCAAATTCCATGACAGCCGCCTGGTAGCGCTCCCGGATCCCGATCACGGGCTCCATCAGGGACAGGAACCAGATCTTTTTCAGGATCTCCTGATCGTGCAGCAGCTGGTAAGCTTCGCTGTACGCCCGGAAGGCTTTTTCAAACAGGAAGAGATTGGCGCAGGCACTGCCTTTCCGCACCAGGACAGCTCCCTTCAGCCGGACAGAAAGCGCTTTTTCTTCCTCTCCCGCCAGGATCCTGTCGCAGACCGCCACCGCTTTTCCGAAACGGCGGAGACGGAACATCTCGTCCGCCTTTTCCTTCAGGTATTCCGGCCCCGACAGTTTCCGCAGTGCGAGAAGCTGTCCGCGGAACTCTCCAAGCTCCGGGCCGTTCATGTAGCCGCTGCCCTCCAGAAGCTTCAGCAGCAGGTCCTCATCCCGGGCCCGGTTCTCCTTCAGCTGCCGGAGTTCCGCCGCCAGGGTCCGCTCGCCCGCTCCCTGCTCCAGGAACCGGAACAGTGTCTCGCCGGCAAAGCCATCCATAAACAGCAGCGGGTGCTTTGTAATGCAGTAGCAGAGCTCCTCCGCGGAGTACACCCGGATGCCGAGCTCCTCGATCCGGAGCGCGTTCTCCGGCTCCGTGCTGCTGCACAGCATGGCGCGGAGCGGGCTTCTTCCGGAAGACGGTCCGGGATCCTGCGAAGAAAAGGAGAACTCCGCCTCGGAGCTTGCGTTCCCCGCAGGGAACAGTTCCCCGAATCCCGCATCCTTCAGCCGGACATGCATGCTGTCCTCATCCGGAAAACGCAGGGATACGTCCAGATACGACGTTTTTTCTTCCCGTTCCGGAAGGGACGGGACCGGGACCTTCACCAGCTTTTTCTTCCTGGTGCTGACCGGTTCGACCAGGAATTCCAGGTCCTCCCCGCTCTCGGGAAGGATGCGGAGCTCCATATCTGAAGAAAACACCGGATCGCCTGCATTCAGGACCGGGAACTCCATCGGCTGTCCGTTCCGCTCCACCCTCATGGTCACGCCCGCCGCGGCCCGGCCGCTGCAGAGGGCCGTGAAGCCGGGATCTCCCTTTCCGGAGAGAAGTGTGCTTCCGCGTACCACCGCGCCTTTGACAAACAGCTCTCCGTCCAGAAACACCTTTCTGCGCTGGCAGACCACCTTCATGAAATGCTGGGCCCAGCTGTAGTCGTCAAATCCTTTTCCTGTCAGGAAAATGGCTGAAAAGACCTTTCTCCGCAGCATCCGCTCCGCGGCGCCGCTCATGATCTTATCCGCGATCTTTTCGCCGGAGGGTGCTGTGAGCACCGAAAGCGCGAAGGCTTCCTTCATCTCCTCCTGGTCCACCCGGACAAACAGCTTTCTCTTGTCCCGCTTCATCTGGAACTCATAAAAGCCAAGGGAATTGTCGCCGAGATCAAACAGCCCCACTTCCGCGGTCCTGATCTCTCTCGGCTGGTTCATCACATAATAGAGGAAGCTTTCCTGCCGTGTGATGCAGCTGACAGTCCCGCTGTCAAACCCCTGATCTGGAAGCTCTTTCAGGATGCGCTCCATCAGGTCCCGGTCGTACACCGGAAGCACCAGAACAGTGCAGGCGGGCGGCTCCCCGCCGGACGCCCGGAGGCATCCTTCCCTCACCATTCCAAGGAACCTGACCAGCAGCTCCGTGCCTTCGTACCGGACGCCCCGCATTGTCGCTGTGCCGCCCTTCATTGCCAGCGACACCAGGCGGTCCGTCAGGATCCCCTTCCCGGAGAGCGCCTTTTCATAGGCCTCCTCCCCGACATACCAAAGATCGTGTTTTTTATCTCTGCAGATCGCGGCGGGAACATGGAAGCTCTGTTCGGAATCAGAAAACATGACTCCCGCTCCCTGGTCCGTCAGATCGATCCCCAGGATCCTTTCTCCCATGCGCCCTCCTTTCTTTTTTACAGACCGAACAGCTCCGCAGCCAGGTCTTCCTCGGCCGCAAAGCTCTCCATCTCCGCCCGGAGCGTCTTTTCATCCTTCCGCGCCAGGCTCTTCGTCATGCTGTTCAGGCAGGCAAAGCGGCTGTGCTGCTTCACGCCGTCTTTTTCTGTCCCGCTGTTCTCTTCGCTGCTCCGGATCTCTCCGCGCTGCAGCACTTCGCTGCCGCCGGTCTCCCGGATCTCATATTCCCAGCTCTCCCCGGCAAACAGGATCTCCTGCCTCACAAACAGGTCCAGGAACATATTCCGCAGCTGTTCCGTGCGGAACTCCGTCTCCTCCGGAAGGATGCGCATGCGGATCTCGTAGCTCACATCCCTGTCTCCCCGGAACATGACGCTCTCCTTGTCCAGCACTTCCTGCGGTACCGGAATGAACTGTGCCAAATTTTTATAATAAGGGAAGGAAAGTCCCTCGTCAAGAAGTCCCGGCAGGATTTGTTCCGCCAGTTCCTTCTGCTGTTCGCCCAGGCTGTTCAGTGACGCGTAGTACCTGATCAGGGCAAGGCGGTAGATGACGGGGATCCTGTTTCTGTCGGCGGCCGCGCCGGCAAGGGTCTCCAGATACAGGAAGATGTCTTTGCCCGGCTCTTTGTCGTCCAGCACATATTCCGCGGAAAACTCGGTGATACAGGCTCTCAGCAGCATCTCCGGCGCATTGCTCCGCTCTCTCAGCCGGGCGAACAGGACCTTCAGCCGCTGCGTCTTTCCGGTGAAGAGCATCTGCCCCGTCAGGCGCTCCTCCAGATCCTCTGTCTGGCACCCGCTGCCCGTCGAAGCCTTCAGCAGGCGGTACATCTCATCTTCCCCGCCGTTGAAACGCTCGCAGAGGTAGTCCAGGATCACGGGGTCCGCCCCGCCTTCCCGGAACACTCTGGCCGAGAGCTTCAGGAGCATGGGATCCTCCGGGAACAGTTCCTCCAGGATCATCCTGCTGCAGAGCTTCTTCAGGTGCTCCGTGCCCAGGTCCCCGATCATGTACTCTTCCATCAGTTCCCAGGCCCGGGCGGTCTGGCCGCCGTCGATCAGGACCTTCAGGAGCTTTGAGCGCTGGCCCGGCCGGAACATGTCGTCGGGGCAGCCGGCAAGATAATTCAGGCTGTCCTCCGGATGGTCCAGAAGCACTGTCAGAAGCTGTTCCGTAAAGCTCTCCGACAGTCTTCCCTCCTCAATGGCGCTGATGACGGTCCGGACCTCCCCCGCCGGGAGGCGTCCTCCGGGCATTGTCTCCGCGCCTGCTGCGATCCGGTCCAGCCGCTTCAGGATCTGCCAGGGTCCGTCCGGGACCAGGTCCTCGCAGTACTCCAGAAGCTCCGGCATGCTGCAGACCTGCTCCTCTTTCCAGGCAACATCCGCGAAGCGGTTGCCGTAGCTGTCCTCGAACAGGAACACCGCATCCTCCGCCTGTACGGGAACATATGCGGTCTTTTTGTCCAGCAGATATTTCTCTTCTTCCTTCAGCCGGGGCGAGATCATCACGACGGAACGGACGGCGTCCGAATCCGTCCGGATCCTCCGGGCGTTCAGCACTGCCGGCAGCACCGTCGCCAGTCTGCGGTCGATGATCTCCTTGCAGAGGACTTCCCGGTAAAGCACCGCCAGATGGCGGTTCACTCTTCCCTTCAGGAGCTGCTCCAGCGTAAAGGGAAGCAGCTGCTTCCGGTATTCCTCCCACAGCGTCTGTTCCTTTTTCCGGAAGCGGCAGATGTTCTCATACAGCGCCGCGCGGCTCCGGTCATCCAGACGGTTGTCATAGGCAAAGTAAAGCAGGATCTCTCTGGGAAGCGCTGTCCTCTGCTCCTTCGGCATGCTGTAGATCACATACTCGCAGAGGCCCGTCAGGCGGATGTCGGCACTGATCCCCTTCAGGTACCAGAGATGCGCCGCCTCTGTCCGCTGATCCCGCCGGATCAGGCTCCTGCAGACCGCTGTCAGCAATTCCGCGGAGGGTTCTTTGTCATAGAGTTCCGCCAGAAGGCGGCAGTGAAGATCCGTGTAGTTTCTGAGTTCCCCCGCGCGCTGGGTATAGACCGCAGCCGCTGCCTTCCCCGGAAGTCCCCGGGACAGGCTGTAGCGGAGCACTGCCAGCTCCTCCTCGCCGAGGCCGCTGATCAGGTCGGGATACTGCTCGTAAAGCTGCGCGAAGGCCGCGTAAAGATAAGGACTGCGGTTTCCGTTCAGGTACTCTTCGTGCAGGAACAGCTTCAGGGAAGAAGGATCCCGCTTCAGGAGCTCCGGGCGGAAGAAGAGATAACGCGGCAGAAGGGTGTACATCTTCGCCTCCTCCAGGTACTTCCGGAGAAGAAGCATCGTACTCTCCCGCTTTTCCTCCCGCTCCGGCAGGAGGGCCCGCACCGCTTCGTAAAGCAGGTACTCATAGATGCCGTGCTGGCGGTTCTCCCGCACCGCGTCTCCCACGGATTCGAGGAGTTCCCGGCAGCGGTCCGTCTGTCCGGCGAACATGGAGGCTTCCGCCTCAAGAAGCAGGAGCTCCGTGTTCTGTTCCGCTCCCTCTCCCGCCGCTTTCAGTTCCCGGATCATCTGACCCGGAAGCGACTTGTCGCTCCTTCCTGTCAGCTCATACTGCGCCCGCAGGGAGACATATTCCGCGTAATGTTTTTTTCTTGCTGTCTTCTGTTCCCGCGCCGAAGCGTCGGAGGACTCCCCCTGGCGCCACACCGTGACCGGGACAGAAAACTCTGATGTCTGGGAATAGAAAGAGATCTTTCCTTCGTTCCGCCCTTCGTGAAGCCGGGAAGGATCGATCCGGAAAAGATAGGCGAAGCTGCTTCCGATGAATTCCGACGCGCTGACGGAACGCTTCTCCAGCTTCAGGAAAGCGCCGTCCGCCCGGACGGCAAGAGAAAAATAGCCCTCCCGGGCTCTCACCAGAACGATGCGTCCCTCCTCGCTGCCGTCTGTGCAGACGATCTCGCAGCGGCCGGTCTCGTTCCTGACCAGCGCGGGCTTCTTCGCGCCGGACGCCACCAGGAATTCCTCCATGGCGGAAGCTCTGTCCGGTCCCATGCGGAACGCGTTGTAGAGCGAGCGCAGCTTCAGGTCCTGCATGAAGGGCGCCGACACAAAATCCTTGTACTCAAAAATGCGAAGCGCCGATTCCGGTTCGGCCTTCGCTATCAGCGCAAAATCTTCAATTGTCTTCAGGCTGGACAGTGTGGTGCCTGCCGCTCCGTCCGTCACGGTGAAAAGGAACGGTACGATCCTTTCCCCTCCGTTGGTGACCAGCGCAAGCTTTCCCTCGATCCTGTCCCCGGCACGCAGGTGCCTGCCGTCAGCTTCCAGAACGATCTGGTTCCGTTTTCCCCCGAAGGAGCTTCTCAGAACTCTCACCCGGATACTGTCCGACCAGGCCAGGCCTTTCAGGTGGACACTGTTCAGGCTGTCCGCCTGAAGCGGCACCTTCAGGACCTCCCCGCGCCTGATCGCCATATCGATCCGTTCCGGGGAGACCGACAGGACCGGCTGCTCCTCGTTCAGAACGCCTCTGGCAAGGCGGTTGATCTTTTCTCTCATATCTTACTGCTCTCCACGTATTAACCTAGTTTAACACACTTCCTGTTTTAAGAAAAGTTTAGTATAATGGGCGCATGGAGGCGCCTATGTTATCTGAACCTATGACCCTTTACAAACTGATGATCCTGTACATGCTGCGGCAGGTGAACTTCCCGCTGACAGAGGACAGGCTGTCTGAGTTCTTTCTTTCAAGAGAATACACCACCTACTTCACCCTGAAGCAGGCGCTGGCGGAGCTGATCGACGCGGAGCTGATCCGCTGCCACCAGGTGGCGAACACGACCCGCTACACCATCACGCCGGAGGGCGCGGATACCTACCAGTTCTTCGGGAAAAAGATCACTCCCGAGATCGTGAAGGACATGGACGAGTTCCTGAAGGAGAACCGTTTCCGCATCCGGAGCGAGGTCGGCGTCACGTCGGACTACTACCTCTCCGATACCGGCGAATACGTCATCCAGTGCGAAGTCAGCGAAGGACGCAGCAAAGTCATCGCCCTTACGCTCTCCGCCCCGGACGAGACCCAGGCCGACATGATGTGCAGCCGCTGGAAAGACAGCAGCCAGGACATCTACGCCTATATCATGAAGAAACTCCTGGGCGGAAGTAACTGATATATCATAGTCAACTGATATATCATAGTCTTTCAGCACCCAGACTCGGGCTGCTGCGCAGCCCTCGTTGTGGGTGTGCTGATCATATCCCAGATGGCAGAGAAGATCTCTTCTCTGCCTTGTTTTGTCTCTACGGAAAACGGGATCACCGGTTCCGTGTCCAGAAGTCCCAGTGTCTCCCGGATCAGCTTCTTCTGCTTCGCCGTCTGGCTGCGCTTTATCTTGTCCAGCTTCGTTGCCACCACCACTGTACGGAGTCCCTGATTCCTGATCCAGTCGTACATCATGCAGTCGTTGGCCGATGGCTCGTGG
>CACZFV010000100.1:0-8158 GCA_902780465.1 uncultured Lachnospiraceae bacterium
GCTGCGCCGCCGTCACGGCGGCCTGCATCCCGCCGGGGCCGCCGCCGGCGATCAGAAGGCGCTTCGGCGCCGTGGGCGGCGGGGCGAACTTGGCCTCGTACTCCCGGCCGATCTGGGGGTTGAGGGCGCAGATGCGGGTCTGGGTCTGCATCCGCTCCGCCAGGCAGTCGATGACGCGGAACCCGGCATTGTGACGCGTGTTCTCGTATTCACGGCCCGGATTTCCCAGGCCCGCAATAATATACATAGTAATATCCCTTCCCGGCTGTTCCCGGACACACAGAAAAAGGCTCCGCAGGCAGCGGAGCCCCTCCCTGATCTACCGGCTGTGCCGGAATTAAACAGATTCAAATCCCGCTCTTATTCCTCGATCTCAAACTCGTCCTTGCCGACGCCGCAGAGCGGGCACTCAAAGTCATCAGGAAGGTCTTCGAACTTTGTGCCGGGAGCGATACCGTACTCTTCGTCGCCCTTCTCCTCGTCAAAGACATAACCGCAGGTCTTACATACATACTTTGCCATAGTGATCCTCCTTTTCGGCGTCAGGGTATTTGTGCTTCCAAGTCTATCAGAAAACCTCCGCCCCTTCAAGGCGCTTTTCTCTCGTATCAGGGTGTACTTTCGTCAGAACATGACAAGATACCGCTCCGGATTCAGGCAAAAAGGACTCAGGTCCCCCCGGTGGACACTGTATCTTCCGTTTCCCTCCTCCATACTGAACCCGTACACACGATACAGACGGTAGTGTTCCGGATCCGAGGTGCTCTTTCTTCTTTCCGCCTCCGTGACCCGGAAGGCCTCGCTCTCCGGTCCTGCGGTGGCTTTCACCGAGATAAAGACTTCCTCTCCTCTCCGGTCAAAGGACAGGATATCGTATCCTTCTCCCCTCGCCCTTCCCGTCCCGAGAGCCTCGGGCTGTTTTCTGGCCGGAAGACGGTACTCCCGCACCCGGAGGCGTTCCTGGGACACGATGAATCTCAGGGCAGCTTCCCTCAGCTGCTCCTCGTAACGTGCGATCTCCACCGGATCGTAAAACGGGACAGCTTCCAGCGGAAGTTCCTTTTTCACAGGGACCAGGCGGAACTGCTCTGCCTTTTCAGCGGTCCCGCTCTCTTCGAAGAGCTCAGGTTTCGCGTAATAAGTAGCCGCGCAGATCAGTATATCCTCCGTCAGGAGACGGTACTCCGGGTCCACACCGGGAAACGCTTCCCTGCGGGGCTGCTCCAGTCTCAGAAGCTCCCCGGAAGCAAGCACTTCCTTCCGCACCTGTTCACAGAAGCTGAAATACTCCGGAAGGTTCCTGGCGTCCTTCCTCCGGGGCACGTAGCTGTGATCCAGAAGGATCGCCGCGGCGCGGAACACACTGTACTTGTAGATATAATACTTCTCCGGCATTTCGAAGGAGAGATAGACAGACACCGCATGCTCGTCCTGGTCGTCTCCCGGCAGTTCCTCCTGCGTGAACCATTTTTTCCGCAGCGCACCGGCTTTCATCATAAACACCGCGATACGGTCGTACACATCGTCTTTCTCGCAGAACAGGTCTTCAAACATATATTCCACTGCTTCCGGGTCCCGGGAAAGCATCATAAATAGCGCTGTCTTCGGGTAATAATAACCGGAATCCAGCAGATTTCCCGCCTTTTTCAGGCCTGCGCGCAGAGCCTCGGGAAAAGAGGCAGCCTTCATGGGCGCCGCGGCCTGCCACGCGGCAGCAGCCTCCCATTTGTAGTCTTCCCTTCTCCGGATCTCGTCGTAATGCCGGATATAAAAGTTCATTACTTTGTTCAGTTCAGTCTGGTTCATCCGGGCGCCTCCCTGCGCAGCTTCTGTCCGCGCCGCTGCTGTTGAAAGATATTTGCTTTCTATCAGTATACACCATATTTGACACCTTGAATTTTACATGCTCTGATTTTATAATGAGGTCATGCGGTTCACATATAATCAGAAGGGAGATCTACTATGAGAATGAAGCATCTGCTCGGCGCCGCTCTTGCCTGTGTGCTGGGCGTCTGCATGTCAGTCCCGGCTTTTGCGGGAGTATGGAAAGTTGACAACAATGGCATCTGGCACTATGACTACACCGGACGCGGCGTAGAGGAAGGATGGCTGAAGAACCAGTGGGCCTGGATCGACGGCAACCACGACAGGATCTCTGAGTGCTATTACTTTGACGCACACGGCAATATGCTCGCGGACACGATGGTCGACGGCTACCAGCTTAACAGCCAGGGACAGTGGGTCGTGGACGGCGTCGTCCAGACAAAAGCAGAGGGTGTAAACGAAACTGCCGGCATGCTGAGCACGAACCTGATGAGCATCTCTCCCGTTGAATCAAGCTATATTGAAGCCTACGAGACTGCCGAGACATCCAGCGGTCTGACCTGGAACAACGGTCTCCGCTTCAAAGGAGATGTCAGTCACCTCGCCTCGGAAGTGATCCAGTTTGACAAGGATTACCAGACCATTAGCCTCACCTTCGCCCCGGAGGCTGGTCAGACCATCTCCACTACCGGACGCGTCAGCGTGGCAGGCATTACTTCCGGAAAGACGCTGTACAGTTCCGGAAAATTCGGCGTACAGAACGCTCCGATCACCGCGACTTTCAATATCAAGGGTGAGAAGGGCATCCGCATCAGCGTGATCCGCGGCTTCAATGTTCTGTTCAACAACATCGAAGGCCATTACGTTGAGCTGAAAACTCCGAATGCTCCGTAACCTCCTGTATACAATAATCTTCAAAATCTTACATCTTTCTTTCAATATTTTTCTGGATAGTATGGACTTTTTGTACCGAACTGTGGTATAGTAAATCCAGTTAAGGATAACCTCTTTAACTCTCATACCCACCCTTTATCGAGGCGTTCTGCTCCCAGGCAGAACGCCTCAACCCTTTCAATCCTATGAACCAGATCGATTTTGACCACGGCTCTGTCCGCGCAAACATCATGCAGGCAGCCCTGCCCATGCTGGCCGCCCAGATCCTGAGCCTTCTTTACAGCATTGTCGACAGAATGTACATCGGCCGTATCCCCGGGACAGGCACCCTTGCCCTCGGAGGAGTAGGGCTTTGTTTTCCTGTCGTCATGCTGATGACTGCCTTCGCGAACCTCTACGGCTTCGGAGGCGCTCCCCTCTGCGCCATGGAACGGGGCCGGGGGAATACGGAAGCCGCCCGGAAGGTGATGAACACCGCTTTTTTCATGCTGCTGTTCTGCGGGGTCCTGCTCACCGCGGCGGCGTACATTCTGGCAGTCCCCATGCTCCGGCTTTTCGGCGCGTCCGATGAGACCCTTCCTTACGCATATTCCTACCTGCAGATCTATGCCGCAGGAACAGTCCCCTACATGCTGGCCACCGGCCTGAATCCCTATATCAATGCCCAGGGCTTCGCGCGGAAAGGGATGCAGACGGTCTTCATCGGCGCCGTAACCAATATTATCCTGGATCCGGTGATGATCTTCGGACTGGGACTGGGGATCCGGGGCGCCGCCATCGCCACCGTGCTCTCCCAGATCCTTTCCATGGTCACCGCTCTCCGCTTCCTCCTCTCGGAACAGGCGGAACTGCGCCTTGCCCTTTTGAAGCCCCGGGAACTGGATCTCCACCTTGTCTCGAATATTACAGGACTCGGGTTCTCCAATTTTGTCATGCAGTTCACGAACTCCCTGGTGGCAGTGGTATGCAATCATGTGCTCTCAGGGTACGGCGGGGACATCGCAGTCTCTGTCTACACCATCGTCTCCTCCGTGAGATCGATCATGGATGTTCCTCTCCTTGCCGTTTCCAACGGTTCCGGTCCGGTCCTCAGCTATAACTACGGCGCCCGCAGGCCGGGACGGCTGAAGGAAGCGATCCGGATCATCTGCAGACTCGGAGTTGCCTACACGGTCCTTTCCTGGATCCTGATCCTGGCGTTTCCTGAATTCTTCATCAGGATCTTCACTTCGGACCGGGAGCTGATATCCCACGCGGTGCCTGCACTGCACATCTACTTCTTCGCCTTTATCTTCCAGGTCTTCCAGTACTGCGCTCAGTCCGTCTTCAAATCCCTGAACATGAAGTACCGGGCGATCTTCTTCTCGCTGTTCCGGAAAGTGGTGCTGGTGGTCCCTCTGACGCTTATCCTTCCCCGGATCGCAGGCCTCGGTGCCAGGGGCGTCTATATGGCCGAGCCCATCTCCAACGCCCTGGGCGGCATGGCCAGCTTCACGACCATGATGCTGACCGTCTATATGAAACTGGGCAAAGAAGAAGTGTGAGACGCCGGACAGGCATCCACGCCGACAGAAAAAAAGGTGTCAGGCACCGTTAAGAAATCTTAACGGTGCCTGACACCTTTTTTCACCTTTTCACAGGGCTTATTCTCTTCCTGCGTCGTACTCCTGCAGCTCGAGATACTCGTTCACGTACTCACAGACCTCTTCCGGCTTCATGCCGTGGACCATAGCGGCCTGCTCCAGGGTCTCACCCTGGGAAGAGGGGCAGCCGATGCATCCCATGCCGCACTGCATCAGAGCAAAAGCAGCGTCCGGGTACTTAACGATGATCTCACCGATCAGCATATCTGTAGTTACTTTGGGCTTCTTCTCGTCCATGATCGTATAATCTCCTTTTCTTCTTCAAATCACCGCCGCTGTACGGCAAATGGATTATGCCTGTTCCATGGATGTCATTCAATGGATGTCTGTCCAGTGGGTGTCCATTCATTGTACATGAACGGGGCTCCGCTGTCAAAACCATTCCTTTTCTTCTCTTACTTCTTCAGGGACACGCCGCGCATCGCGTCGCCGCGGGGATTGACGCCGAAATGATAGTCATTGCCCGGAAGGACCGCGTTCAGGACCACGCCTGCCAGGGATGCGATCGCAAGGCTGGTCAGGGTGATGGAGGTGCCGCCCACCTCGAAGGTCAGTCCGCTGGAGAAGCCGAGACCGCAGACCAGGATGACAGCCGCGATGATCAGGTTTCTGCTGTTGGCGAAATCGACCTTGTTCTCAACGACGTTGCGGATACCGATGGCGGAGATCATTCCGTACAGGATAAAGCTGATGCCGCCGATGATGGAAGCCGGCAGGGACGTGATGACCTGAGCGAACTTCGGTACGAAGGACAGTACGATGGCGTAGACTGCCGCAAGCCGGATCACTCTGGGATCGAACACACGGGAAAGTTCAAGGACGCCGGTGTTCTCGCCGTAAGTGGTGTTCGCCGGGCCGCCGAAGGCAGCGGACATGGCAGTTGCCATTCCGTCTCCGATCAGCGTGCGGTGCAGACCCGGATCCTCCAGGAAGTTCTGGCCCACCGTCGCAGAGATGGCGGACATGTCGCCGATGTGCTCCATCATGGTCGCCACGGAGATCGGCGCCATGACCAGGATCGCGGTAAGATCAAACTTGCAGATCTGGAACGGCGGCAGACCGATGAATCTGGCGCTCGCGACACTGGAGAAGTCCAGAATAGCGGAGCCGTCCGGATTGCTGAGGCCCGTCGCCTGCATGATGGCGGCCACTGCGTAGGAGATCACGACACCCATCAGGATGGGGATGATCTTGAAGATCCCCTTGCCCCAGACGTTGAAAACGATAATGGTCGCCAGCGCGATCAGCGCCAGGAACCAGTTGGTGCCCGCGTTTCCGATGGCGGATCCCGCCAGAGAAAGACCGATGCAGATGATGATCGGTCCGGTGACGACCGGCGGCAGGAAGCGCATGACTCTCTTCACGCCCACCAGACGGATGACCGCAGAAAGCATCAGGTAAAGAAGTCCTGCCACAACGATACCGCCGCAGGCGTAGGGAAGCTTCTCCCCGTAGGTCATATTTGCGTAAATGCCGGTATTCAGCTCAGCCACCGTCGCGAATCCGCCCAGGAACGCAAAGGATGAACCGAGGAAAGCCGGCACCTTCTTCTTGGAAACCATGTGGAAAAACAATGTACCGAGGCCGGCCATGAACAGCGTGACCTGGACGGAAAGACCTTCCCCGTGGAAATAGCTGTTGACCAGGATCGGCACCAGAACGGTCGCGCCGAACATCGCGAACATGTGCTGCAGTCCCAGAAGAAGCATCTTCGGCATCCCCAGAGACCGGGCGTCATAAATAGCGTCTGTCTTCATCTGATTGTTTTCGCCCATCAGAACCCCCTGTTTCTTTTCGACATACTTCAAAGGCCTCCTTTCGGAAGGCCCGGTTACCGCAGAAAATAATACATCCTAAACGGCTCCTTGTCCAGACAAAAATTCGGGGGCGGACGGAGTTATCATCAGAACAGGCTCCGGAATTCCCTGAGCTGGGTCCTGCCGATGGGAAGGACCTGGCTGGATCCTTTGAGACGGATCCCATAGCTGGAGCTGTTCAGGAGGATCATTTCCCTCACATATTCCAGGTTTACGAGATAGCTCTTGTGGATACGGAAAAAGCGCTTCTCCCTGAGCCTGGCTTCGTAGTAGCTGAGCGGCTCATTCTGGAAATAGCTCCCTTCCTGCGTATGGATCCTGCAGGCACGGTTCTCTGTCTCTATGAACAGGATCTCCGAGACGTCCAGTACCCGGAATGCCATGCCGGTAGAGATCATCAGCTTGTTGAGATCTGTATCCGCATCCTCCTGATGCTTCTTTTTCCCAAGTCTCTCCACAGTCTTCCGCACACGTTCCAGGTCAAAAGGCTTCAGGAGATAATCCGTAGCGTTAAGCTCAAAGGCGCGCACCGCATACTCTCCATAGGCTGTCGCAAAAATGATCCCTGCCTCCGGCTGCCGGCTCCGGATCATGGACGCCAGCGTCGTCCCGTTCGCCCCGCCCAGATCGATATCCACAAAGAAAGCGTCAAACACCTCTTTTTCCAGAAATTCCATCAGCTTTGAAGCGCTGTCTGCTTCCCGGATCTCCGCCTCCGGCAGACACTGTCGTATCAGATAGACCAGTTCGCTCCTGGCCGGACGTTCATCGTCCACAACTGCGATCTTCATCCGCTTTTCACCCCTTTCGCATCCCGGCTGCTGTCCGGCTCTCTGCTTTCATTCGGAATCACCATACGTACTATCGTCCCCGTGGCGCCGGAAACGATCTGAAGGCCTGCCTCCTCGCCAAACATGTCCCTCAGGCGCTGCTGGACATTCCACATGCCGATGCCGTGTCCCCCGTCGCTCTGTGGCTCTGTGCTGTGGTCATAGAGACGGTCGATGATCTTCTGATCCATGCCGGGGCCGTTGTCCCGGACATCGATATTCGTCGCTTTCTCCTCCCTCCGCACGGTAATGACCACCGTTCCCTGCTCCCGTTTCGTCGCACCGTGACGGATGGCGTTTTCCACGATGGGCTGGAGAATGAGACTCGGGACATGGCAGACGCAGTCCTCCGGAGCCGCACTGATCGTGACAAGCAGACGGTCCTCAAACCTCGCTTCCTCAAGCTTCACGTAAGCCCGCACATGCTCCAGTTCCGTTTCCAGAGGCACCATGTAGTCGATATCCGTAAGCATGTTTCGGAAATAAGCGCTCAGCGCGATCAGCAGCTCCCTCGCTTTTTCCGGTTTCTCCCTGCAGAAATAGGAGATCGTGTTCAATGCGTTGAAAAGAAAATGGGGGTTGATCTGGGCCTGCAGGGCCCGGTACTCCGCTTTTCGCAGAGTCTCCTTCTGCCGCTCCATTTCTGCCAGCTTCAGCTGCGTGGCAAACAGCGCTGCCAGTCCCGCTGCGAACTCGATATCCGCCTGGTAGGAGTATTTGTTTTTTCCCACCAGGAGCACCAGGGCCACCACCTCATCTTCCCCGCCGTCCAGGATAACGGGAGCGGAAAGAATCGTATGGCCCGCGTAAAGAGGATAAAAAGCGTCCTCCGGTTTCGGCACGCTGCTGATGCGGGTCGTCTTGTAGGTCTTCGTCGCTGACAGAAGTCTCGGATAATTGTCTCTGTCCAGCCGGATCTCCCGGAAGGCGAAGCTTCGTCCGAGGAAATCGTAGCCGCGGACGATGGCTGCACCCAGGCAGGGATACTCTGCCTGGATCGTTTCGATCACTTTCTGCATGCCAGTCTCATCCGTCAGTCCTCCCTCAAGCCAGGGCGTACAGCGTTCCGCAGTCCGGAAAGCCAGGGAGACCATGGAAGCCGCCTTCAGATCCGCCTCATTGAAGATCGAGCGGAAAATATTGAAGAAGA
>CACZFV010000100.1:8172-9764 GCA_902780465.1 uncultured Lachnospiraceae bacterium
TCACCGTCATGGGGATGATCACATTCATGACGATGCTGACCGCCTCCGTATACGGACGGGTAAGGACCAGGATCAGGATAATATGCAGGAACTCCGCCGCAAAGGTGACCCCGGACAGGAACCAGTTATTGTAGTATTTGCGGTCACTGAACCTGAATCCGATGACTGCCGCCATCACGCCCTGAAGAAGCGCCGAGATCACGCAGGCAGTGGTGGAGATCCTCTCCGGAAAGATCAGGTATCTGTGGACCGCGGCGATCACTGCGGTCATCATCCCCGCAAACGGCCCTCCCAGAAACCCGGAGGACAGGATCCCTATGACTCTGGCATTCGGCAGCGCGCCCTTTACCTGTATCCCGATCCGGTCCGAGATAATGCAGAAAGCCCCGAAGATCAGCCCTGTGATCAACTGCCTCTTCCAGATCCTTCCTTTCTCTGTCTCCTCTGTTCCTCTGCCATCGTAAAGCAGGATCTCCCGGAAAAACGGAATCTTTGTCAACAGAAGCGCCAGCAGAAGAAGCAGTGCGATATTCGTTGCGATATTCGTTATGACCAGATAAAGCATATCAGCACCTCAGACAGTCATCGCAGAAACACATGCAGGGACTGCCGCATACCGCAGCAGTCCCACAGCCCTGTGAGCCACGGACGGGCAGGACTTACACAGCTGCCGTTCCGGAGATATTCTTTTTCGCGGACATCTTCTGCAATACAATAATGCATGCACAGACCAGAAGCCCGGCCAGGTCTGTCATCAGTCCGCTGTCGATCAGGAAGTATGCGCCCACAAGAGCGGCAATGCGGAACACCGGATTCACGCTCCTGAAAAGGAATCCTTCTACCGCCACCGAGATCAGAAATGCGCCGATCGCAGCAGTCACTGCGACCTGCAGTCCCTTCGGGAGCGTCGTGTTCAGCATCAGAAGTTCCTGATTGTACACGAACATGTACGGAAGCAGGAACCCCGCGAGGGCCAGCTTCACGGAAGCCCACCCCGTCTTCATGGGATCTCCTCCGGAAATGCCTGCTGCCGCGAAAGCAGCCAGCGCCACCGGCGGAGTCAGGTTCGCGAACATCGCGAAATAGAAGCAGAACATATGCGCCGCGATGGGCGGGATGCCCAGCTGGACCAGTGCCGGCGCCGCGATGGTCGAAGTGATAATATAAGAAGGAATGGACGGAAGGCCCATGCCCAGGATCATGCAGGTGACCATGGTAAACATCAGAGTGAACAGAAGGCTCTGGCCGCCGATCTGAATGATAGCGCTTGCCATGTTCAGCGCAAAGCCGGTAATGGAGCACACGCCTACGATGCAGCCCACGCAGGCGCAGGCGATCGCGACAGAGACCGTGGACTTGGCGGCAGCTACCGCCGCGCCCAGCAGATCCTTGATCCCCATGCGGGTGTTCGGCCGGATCTGCGCGATGATAATGGTAAAGATAATGGTGTAAAACGCCGCCATGATGACGGTCCTGCCGCTGAAGAAAAGCATGTAGATCAGGAAGATCAGCGGCAGCGCCAGATGACCGTACTCCTTCATGACATCGCCGACCTTCGGAAGCTGATCCTTCGGCGTGCCTTCCATTCCCAT
>CACZFV010000101.1 GCA_902780465.1 uncultured Lachnospiraceae bacterium
CTCATACAGGGAGGGAACGTCCATATTGGTAAAAACGTGCTCCTTCGGCACGTTGCAGAAGAGGGCGATCTTGTCCTTCACTTCCCCGGGCAGCTCCGTCTCCGTGCGGCACACGATCACGTCCGGCTGCAGGCCCATTCCCTGCATGGAACGGACTGCCTGCTGGGTCGGCTTGGTCTTCAGCTCCTGGGAACATCTTAAATACGGGACCAGGGAGACCAGGATCAGCATGACATTGCCCTCGCCGGCGATGTGGCGGAACTGGCGGATGGCCTCAAGAAACGGCTGGGATTCGATGTCGCCGATGGTGCCGCCTACTTCGATGATCGCCACATGGGTCTCTCCGTCCTCTTTCTCCGGACGGTAGAAGCGGCTCATGATCTCGTTCGTGATATGGGGGATCACCTGGACGGTGCCGCCGCCGTAGACGCCCTTCCTTTCCTTCTGAAGCACGGACCAGTAGATCTTGCCCGTGGTCACGTTGGAGCCCCGGTTCAGGTTTTCATCGATGAAACGCTCATAGTGTCCCAGATCCAGGTCTGTCTCTGTCCCGTCGTCCGTCACGTACACCTCCCCGTGCTGCACCGGGTTCATCGTCCCCGGATCCATGTTGATGTAGGGATCGAATTTCTGCATGGTGATCCGGTATCCCCTGGCTTTCAGGAGCCGCCCGAGGGAAGCCGCTGTGATACCCTTTCCAAGACCTGAAACAACGCCGCCGGTCACAAAAATATACTTTACTGCCATAGCCATGACCTCCTGCAAACAGAAACAAGAAAACAGAAAGGCGTCTGACGGGTACTTTAATACACCGTCAGACGCCTTTGTCCTATGTCAGTATTATACCTTTGTCCTGTGAAAAAACAAGAGGCGTCTTAAAACCTATTGACAAAGTAGGTAAATAGGTAGTAAAATCGGCACCAATTACAGAAAACAAGCTGCCAATCAAAAGAAGCTGACGATCACAGGAAAGAAGGTAACCAACTTGAACTGGGATTTTATCATGAAATATCTTCCACTGTATCAGAAAGCGGCGGTACTGACAGTAAAGATCGGGCTGGCCGGCATCTTCTTTGCCGTCCTGATCGGTCTCTTCTGTACGGCGGTACAGGATTTCAGGGTCCCGGTGCTCCGGCAGGCTGCAAAGGTATACATCGAGATCAGCCGGAACACGCCTCTCCTGATCCAGCTGTTCTTCATCTACTACGGCTTTCCGAAGATCGGGATCCGCACCAACGCGGAATTCTGCGGGATCGCCGGCCTCGCCTTCCTGGGCGGCAGTTACATGGCAGAGGCGTTCCGCAGCGGAGTGGAAGCGGTCGAGACGATCCAGTTTGAGAGCGCGTACAGCCTGGGACTCACAAGATGGCAGACGCTGCGCTATGTAGTCTTTCCGCAGGCAATAACCATCAGTATGCCGGCATTTATGGCCAACGTCATTTTCCTTTTGAAAGAGACCAGCGTTTTTTCCGCAATCAGTCTGATGGACCTGATGTTTACGGCAAAGGATCTGATCGGTCTGTACTATCAGACGGCGGAAAGCCTGTTCCTGCTGGTGGTGTTCTATCTTATGATCCTGCTTCCGGTATCGCTTGCCGGGAGCCTGCTGGAAAGGAGGCTCCGCCATGCCGGATCTGGGACTTGAGGTCCTTCTGAAGGGAAAGAATCTTGCGAGGATCCTCGGAGGACTTGGGGTCGCGCTGAAGATCAGCCTGATATCGGTGGTGATCAGTATCTTCGCAGGCGTGCTGGTCGGTATGCTGATGACCTGGAAAAACCCGATCAGCAGGGCTGTCACACGATGTTATCTGGAGATCGTGAGGATCATGCCCCAGATGGTGCTGCTGTTCCTCGTGTATTTCGGCACGACAAGGATCTTCGGCTGGAACCTGTCCGGAGAAGTATCCGCCATCATCGTTTTCTCCTTCTGGGGAACGGCGGAAATGGGAGACCTGGTCCGGGGAGCGGTAATCAGCATTCCGCAGCATCAGTATGAGAGCGCGGCTGCCCTCGGGCTGACAGGCATGCAGACATACCGTTACATCGTTCTGCCGCAGACAGTAAGACGGCTGATCCCGCTGTCCATCAACCTGATCACCAGAATGATAAAGACCACCAGTCTGGTGCTGATGATCGGCGTAGTGGAAGTCCTGAAGGTCGCACAGCAGATCATCGAGGCAAACCGGATGAGCAGCCCGAACGCCGCGTTTGGCGTTTATCTGACAGTATTCCTGCTTTATTTTATCGCCTGCTGGCCCATCAGTATGCTGGCCGGATATCTTGAAAAGCGATGGAGGTGAGCACTTGGCGGAGGAAATTTTAAGCATCAGTCATCTGATGAAGCGGTTCGGTGACCAGACCGTGCTGAAGGATATCAGCCTTGGCGTGCGGGAAGGCGAAGTGATCGTCGTCATCGGCCCCAGCGGATGCGGAAAGAGTACATTTCTCCGATGTATCAACGCCCTGGAGGAGATCCAGGGCGGGGAGATCCGGCTGAAGGACGCTGTCATCTCCCGGAACAACAAAAACCTGGCGGAGATCCGCCAGAGGATCGGAATGGTGTTTCAGAACTATGAACTGTTCCCGCATCTGAATGTGCTGGACAACATCATCCTGGCGCCGACAAAGGTGCAGGGAAGGACCAGAGAAGACGCTAAAAAGGAAGCACTCGCGCTGCTTTCCCGTGTGGGGCTTTCCGACAAGGCGGAGAGTTTCCCGAGGCAGCTGTCCGGGGGACAGAAGCAGCGGGTCGCCATAGTAAGAGCGCTCTGCATGCATCCTGAGATCCTGCTTTTTGACGAGGTGACGGCAGCGCTGGATCCGGAAATGGTCCGTGAAGTACTGGACGTGATCCTGGGACTGGCCGAGCAGGGCAGGACCATGATCATCGTCACCCATGAAATGCAGTTCGCGAGAGCAGTCGCGGACAGAGTCATCTTTCTGGACGAAGGCGTGATCAAAGAAGAGGGTACGCCTGAACAGTTCTTTGATCACCCGGAAACGGAGAGAGCGAAAGAATTCCTGAGAACATTTACTTTTGAACGGAAACGTTCACATTCATAAAGATGGGGCCATGGGCCCGGGAGGAGACTATGAAAAAACTTCGTAATTTATTGAGCTTTGGTGCGGCTTCCATACTGGCAGTTTCACTCGCGGCGTGCGGATCGTCCGCGACGGCCGGGACTACTGCCGCGGCGCAGAGTACTGCCGCAGCAGCGCAGAGTGCCGCGGCAGCGCAGAGCGCCGCTCCGGCCGCTCCGGAAGCAGCTTCCGAAAGCACCAAGGATCAGAATGCTGTCTACAGAACACTCGATGAGATCAAGGAAAGCGGAACCATCAATATCGGCGTCTTTTCGGACAAGAATCCCTTCGGATATGTGGATGAAAACGGTGAGTACCAGGGCTATGACGTTTACTTCGGAAACAGGATCGGAGAGGATCTCGGCCTGAAGATCAATTATGTATCCACAGAGGCGGCGAACCGGGTGGAATATCTTGAGACAGGCAAGGTCGATATCATTCTGGCAAACTTCACGGTCACACCGGAACGCGCGGAAAAGGTCGATTTTGCCCTGCCGTACATGAACGTCGCCCTGGGCGTCGTTTCTCCCGACAGCAGAGTGATCACTGACCTGTCGGAACTCGGCGCGGATGATCAGGTGATCGTCATTTCCGGCACCACTGCAGAGGACTACCTGATCAAGAACAACCCGGAGATCAGACTTCAGAAGTATGACACCTACGCGAACGCGAAGAACGCGCTGGAAAACGGGAACGCCGCTGCCTGGGCCAATGACAACACGGAAGTCATCGCCTATGCGCTGCAGAATCCGGGATATACGGTAGGGATCCCGTCCCTCGGCAGCCAGGATACTATCGCCCCGGCAGTCTCCAAGGGGAATGAGACCCTGCTGAACTGGATCAATGACGAGATCAAGTCCCTCGCGGACGAACAGTTCTTCCACAAGGACTACGAAGCGACTCTCGTGGACACCTACGGACTGGATTATGAGGACAGTCTGGTGGTGGAAGGCGGTGTCACCGCAGCGCAGACCGCGGATGCCGGCGCCGGACAGCAGGAAGCCGCTACTTTGAAGGTCGGGGCCAGTTCCACTCCCCACGCGGAGCTTCTGGAGCTTGTAAAGCCGGCCCTTGCGGAGCAGGGGCTCGATCTTGAGATCGTGATCTATGATGACTATGTGCTTCCCAACACAGCGCTGCAGGACGGAACGCTGGACGCCAACTATTTCCAGCACAGACCTTATCTGAACAGCTTCAACGACGCGAACGGCACGGATCTTGTGTCCGCCGGACTGATCCACTATGAGCCTTTCGGCATTTACAGCTACAGCGTGACAGATCTGAAGGATCTGGCAGCGGGCGCGACGATCATCGTTCCGGATGATGACTCCAACCAGACCAGAGCACTGCTGCTTCTTAAGCAGGAAGGGATCATCGACCTTCCGGAAGGCGCATCTGTCGAAAACGGCGTGACGATCCTCGATATTACGGATGACCACGGATATCAGATCCAGGCTGTACAGGCGGACGCAGTCCCTGCCCTGCTGAAAAACAGCGATGCGGGAACCGTCGCGGTCATCAATTACAACTACGCTTTAGGCGCAGGATTTAAGACAACGGACGCGCTGGCTATTGAAGACGCCTCCGGAGACGCGGCGCAGACCTACGCCAACATCATTGCGGTCCGGAAGGGCGACGAGGAAAAAGCCGCTGTCAAGGCGCTGGTGGCAGCACTGCAGGACGGTGCGGTGGACCAGTACAACGAAAAGACGGGCGCCGGCATCGTACCGATCAGGTGATCCGCATACGCAGATCTGTTTTCTCCGGGGAGATCTCTCTCCCCGGGGAGACCTTTCTCCCCGGAGATGGAGGTGAATAACTTCATGATAGAGCTGAGATCCCTCGGAAAAAAATATAACACTTCGGACAAGGAGATCGTCGCGCTGGAAGACATCAGCCTCACGATCCGCGACGGTGAGATCTACGGCATCATCGGACTTTCCGGGGCGGGAAAAAGCACACTGGTCCGATGTATCAACCTTCTGGAGCGGCCGACTTCCGGTCAGGTGCTGATCGACGGAAAAGATATCCTGTCCCTCGGCAGAAAAGATCTGTTAAAGCTCAGGCAGTCTGTCGGAATGATCTTTCAGGGGTTCAATCTTCTTGAACAGAGGTCGGTGCTTCAGAATGTGACGTTTCCGCTGGAAGTCGCCGGTGTGGACCGTACAGAAGCGCAGAAAAGGGCAGTGGAACTCCTGGAGCTTGTCGGTCTCTCAGACCGTACAGGCTCTTATCCGTCCCAGCTGTCCGGCGGGCAGAAACAGCGGGTAGCGATCGCCAGGGCCCTCGCCACAAAACCCAGATATCTGCTTTGCGATGAAGCGACTTCCGCACTGGATCCCAACACGACCCGCTCTATCCTGGAGCTGCTGGAACAGATCAACCGGACCATGGGCGTCACGATCGTGATCATCACCCACGAGATGAAGGTGATCGACCAGATCTGTGACCGGGTCGCCGTGCTGGATCACAGCAGGATCGCGGAGGAGGGAAAGGTCAGCGATGTATTTACGAATCCCCGGTCCCCGATCGCCAGGGAATTGATCCTGCCCGGAAACCGTTCCGGGTCGATGGAGCACGGAGGACGGCGCGTCAGACTGACGTTCCGGGCGGAAACTTCTCAGCAGCCCGTGATCTCGCAGATGGTACTGGACTGCGGATGTCCTGTGAATATCCTGTACGCAGACATGAAAGAGCTGGATTCCGAGATGTACGGTCAGATGCTGCTGGAACTGCCTCCTTCAGAAAGGGATGCGGAGAAGGTCATTTCCTGGCTGAAAAACAGTCCGCTTGAATGGCAGGAGGAGGTGCAGCCATGTTTTCCGAAATGTTCCTGAAATTATGGGATAACGGACTGATACAGAAAGGGGTATGGGAGACTGTCTATATGACGGTCCTGGCCTCGGCGCTCTCTTACTGCATCGGGCTGCCGCTGGGCGTCATACTGAATATAACGGACAAGGAAGGTATCAATCCGGTCTACTGGCTGAACCGGGCGCTCGGGCTGATCGTCAATTTTTTCCGCAGCATTCCTTTTATTATCCTGATGGTAGCGATGCTTCCTGTGGCAAAGCTGATCGTCGGCGTCAGTCTCGGGAATAAGGCGATGATCGTCATGCTGGTCATTGCGGCTTCGCCCTATGTAGCCCGGATGGTGGAAAGCTCCCTGAAAGAAGTGGATGCCGGGGTGGTTGAGGCGGCCCAGTCCATGGGGGCAGATAATTTTCAGATCATCTGGAAGGTCCTCCTGCCGGAGGCAAGGCCCTCCCTGATCACAGGCGCCGTCATTTCCATGGTGACGATCCTGAGTTATTCCGCGATGTCCGCGACTATCGGCGGGACCGGACTCGGACAGATCGCCATAAGCTACGGACATCAGCGGTTCAATCCGGACGTGACATGGTGCTGTGTGTTTCTCACAGTCATCATTGTCCAGGTGATCCAGGAAGCAGGAAACAGGATCGTAAGAAAAACGGATAAGAGGTACAGGGGATGAAAACTGTGCTTGCATTTGGTGATTCCAATACCTGGGGGCTGGTTCCCGGCTCTGTTTCAAAGGAACGCTACCCCTGGGGGGTCCGCTGGACCAGCATTCTTCAGGAACGATGCCCGGAGATCCGGGTGATCGAAGAAGGTCTTTGCGGTCGGACGACTGTATTTGAGGATGACCTGAGACCGGGAAGAAGGGGGCTCGAGGCGCTCCCGTTGATCCTGGAGACACACCATCCGCTGGATGCGGCGGTCGTCATGCTTGGGACCAACGACTGCAAGCCGGTCTACGGAGCTTCCGCCCATACCATCGGAAAGGGACTGGAGCTCTGCCTGGAGGAGATGGAACACTGCATTTCTCCTGACAGGATCCTGGTCGTTTCCCCGCTCCTGTTCGGGGAGGATGTATGGAGACCGGAGAAAGATCCGGAGTTCTCACAGCAGTCTGTGATCTTATGCCGGGAGCTGAAGGAAGTATATTGCGGTATCGCCGGGAAAAGGGGGAACGCGTTTCTGGCAGCATCGGACTATGTACGGCCCAATGCTGCAGATGATGAACATATGGATGAAGATGGGCACCGCGTATTCGCGTCGGTGGTGTATGAGAGGCTTAAGACTGTTCTCTGATGAGGCAGTCTTTTTTTTCGGCTTTGTGCTATTTCTGTGATGATGCGCTGAATATAATCGGGGCATAACAAAAAAACAAACGAACTGCCGGAGGGCAGCGACAAAATTCGAGTAAAAAAATCAAACAGAAAAGAGAGGACAAAAACAATGATGAAGAAGATCGCAGGAACCGTTTTAGCAGGACTTGCAGCAATGATGCTTACCACCACCGCATTCGCGGGACAGTTTGTGGGCGGATACCACCTCGCAGTGACAGATGACGCCGCAGGAAGAGTGAGTGCATGGGGCGCCAACGACTGGCCGGTGGAAGTGGATCTTGGTTCCAACTACGCAACCGTGAAGATCTATACCGGCAGCGGCCCGATGTACTATAACTTCAACCGGAAGAGCGGCCCGAACCAGTACATGTCCGATGAAGGCTGGACGCTGGATGTCAACGACTGCAATACCTTTACCATGGTCACCTACGACGGCGTTGACTACATCTGCCGCT
The DNA here is from genome assembly GCA_902780465.1 of uncultured Lachnospiraceae bacterium. Taxonomy (GTDB): domain Bacteria; phylum Bacillota; class Clostridia; order Lachnospirales; family Lachnospiraceae; genus Moryella. Next base: position 7,691 of record CACZFV010000101.1, read on the forward strand.
GATCCGTTCTGACAGGATCATGCAGACATAATTTACAGACATAATTTACAGACATAATTTACAGACATAATATACGGACATAATATACGGACAGAATATAGGAACAGATTCATACGGAAATAAACA
>CACZFV010000102.1 GCA_902780465.1 uncultured Lachnospiraceae bacterium
TGCGACATTGACCGCGAGATCTGGAATTTCGCGTACTGGCTGCCCCATGTGTGGTCCGGCGATAAAAAGATCCGTTACATCGCGACGAGCAAGGCGGAAATGGGCGACGTGTTCCATGAGATCGCCCAGGTCCTCAGAAACAGAAGCGAAGAAGAAGAGAAGAAAGAACCGAAGAGCTTCAAACCGCGTTTTGTCCTCTTTGTAACGGATCCCAAGCTTCTCGATGGAGAGCTGATCACCCATTATGTCTTTGAGAGAAACAGAGATCTCGGACTGACGACAGTGCTTCTTTCCGCCCGGGCAGAAGATCTGCCGAACGAGTGCGAATGCATTGTCCGCTGCGACAGGACCTTTGAGGGGATCTATAATACCAGGGACGGCATGAGCAACGGAACGAAGATCCTCTTTGACCATGTCAGCAAAGAGGGTCTTGAAATGATGGCCAGGACCCAGGGAAAGATCCAGGTGGTGGAATCAGACCTTGACGGAGAGATCCCGGCCACACTGACCTTCTTCGATATGTACGGCATCGGACGGCCCTCCGAGCTGAACGCACCGGCGCGGTGGAAGAAGTCCAACAGCATCGCTTCCATGCGTGCGCTGGTAGGGTTCAAAAACGGCAATGCGCCCTGTTATCTTGATATTCACGAGAAATACCACGGTCCTCATGGTCTTGTGGCCGGTACTACCGGTTCCGGTAAGTCGGAGACGCTGCAGACTTACATTCTTTCTCTGTGCGTGAACTTCAGTCCGGAGGACATCGGATTCTTTATCATCGACTACAAGGGCGGCGGAATGGCGAACCTGTTCGATAATCTGCCGCATATGATCGGGTCCATCTCGAACCTGTCCGGAAACCAGGTAAAGCGCGCCATGGTCTCCATCCAGAGTGAGAACAGAAGAAGACAGAAGATCTTCACAGACTACGGTGTGAACAACATCAACGGCTACACAGCGCTTTACAAGAACGGCGACGCCTCGGAGCCGGTCCCACATCTGTTCATCATCATCGATGAGTTTGCGGAGCTGAAGCGCGAAGAGCCGGAGTTCATGAAGGAACTGATCAGTGTGGCGCAGGTCGGACGAAGCCTGGGTGTTCACCTGATCCTTTCCACGCAGCGTCCCTCCGGTACTGTGGACGAGAATATCTGGGCGAACAGTAAGTTCCGGCTCTGCCTCCGTGTGCAGGACCGCCAGGACTCGATGGATATGCTGCACAGAACGGATGCCGCGTATCTTACCCAGGCCGGCCGCTGCTATCTGCAGGTCGGCAACGACGAGATCTTCGAGCTGTTCCAGAGCGGATGGTCCGGAGCAACTTACGACGAAGAACTGGGCGGCAGCTCCCTGCTGATCGCGCAGCTTCTGAGCGCTACGGGCAAGGTCGACCTCGCCGGAAACCACGCGAAGATCAAGAGAAAAGAAGCGTTAAAGCGCAAATGGGCGGAGGAACTTCTCGGATTTATGCACGGAGCGGAGAAGGATACCGGACGATCCGTCCTGGAGCCGTCCTTCAGTTTTGAAGAGAGTTCTGACTTCAAGGACGCGTTTTACCGCAGGATCCAGGCAGCCCAGCCGGAGTTCGAGAGAAACCAGTTCAACAACACGCGGATCAGCGATTTTATCGTCACCTACAAGGAATGTGCTTCCGAGAAGGATCCCGCAACTCTTGCCGACAAGATCGTCAGAGCAGCGGCAAAGGAAGGCAGGAGACTGCCCGAGACCAAGAGCCGTACGCAGCTCGAGGTCGTGATCGACTACCTGAAGGAGACCGCGGAGAAACTCGGCGTTGCAAAGCAGAGAAAGCTCTGGCTCCCGGTCCTGCCCACTTTCCTTTACCTGGAAGATATGGAAGAGTTCCGCCGAAGCTCCTTTGACGGAAAGAACTGGCCCGAGGTTCCGAAGCGTTTCCGCCTGAGCGCTGTGATCGGTCTCGCGGACGATCCGGAAAACCAGGCACAGATGGCGGTATCTCTCAACTTTACAGACGGCGGGCACCATTTCCTGGCCGGTACGGTATCCACCGGAAAGTCCACCTTCCTGCAGTCCGCGATCTTTTCTCTGGCATCGGGATATACTCCTGAGCAGCTGAATATCTACTGTCTCGACTTCAGCGCGAAAATGCTGAATGTATTCTCCGACCTGAAGACGGTAGGCGGCTATATGGATGAAGGAGACCTGGAGACCGACAAGATCAGCAAGTTCTTCACCATGATGACCAGGATCCTGGATGAGAGAAAGAAGAAGTTTGCAGGTACCAGTTATGAAGATTATATCAACCATAACGGATGGACCGTTCCTGCAGTCCTGATCGTCATTGACAACTACGGAAGCTTCCACGAGAAGACCGGAGAAGACTATGAGGCGATCATGATGCGGATCGCGAAGGAAGGAAACGGCTACGGAATCTACCTTCTTGTCACTGCCGGAGGCATCGGCATGCAGGAAATGCCTTCGAGACTGGCGGAGACTTTCCGCACCAGCCTGACGCTGGAGATGCAGGACCAGTTCGCCTACGGCGACGTGCTGCATATCGTGAAGCCGCCTGTGACCCCGGAAGCCAGAGTAAAGGGCAGAGGCCTGATCTATTACGGAGAAAGGATCCTGGAATTCCAGACAGCTCTGGGAGCCAGGGCGGAAGGAAGCCCGGAGAGAAACGATCTACTGAAAGAGATGGTGGCGAAGATGAACGACGCCTGGCATGGTGTGCGGGCGCGTTCCATCCCCAGCATCCCCGCGAAGCCTGTGCGCAGCGATTTCGAGAGTCTCCCGGAATACCAGGAGCTTCTCAGCGACCGCACAAAGCTTCCGGTCGGCTGGGATTTCGAGTCCGCGGATCTTGCTTCCTTCGATCTTGTGAAGAATTTCGCATACCTTGTCAGCGGAGCAAAGCAGAGCGGAAAGTCCGTGTTCATGGAGAACCTGATGATGACAGCGGCCGCCCGCGGAGACGAGGTGATCATTCTGGAAGCAGGTGGAGAACGGTTCCAGAGCATTGCGGAGCAGCACGGATGGAAGCGCTACACAGATGGAGAGGGGCTGCTTGAATTCCTGACCTATCTGCACGGTATCCTGGTAGAACGTTCGCCGCTGAAGAAGAGCTGTCTCGACAGAAAGTGCTCCGACGAAGAACTGTTCGCAGAAGCCGACGCCAATCCGAGGATCGATATCTTTATCGGCAATATGACCGGAGTCATCACGACCATACATGATCCGGATTCGCCCGCGAAGGAAGGAGAGGCGCTGTTTGAGACCCTCTGCGAGCGGGGCAAAGGGTACAATGTGTTTGTGTTTGGGGAAGTCGGCGACAAGGAAGCTGTGGAGATGGCAGGCTACATTGCGTTCGGCAGCCTGATGAACTACCGTTCCGGCATCCGCTTCGGCGGCCGTTTCGGAGACCAGAAGCTGTTTGCTTTCGAGAATGTCAGCTTCCAGGACCAGGATCGCTCCATGAAGCCCGGAATCGGCGTGATTCCTACAGACAACAGGGACGACCGGCTTGAGAAGATCGTTGTCCCGATGAGTTAATTAAAGGAGACTTCCGGAAATGATAACGGTTCTGGCCTGTGACAGAAACCAGAAAGAAACGGAGAGGATCCGGGAGGACTGCAGCAGCAGCACGGCCATGCACGGCGACGAGTCCATGCGGTTCGACGCTGTATCTGCGGGGGAGGAGTTTTCCGGAGCACTGAGAGACGGCCGGCTGATCGATCTCTGCTATTTTGAGTTCGTGAAGGGACAGACAGTGGACGCCCTCAGGGAGTTCCGCAGGCAGTACGGGGATTCCATGCTGATGCTGCGCCGGATTCCCTGCTGCTGCGGCCTTATACCGAAGACAGTTTCCGTGTCCTCAACAGGGAATTCATGGACAGCTTTTTTGAAAAATTCCAGGCAAAAGATGCGGAGCAGAGTTTTGTGGTGGATACCCGGGAGGAGAAGATCTTCATTCCTTACTCCAGGATCTACTATTTTGAAGCAAGGGACAAGAAGCTGTTTGTCCGGACGAAGACAGAGGAATACGCGTTCTATGACACCATTGAAGCCCTGCTCGCGCGGCTGCCGGAACAGTTCCGGCGCTGCCACAGGAGCTACATCGTCAATACGGACAAGATCTCCAGGATCCTCAATTCGGAGAATTATATCGAGCTTACGAAGGAGATAGGCGTTCCGCTGTCCAGGAGCTGTAAGGCAGCCTTCAAAGGAGGAACCGGATGAAGGAGGACGAGAGACTGTATTTTTCCTTCTGTGAATTCCTTCTGATGATGGAGTTCTCAGGGGAGGACGACTATATCCTGTTTCAGGAGGAACCGCTGCCGTCGAAGGAGCAGATGCTGGACGCCCTCCTGAAGCTTTCGGTGAGAGGGCTTCTGGAGGAGAAGGACGGCAGGTTCGTCCCGACCCCGGAGGGGGCGTTTTTCCGGGAGCTTCACGCGGCCAGGCACGCTTTCTACCTCGAGTCGGTACGTCCTGTGCGGAACAGCACGGTCTTATATCCCGCATCGGGGAAAGAGACTTTCTATATGGTCGAGATCGTCCCGGCACGGGAAAGCCTTCAGTACCGGTTGGGCAGGATTACAAAGAATGGGATCCGGGACTGGCTGTTCGACAGCGGGATCCTGGATGCACCGGTGCTTTCCGCGGAGGATGCGGTCGAACTGAACAGCCTTGCGGAAGAGGATGCGGATCAGAGCGTACCGGAGGACCGGCAGGTGATCCTTGGGCTCAGGGATTACGGACCCGGCGGAAGCATCCTCGCGGAGGCGGAGATCTTTCAGACCGGCGCGGAACAGTATATTGCCGGACCGGACGCCGCTCCGGCGGAAGTGTTTACAGAGGAGGCGCTTGACAGGCTTCTGGACAGGTGCTTCGGAAAGGAAGAAGATGGTCATAGTTGATGTCAGTGTGCCTGCACTGGAAAAGGTCTACAATCTTTCTCTGGAGGAGAAGGCGAAGATCGACGACCTGATCGAGGAGATCGTGGAGCTTGTGCTCCAGAAGGAGCATCTGGATTTTAAGGGAGATCATCACGAGCTGGTGCTGTGTGCCGTGGAATCCGGGGTCCAGATGAGAAGGGATAAGACTCTGAATGACTACGGTATTGTCGGCGGGGCGGAACTGATCCTTGTATGACGGTCATTCGTCCTGCAGTTCGTCGCGGTTCAGGTGTCATTCATCCGAAAGCGGTCCCGACGGCGGAATAATATGGTATAGTCTGATCATCCGAAGGAGTGACAGAGATGAAAATCAGAATACAACCTCAGAAGACCAGAGCAGTAAGTCAGGAGCTTCTGGATCTCTCAAAAAAACTCCGGCGATACCGTTTTGAGATCGATGAAGTCCGGCGGAATCTGAGACATCACTCAGACCTTGAACCATGCCGCCGGGAACTGCTGCGGCAGGTGGAAATGGCGGAGCTGGAAACGGCCAGAGTCGTAAAGCTTGCGGCGGCGCTGGCTGAGATCTCGAAGTACTGTGAACAGACAGAGGAACGGAACGGAGACGAAATGGAAGGCGTGCAGGCGCGTGGAAGGAGCGGATGGTTCCAGACAGGGGTCGCGGATCTGACGCCGGTCCGCAGCACGATCCGCGACATGCTGGACTGAGAAAAAACAGAAATCCAGAGATTTCAGAAAGGATATCATATGGCAATCACAAAGATCGAAGTCAACACAAACACGCTGAAAGGTGATGTGGATAAATTTATCGTAGAGCTGCAGCACCTGAAAGAAGATGTAAATAAGCTCCGGGAGACCTCGAGCCAGCTCAGTTCCATGTGGGACGGCATCGCGAAGCAGGCCACGGTAGCAGCTGTTTCGGATGATATCGGAAAGCTGGAGCTTCTCATCAAGGCGATGGAAGATTTTACACGCGCGACGGATACTGTGAGAGGCAATTACGACCGGTGTGAACAGAATGTCGGTTCCATCGTTTCATCACTGAAGGTATAAGACCGGGACGAAAAGTTCAGAGAAAAAGGAGGAAAACATGGATATTACTTTGAGAGTAAAGCCGGAGGCTCTGAGAACGAAGTCTGCGGAATTCACGAGGATCATCGACGACATCGAAAAGCGTTTTCGGAATATCATGGATATCTCCGGAAAGACCAGGGGATACTGGATCGGCGAAGCCGGCGACAAGGACCGGCAGGGGTATTCTTCCTACCAGACAGATATCAGCTATATCATGAAGCGTCTCAGGGAACATCCTGTGGACCTGCTTCAGCAGGCCGGTATCTATGAGGAAGCGGAGAGGAAAGCAGCGACGAGGAACGCGGCGCTGAAGACGGACACCATCGTTTAAAGGAGGAGAGATATGAGCAGCCTGGCTGAGATCAATTTTAACTACCGTAAAGCGCTGAAACAGGCTTCGCAGCTTGAAGCCATTGCCACTAAGATACAGAACGCCTCCCGGAATGAACTGCAGGGGATCCTGCAGCAGGTGCACAGCGCCTGGCAGAGCGATTCCGCTCCGACTTACCTGCAGAAAGGCAGAAAAGTCCAGGGAGATATCAGCACGATAGGCAGCAACCTGAAGAACATCGCATCCACCATCCGCACAGTTGCGCAGATCATTTATGAGGCGGAGCTTGAAGCCTGGAGGATCGCACATGAGCGCGACTGAGTTTCTGAAAAAAATATATGTAGCACTGGCAGCTGCAGCATTTCTGATGCTTGCAGTTGCTTTTCGTGTGTCAGCGGCAGGGCAGATCCCCGTGCTGGAATCAAAAGTCATCGGAGATTCCCTGCTTCTCTACGTCCGCGGGGAACAGACAGCCGCCGCCCCGGAAGCACGGATCGGTACCGGCAAGTCCACAGACATCAGAGTCAGGAGCAGCAAAAAGGACCTGCCTGTCCGCACCTATCTGCTGGTGGACAATTCGATCTCGATCAGCAAGGAGAACCGGGACGCCATCCGGGATCTGCTCACCAATATAGTGGCAGGAAAGCTTCCGAACGAAAGTTTTACCCTCTGCATGTTCAGTGATCATCTTTCGGTCGTCACGGAGGATTCTTCCGATTATGCCGCACTGAAGGGGCAGATCGACGGTATCCAGTACAATGACCAGGAGACCTACCTGACCGACGTGGTGAATGAAGTCCTGACCAGGGAGGCGGGGAAAGAAGGCGATGCCTTTGTCCGCATGCTGGTCTGTTCCGACGGAGTGGACAACAATCCCGGCGGCATCACCCGGGCGGAGCTGGAGACGAAACTCGCTTCCCGCAATATTCCCATCTATACGGTGGGCTGTCCCAGAAAGGGAAATGAAAAGAACCTGAAGGAAATGTATGCTCTTTCCAGAGCGACCGGGGCGAGGAACTGGACCTTCGGTCAGTCCGGTTCCCTGGATATCGTGTCTGCCATGGCGGGAGAGGAAGCACCGTCCGTGATCGAAGTGGTCCTTCCCGAGGAAGTAAAGGACGGGGCGCAGAAGGGTGTCCGCGTCTCCCTGGGCGATGGGACGGAAACAGAAACGGTCCAGGTGGTCATGCCTTTCGGAAAGATCCCGGAGACCACGGTGGCTGAGACCACGGAAGCGCCGACGGAGCCGGAGACTGAGAAAGAGACTGAGCCGGAACCGGAACCTGAGCCCGAGCCGGAGCCCACATTTTTTGAAAAGTTCCGGATCCCGCTGATCGTGGCCGGCATCCTTCTGCTTCTCGCCGTGATCGGGGGGATCGTGTTTGCTGTTATGAAAAAAAAGAAGAAAGAAGAGGACATCGTTCCTCTTCCGCCGGGACCCGGCCCGATGCCGCCCCAGCCTCCGTATCCGCCCTCCGGCGACCGCCAGGGGGGGACAGATACAGATTTCATGTTCGGTGAAAGAAAGGTCCTGATGCTGCGCCTTCAGGATCTGAAAAACCCGGTAAAACAGTTTGAGTACCCGCTCCACGGTCATGTAAAACTCGGGAAAAAGCCGGAGATATGCCAGGTGGTGATCGATTATGACAAATCTGTCTCCAAGCTGCACTGCGAGATCTACGCCGAGGGAAGAAAGTTCTATATCCGCGACCTGAATTCCACGAACGGGACTTATGTGGACAACCAGCGGATCGCCGATGTGCATGAACTGTACAGCGGCAGCACGATCCGCCTCGGACGGGTGGAAATGAAAGTGTGGATACGGTGACAGAGATCACAGCAGGAACGGCAGTATTCTTCGCGGGGATCGCCCTGACGGTCCTTTCCTTTGTCCTTCTGCTTGTCAACGGAGCAGGAGCGCCGTCCAGAAAAAAGAAAATGGACGCGCGCATGCGGGAAAAATATTAATCGTAATTCCGGGAGGAAGGTATGATCGCCAGAGGTGCGGTTCTGAACGATACTTATGTGATCCGGGAGCGGATCGGCTCGGGGGGAGGCGGAGTGATCTATCTCGCTTATCACCGCAGACTGCAGACAGATGTTGTCATCAAGCAGATCCGCGACGATATCCGGAGCTTTGTGGATGTCCGGGCGGAGGTAGATCTTCTGAAGTCCCTCCGCCACAGCTTCCTTCCCCAGGTGTATGATTTCCTGGAGTATGAAGACGGCATCTATACAGTCATGGAGTACATCCCGGGGCAGAATCTTCTTGAGGCGCTGAAGCGGAACGGCCCGGTGCCGGAAAAGATGGCTCTTGTCTGGGCGGAGCAGCTCACAGATGCACTGGTCTATCTCCATTCCAGAAAACCACCGGTCATTCACAGCGACATCAAGCCGGCGAATATCATGCTGACTCCGGAGGGAAGCATCTGTCTCATTGATTTCAATATCTCCATGAGCGGAGCGGGCGGAAGAAAGAAGACGATCGGCGTGAGCCCCAGATACTCACCGCCGGAACAATACGGGAACCTGCAGAAATATCTGTACGATATGTCCGCCGGAGCTGCAGCTGCCGGCGGACTCCCGGACCAGGAGACGCAGGAGGCGCTCCGGAAGATCCAGAGCCTTATGGGGCTCGGAGTGGATGAACGGTCCGACCTTTTCAGCCTGGGCATGACGCTTTATACTCTGCTGACCGGGAAGACAGCCGATCTGGATGACATCCTGCATCATCCGGTCAATTACTGGAACCCGTCAGTTTCTGAAGAGTTCTCCGCTGTGATACGGATCCTGATGAGCTTAGACCCGAAGGACAGGTTCCGGAGCGCAGCGGAGCTTCAGTATGCCCTGAAGCACCTGGAGCGCTACGGAAAAAGCTACAAGGCGAAAAAGAGGAAGGAGACCATGCTGATCGCCGCGGCCGCGGGTGTGGTGCTGCTTCTCTTCGGCGGCGTTCTGGCCGGGATCAGCGTCAGGAACAGGAAGCGCCTGGAACAGTACCGGAGCATGGTGAACCAGGGGCTGGAAATGCAGCGGGACGACTATGAGGGCGCTCTTCAGAAGCTTCAGGAGGCCGCCGGTATGATGCCGCAGGAGGCAGAGGCCTATCTCGCGGAGATGAGCGTGATGAACGATCATCTGGACTACGAGGATGCCCTGGAACTTGCGGAGAATACGATCCTTCCGCAGGTCCGGGATATCCCGGAGAATGGACAGTTCAACTATCTGGTGGCGAGATCCTACGACGGCATCGGTGACGGACGAGAAGCAGTCAGATATTACGGGAAAGCAGCGGAACTGATGGCGGGAGAGCAGAGTTATCTGCAGGACTACATCGTCGCCCTGATCCGGACCGGGGATACCGAAGAGGCTGAGACACAGATGGCCGCATGGGAAAAGGCAGGCGGTGACGAAAGCCTTGGTTCTTATCTCCGGGCGATGCTCTCCCAGGCAGGGGGGAATATCGAAGAGGCGGAGAAGGAAGCGGCAGAAGGACTGAAGACCGCGGAAGACGTCCGCCTGAAAAAGAATCTGGTCCTTTTCCTTTCCGCACTCTATGAGAGAGAGGCGGCGGAAGCGGGAGAAGACAGGGAACGGAAGCAGGAACTGCTTTCAAAGCGGCTTGCCGTTCTGTCGGAGGCTGCCGACGGGTTCGGAAGCAGAGATCTTGAGCTCCTTGAAAAAAGGGCAGGGGCCCGCTATGAAGCCGCGCGGTCCGGCGGAGACAGAGAACAGGCAGACATGGCGGCGCAGGAATTCGAGGAGCTTCTGAAGCTGGGGTATGACAGAGCCTATCTGTACCAGAACATCGCCCTTATCCGGGAAACTGCCGGGGAGTATGACGAAGCAGAACGTATTCTGGAGCGGATGCGGAAAAACTGGCCCAATGATTACAGAATCTGGTATCAGAGCGCGCTTCTGGAACTTGAGCTTCAGGCCGGAAAGCCCGAGAACAGCAGGGATTATTCCGCCGCCCTGGAGTATTACAGAGAGGCGGAAAAACTGACCGCCAATACCGCGGATGCGGGAGAACTCCTCCCGCTGGCGGGAAAGCTGAGAGATACCGGCGCGCTGCGCTGACAGGAAAAACGGAACAGTCAACGGAAGGAACAGAGCCATGAATGTGATCAGGGCAAACAGATTTGCCGTATTTTTTACGATCCTCGGACTGGGGGCGCTGGCCCTGGGCGGGGCTTATTACGTCACGAATCTGAAAGGCGCGGGTGCGGAGATGCCCCGGAAGACCCTGGATGATTACCTGAGAGACGGGGAGAAGTATTTTGAGCGCGGAGAATACCAGGAAGCGGTGATCTCCTATGAGAGGGCCGCGGGTCTGCAGGAGGATAACCGGGAGGCGCTGATGGGCCTCGGAGAAGCTCTGGCTGTGACCCAGGATCTTGAAAAGGCAGAGGAGTCCTACCGGAAGGCAATGGACCTGGGAGGAGATACCTCCGCAGCCTGCGTGGAACTGGCGCGGGTGATGATCTCCCAGGGGAAGCTCTCGGAAGCAAAGGAACTGGTGGAACGGGAGAGCGCCGGTTCACAGGACGAGAGACTTCTTGACCTGAAGAGGCAGATGACGGTGGAAGCTCCTGCATTCTCCCTGCCTTCCGGAAGCTACGACAGCTATCAGCTCCTGACTCTGGCGGAACCCGTGAAGGGTGCCGTGGTGTATTACACACTGGACGGAACAGAACCGGGAGCGGACTCCGAAGCGTTCCGTGGAGACCTTGTGCTCGCGGATCCAGAGATCACTCTGACCGCCAGAGCGATCAATGCCATGGGCTACCAGAGCGATACGGTCACTATGAACTATCAGATCACGGTACCGGTCACGGAATATGTCCCTCAGGATTCCAGGGAAGGAGAGATGCTGCACCGCGCACTGTTCAATTCTTCCGGAGGGAGACCCATCTACAGCTACGATCTCGCGAAGCTGAGGGAGCTGTGCATCGTTGGAACAGGCTACAGCTATACACAGACGGAACTGCAGGGGGCGGTCTTTACGGAGAACAAATGGAAGTCGGGAAACCGCTCCGGCGCAGGAACAGGATCGATCAGAGCGCCGGGTTTTCTGGGTTTCTGCCCGTTCCTGAAGACACTGAATATCGCGTTCCAGTCGAATTTTGATATCAGCGTCCTCGCGGGATGTACGCAGCTGGAGGAACTTTCGCTGATCAATGACGGGATCACAGATATCTCCGCACTGTCCTCTCTGACAGGGCTGCGACATCACTCCTCTTTCGGGGCTGAAGGAACTGAGGACCCTGGATGTGTCCGGCAATCAGCTGACAGATGCTTCCATATGCGGAGAACTGCCCGAACTGACAGAATTGTGGGTGCGGCGGAACCGGATCCAGGATCTTTCTTTTACAGACAGGCTGGAAGACCTCCGTGTCCTGATGGCCGGAGAGAATCCGGTGACGGAGTACGGCCGCCTGAAGATAAGAGCAAATGACCTTTCCTTCACAGACCTGACGGAGTGAAACTATGCTGAAACTGACCATATTTATTATCCTGCTTGGATTCAGCATCCTGCTGTTTCTGCTGTCTTTCTTTAAAAAACTGGTATTCAGGCCTTTTTACTTCATCCTGCTGGCGGCGGCCGCTGCCAGTGCCTTCGGTGTGGCGAAGGATCTCCGCAGCGGAGGAACAGTCCTCCTTCCGCAGAAAAAAGCCTCTCTGGAGCAGGAACTCTATATTTCCGCGAAGCTTCTGGAGGAAAACCGTCCCAAGGAATCTCTCCGGGCTTCCGGACAGGCCGCGGAGTCCGCACCGGAAGACAAGGCCGTTATTTCCCTTCAGGCCCTGGCCCTGAACCGGACAGGCGCTTTTCGGCTGAGTGAAGAGGTCCTCGGCGAAGGGGATGCTTATGAGGCGGAACGGCTGCACGAACTGAACAAGGAAGAAAAAACCATTTCCCCGCAAGAACTGAAGGAGATCGCCGGAGAGATCAGAGAGGATCTGTCTGTCTCCGAATCGTCCGCAGAGACCTATGATATGATCCTGAGCATCCGCTATTACCAGGGAAAGGAAGAGGAGCTTCCGGAGGCAGGAAACGTGAG
>CACZFV010000103.1 GCA_902780465.1 uncultured Lachnospiraceae bacterium
AGAAAGCGGTGTCGAAGGTGCCGGGGGTCACGTCCTGCTCGGTGAGCCTTCTGACAAATTCCATGGGCGTGGAGGGCACGGCACCGGCGGGCGAGATCATCAAAGCGGTGGAGAAGGCGGGCTACGGCGCCAGTGTGAAGGGCGCGGCAGGTGCATCGGGAGCCGGCGGACAAGCAGGTGCGGCGGGTGCTTCCGGTGCTGCGGGCAGCTTCGCCGCGGATGAGGAGGCCCTGAAGGATCATGAGACGCCGAAGCTGAAGCGCAGGCTCGTTCTTTCAGCAGTCTTTCTCCTGGCCCTCATGTATATCACCATGGGCCACAACATGCTGCATTTCCCTCTGCCGGGATATTTTGAACACAACCATCTGGGACTCACGCTGACCCAGATGCTCCTGGCCATCGTGGTCATGATCATCAACCGCAAGTTCTTTACCAGCGGCTTCAGTTCTCTGATCCACGGCGCCCCGAACATGGATACTCTGGTGGCCCTCGGGTCCGCGGTGTCCTTCGGCTGGAGCACCTTCGTGTTCTATGAAATGTGCGGGCTGATCACAGCAGGCGTTTCAAACATGGACCTGATGGAGCTGTACCACAGTCAGCTGTACTTTGAGTCCGCAGCCATGATCCCGGCGCTGATCACCGTGGGGAAGATGCTGGAGGCTATGTCCAAGGGCCGCACCACGGACGCCCTGAAGAGTCTCATGAAGCTGGCGCCGAAGACGGCAGTTCTCCTCCGGGACGGCGCGGAAGTGGAAGTGGGGATCGAAGAAGTGCAGGCGGGGGATGTGTTCGTGGTCCGGCCGGGAGAGAACATCCCGGTGGACGGCATCGTCCTCGAAGGCGTCAGCGCGGTGAACGAGTCCGCCCTCACAGGCGAGTCGATCCCGATGGACAAGGCGGAAGGCGACAAGGTGAGCGCCGCCACTATCAACCAGTCCGGATACCTGAAATGCCGGGCGACAAGAGTGGGCCAGGACACCACCATCAGCCAGATCATCCGCATGGTTTCCGATGCCGCTGCCACAAAGGCGCCTATCGCCCGCATCGCGGACAAGGTGTCCGGCGTGTTCGTGCCGGCGGTCATCGCCATCGCGGCTCTGGTGACGTTTGGCTGGCTCCTGGCGGGCCAGAACCTTTCTTTCGCGCTGGCGCGCGGTATCTCCGTGCTGGTCATTTCCTGCCCCTGCGCCCTCGGGCTGGCGACCCCGGTGGCCATCATGGTGGGCAACGGCCTCGGCGCGAAGAACGGTATCCTTTTCAAGACCAGCGAGGCGCTGGAATCCGCCGGCAAGGTTGAGATCGTCGCCCTTGACAAGACCGGCACCATCACCTCCGGGGAACCGAAGGTCACCGATCTGAAGCCTGCGGCAGGCCATACGGAGGAAGAACTGCTCCGGAAGGCATGGGCGCTGGAGAAGAAGAGCGAACATCCGCTGGCAAAGGCCGTGGTGGCTGAGGCGGATAGGAGACAGGGGACGGTTCTCTGTCTCCCTGAGGGCAAGAGCGGAGAAGCTGGTCCGGCAGCGGAAGCGGAAGAGTTCCGCGCCCTGCCCGGAAACGGCCTGGAGGCGCGGTCCGGCGGACGGCTGATGCACGCCGGCAGCGGAAAGTTCATCCGCACGCTGACCAAAGTGGGAGAGGAGCTTTCCCGCGCGGAGGAAGAACTGGCGAACCAGGGGAAGACCCCTCTGTTTTTTGAGGAAGAAGGAGAGCTTCTCGGCATTATCGCCGTGGCGGACGTCATCAAGGAGGATTCCCCGGAGGCCGTGCGGCAGCTGAAGAACATGGGGATCGACGTGGTGATGCTGACGGGCGACAATGAGCGCACTGCCCGGGCCATCGGCGCCCAGGCAGGAGTGACGGACGTCATCGCCGGCGTGCTGCCCGAGGGCAAGGAAGCGGAGATCCGGAAGCTGCAGCAGCGCGGCAAGGTGGCCATGGTGGGCGACGGCATCAACGACGCGCCGGCCCTGACCCGGGCGGACATCGGCATCGCCATCGGCGCAGGCACCGACGTGGCGATAGACAGCGCAGACATCGTCCTCATGAACAGCAGCCTGACGGACGTGGCGGCAGCGGTGCGCCTGAGCCGCGGCACCCTCCGGAACATCCACGAGAACCTGTTCTGGGCGTTCTTTTACAACATGATCTGCATTCCGCTGGCGGCAGGGCTCTTCGCCTGGAAGATGAATCCCATGGTGGGAGCGGCAGCCATGAGCCTGTCCAGCTTCACGGTCTGCATGAACGCGCTGCGGCTGAATCTTTTCAAACTGCATGACGCGTCGAAAGACCGGCCGCTGAAGAAGCGGAGCAGCAGTCCTGTACAGGCAGCCGGAGATGCTGCGGCGGCCGGCAGCAACGCGGAAGCCGGTGCTGCGCAGGCTTCGGATGAAGCTGTGTGCTGTGCGGGAAACGCAGTATGTGATATAACTAATTCAAATGCTGAAAGGAGCAATGACATGACAAAGACAGTTAAGATCGAGGGTATGATGTGCGGACACTGCGAGGCGACCGTGAAGAAGGCGATGGAGAAGCTTCCCTTCGTCGAGAGCGCGGAAGTGAGCCACGAGAAGGGCACCGCAGTGCTGACGCTGTCCGGCGAGTTCGACGAAGCGGCTGTAAAAGAAGCTGTCGAGGACCGGGACTACACCTTTATCGGAGTGGAATAATACGTATGTTTCAGACGACGCTTTGCTACCTGGAGCGGGACGGAAAATGGCTGATGCTGCACCGGGTGAAAAAAGAGAATGACCTGAACGAGGGCAAGTGGGTCGGCATCGGCGGAAAGTTTGAGGAGGGCGAGAGTCCGGAGGACTGCCTGATCCGGGAAGTAAAGGAAGAAACCGGTTTCAAGGTGCATTCCTGGAACTACCGGGGCATCATCACCTTCGTGTCGGACAAATGGGGCACAGAGTACATGCACCTTTTCCACAGCGATGATTTCGTGGGAGACATGCACCCCTGCGACGAAGGCGAGGCGGAGTGGGTGGACATCAACCGCGTCCTGGACCTGAACCTCTGGGAAGGCGACCGCATTTTTTTAAAGTACCTGCTGGACAAGGAAATGCCTTTCTTTTCCCTGAAGCTCATGTACCGCGGCGACGACCTGGTAAAGGCAGTGCTGAACGGGCAGGAGCTGGAGATCTGAACGAAACAGGAGCAGGAGATCTGGCCTGAGAACTTCCTGATTTGTGATTTGAACAGTCCGGCTTGAGCAGTGTGGTCACGTTCAGGGGAGTTTTATAATTTGTGGATACAGGTTTTCGGCCTGTTAATGGCGAAAATGTAGAAGAAGAGCAGAGATAATAAACATATTGATTGATTGTGTTTATTATCTCTGCTCCTGCTTTTTTCCCCTGCTGATATATGGCCGTTTATAAGGTCGAAACTGGTCACAATTTAATGGCCTTTTAAAAAAGTGAACACAATTCCTGTGTCCACTTTTTTGAGAATCGAGGAATTGTGACCACCCCCTCTTCAGACTGCGCACTGAACTACGCATGTTCCCCTTCGGACGGCCCATACACCTTCCTGTTCTGCATTTATACTGCTTCCGAGCAGATTTTCCGACATTGACGGAGCAGGTCGGTAATAGGATAATCAGAGCAGGAATAGGATAATCAGAGCAGGAGATTGTGAAAACAGGAGGCGAGGGTATGGCGGAGAAAGCATGGTGGAAGCGGACGTTTGTGTACCAGATCTATCCGAAGAGCTTCCAGGATACCACTGGCAGCGGGACCGGCGACATTCCCGGGATCATCAGCCGCCTGGACTATATTAAGGAGCTTGGCGCGGGGGCGGTCTGGATCACGCCGATGTATCCGTCCCCGATGGTGGACAACGGCTACGACATTTCGGACTACACCTCCATTGACCCGGCCTACGGCACCATGGAAGACTTCGACAGGCTGGTGTCGGAGGCGGGAAAGCGCGGCATCCGGATCGTGATGGACATTGTATACAATCACAGTTCCGACCAGCACCCCTGGTTTCTGGAGTCGAAAAAAGACCGGACCAATCCGAAGGCGGACTGGTATATCTGGAGGGATCCGAAGACTGAAGGCGTCGACACCAGGGCTGAGGAAACCGGAGAGAAGACCGGGGCAGACCTCGCGGGCGGCAAGGCCGTTCCCACCAACTGGCGCGGTATCTTCGGCGGTTCCGTCTGGACCTGGTGCGAGGAGCGGCAGCAGTATTATTACCACACCTTCGCGAAGGAGCAGCCTGATCTCAACTGGGAGAACCCGGAGGTGCGCCGGGCACTGTTCGACGCGGCGAATTTCTGGCTGGACAAAGGGATCGGCGGCTTCCGCATCGATGCCATCAGCTACATCAAAAAGCCGGCGGAGTTCCTGGACGGGAAGCCGGATTCTCCGGACGGCACGGTCAGCGTCCACACCATGACGGCGAACACGCCGGGGATCCTTGATTTTCTGAAGGAGTTCAAAAGAGAGGTCTTTGAAGGGCACGATATCTTCACTGTGGGCGAGGCCTGCGGCGTCGAGACGGAGGAGCTGACGGACTGGGTGGGAGATGACGGCGTGTTCAGCATGCTGTTTGAGTTTACCCATGTCCTTCTGCCCTTTGACGGCCCGGAGATCTGGTGCCGGCCGAAGCCCTGGAAGCTGACGGATCTGAAGCGGGTGATGTTCAAAAGCCAGGAGGCGGTGCGGGACGAGGGATGGCTCCCCATTTATTTTGAGAATCACGACCGTGCCAGGTCGGTGAATGTTTATTTTGACGGACTTCCGAATCCGGACCGGACGGACCCGGAGGGAATCTGCTGTGCGGCGGATCCGGCTCCGGAAAATGGCACCGGCGGCTCTTCGGGGACGGATCCGGAAAACAGTACCGACCGCGCACCGGAAGAGCGCCGGGCGATGACGCCGGAGGAACGGAAGCTAGCTGCCAGGGGACTGGCCGCGGTCCTGTTCACGCTCCGGGGAACGCCCTACGTGTATCAGGGCGAGGAGCTCGGAATGCAGAATGCGGACTGGCATTCGCCGGAGGAATTCAACGATATTTCCACAAAGTGGCAGTATCAGAACGCGCTGGAAGAGGGATATTCCCCGGAGGAGGCCCTTCGCTTCGCGGCTTTCTTCAGCAGGGACAATGCCCGTACCCCTATGCAGTGGGACGGAAGTGAAAACGCGGGATTTTCCTGCGCCGGAGCCGGCAGCCGCGGAGACGGCGCCGGGGCAGAGCCCTGGCTTCCGGTCCATGCGGATTTCAGGGAACTGAACGCTGCGCTGGAGGAAGCGGACCCGGACTCTGTGCTTCATTTTTACCGGAAGCTGGCGGCGTTAAGGCGGGAGAGAGAGGAACTGATCTCCGGCAGCTGCAGGGAGCTTCTGCCGGAAGATGAAGACATCTTCTGCTTTGAGCGGCGGCTGGAAGACAATTGTATCCTCATCGCCGTGAATTTCAGCCGGAAGGAGATAAACCTCGGCGAGCGCCTCAAAGACCAGGCTGCGGCACCGGGCGGTGACGTGTCCGCGGCGCAGCTGACAGAAAAAAACCGGCTGCTGTTAAGCAGCCGGCGCGATGCGGAACCCGGGATCCTGAAGCCTCTGGAGGCGCAGATCCTGGAATGACAGCATTTCTTCTTTTTAAACCGAAACTTTCACTTCCCCTGCGAGGACTCGTTTGTAGTCCTCGTAGTTCTTTTTCAGGAGCTCCGGGGTGTTCAGGCCGTAGGGACAGCGGGAGGCGCACTGCCGGCAGTTGAGACATCCCTCGATCTTCTTCATCTCCCCCTGCCACTTTTCCGAGAGCCAGGCTTCGTAAGGCATGCGGCGGAGCAGCAGCGACATACGGGCGCACTGGTTGATGACGATCCCGGCGGGACAGGGCAGGCAGTACCCGCAGGCGCGGCAGAAATCGCCGGAAAGCTCCCGGCGGTCCGCTTCGATCAGACTCTGAAACTCCTCAGTAAGCACCGGGGTCTCTTTCATGTAGGAAAGAAACTCTTCCAGCTCTCTTTCCCGCTGGATGCCCCAGATGGGAAGTACATGGTCGAACTGGGTCATGAAAGCCATGGCGGCGTCGGAGCGGGTGATAAGTCCGCCGGAGAGCGCCTTCATGGCGATGAAGCCCACATTGTTTTCCCGGCAGCGCTGCACCAGCTCCATGTCCCGTTCCGCGGAGAGGTAGCTGAAGGGATACTGCACGGTCTCGTACAGGCCGGAAGCAGCGGCCTCCATGGCGACGTCCCAGCGGTGGGAGGTGAGGCCGATGTGACGAATGAGGCCCTGCTTCCGCGCTTCCAGCATACACTCGTACATGCCGCTGCCGTCACCAGGACGGTAGCACTGTTGCGCCTGGTGGAACTGGTAGATATCTACATAAGGGGTGTTCAGCTCGGAGAGGGAACGTTTAAGATCCTTCCGGAAACCCTCCGGGTTTCTGGAGTGGGTCTTGGTGGCGATGATGATGTCTTTCCGGGAAAAGCCCTGCGCTTCCAGCCAGCCGCCGGAAGCAGTACGGCCTTCTTCGCCGTAGCCTTCTTCTGTGCCGCCTTCACCGCCGAAAAACGCGGCGCCGAGCTTCGACTCACTGTCCGTATAGTCTCTGGCGGTGTCGTAGAAACGGATGCCGCCCTCCCAGGCGCGGCGCAGGATCTTCACCGCAGTCTCCATGTCCACCCGCTGGATGGGGAGAACGCCGAAGGCATTCTGTACTGTTCTGATACCGCTTTTTCCGAGCACGATCTCTTTCATCCTTTTTCCTCCGCATTCCGCGAGTTCAGTGTCATCCGGGTCTGGTTCTGATTCTTTCTGTTTTGATCTGCTGATTCTTTCTGTCTCTATTCTATCCCGGGAAAGGCCAGGAATCCATGACATATTCAGACAAGAGGAGAGGGGGGACAGTTCGGGAGCTCCTTTGTACAGGAGAAACAGAACCGTCCCTTGTTTCCATGAGGGCTGTTTCCTGTCGCATCCAGTCTTTTTACAGCAGCATGCAGATGAGAGGAATGGTCACCATAGAGAGCAGGTTGGTGAGAAGGGACAGTTTCGCCGCCATGCTGAGGTTGCCGTGGTAGGTCTCCGCCAGGACGGTGGTGACGCCGGGGACCGGCATGCCCATGATCACGGAAACGACTGATACGATCATGCGGTTCCGGATGGGGAGATGGGAGAGCACGGCGAAAAGCAGCAGAGGGCAGATAAGGAGCCGCGCCGCCGAGGCAGTCCAGGCGTCCCGGTCGCTGAACAGCTCCGCCCCGCGGCTCTGCCCGATGGCGATGCCGGTGATCAGCATGGAAAGGGGCGTCGTGATGTTGGAAAGATGGGTCAGCGGGATCACAGCCGGCCCTGGGACAGGGATCCGCCCAAAATAAAAGATGAGGCTGAGAAGCACGGAGAAGTTGATGCCGGTAAAGAGGACCTTTTTGAGGGAAGGTCTGCCTGCCGGGGCCCCCTGCCCGCCTGCAGAGCCGGAAGCGGAAGCAGCACCGGCAGCATCACCCGCATCACCCGCGCCATCGCCCGCGATGGCCATGGCGCCGATGGAATACACATAGATATTGAAAGTGATGTTGTAAATGACCGCCAGGGCAAGGCCCTCGGCGCCGAAAAGCGCGAGGCAGATGGGAAAGCCCATGAACCCGGTGTTGGGATAGGCGCAGCAATAAGCCCAGATGCCACGTTTTCCTTCCGGCACCCGGAGAAGGCGGGCTCCCGCGCTGCCGAGAAGCTGCATCGCGGGAAAGGCGATCAGGCCGATGCCCAGGGTCAGGAGACTGTCCTTGATAAAGGAAGGATCATA
>CACZFV010000104.1 GCA_902780465.1 uncultured Lachnospiraceae bacterium
GGTCCCATGGGAATGGCCGCTCCGGCCGGATCCCTGTTTTCAGCGATCCTCTGCCTGATCCTTTATTACCGGATGCAGCGGCAGGAATCAGCACTGAAGTAAAGTTCCCCGCGCGTGCGCGTCACAAGCAGATAAGAAGAGGTATCTATCCATGGATCCCGTTCCTGACCCGGTACGAACAATTTCCCGAAATACACTGAAGCTTGCAGCGATCTTTTTCATGCTGCTGAACCATATCGCAGGGATCTTCCTGCCGGAAGACACCTTTGTCTGTGATCTCCTGACTGGTATCGGATATTTTACCGCGCCGGTCATGTGTTATCTTCTCGCGGAGGGGATCTTTCTGACGCAGTCGGTGCGGCGCTACCTGCTCCGGCTCTTCCTGTTTGCCCTGCTTTCCCAGGTGCCCTACGATCTCGCTTTCACAAAAGACACTGTCATCACCTTCACGGGCCTGAACATGATCTATACTCTGTGGATCAGTCTTCTGCTTCTGATGGTCCACACACGCCCCCTGCCGGAACCGGTAAAATGGATCCTGTCCGTTCTTCTGGTCCTCGCCACAGTCCTTGCCGACTGGGGGATCCTTGCTCCTGCCTTCACCCTGATGTTCTATTTCGCAGGAAATACGCAGAAAGCAAAGCGGGAAGTCTGGGCTCTCGTCGTTCTGATCACCGGCATCACTTTCGCAAAGTGGACCGCTGCCATCGGCCCCCTTCTTGCCGCAGTCTGCGTTGTATGCTTCTATAAGAGTCCTCTGGATCTGTCCGCCGGTTCCCCGGAAGATGCAGAAGCCGGACAGGCGGAACGGGAAGGACAGGCGGAGAAGGCGGGGCAGAAAGAAAAAGGAAATAAAAAAGAGCGCGTCTCCGCGCTCTCTCAATGGTTCTTCTATTTATTCTATCCTCTTCACCTTCTGATCCTCGGTCTGATCCGCATTTATCTGAAGCTTTGAAGCGGTCCGTACCGGCTCTCTGACCAGCTGTACTGTTTCACGCAGAAAGCCTGAACACCAGAGTCAGCACCAGCATCAGCACAGGCTGGTGCAGGGCGTAGATCAGCAGCGCATGGCGCCCGATCCACCTGAAGATCCTAAGGAGACAGGGGACGGTTCTCTGTCTCCTGTCTTTTTCTTTCAGGAGACAGAGAACCGTCCCCTGTCTCCTCTGCCATATCCCGTAAAGAAAGTACCCGCACAGATACAGGAACCACCACGGGATCAGCGAAAAGTAATCCGTGGAGTAAAACTCCGGTGCAGGAAAACCGAAAAAGGCAGTAAAAAGGTTTCTGTAAAGCCCGGCGGGAAGCGGGGCGATCAGGATCCTTTCAAAGCCCAGCCAGCCGCTGTTGATGTTTCTTGTGAGGAAAAACAGCGCGGCGCTCACACCGAGTCCCACAGCAGATCCCCGGAGTCCTGACGCCTCTTCCGCGGCTTCTCCGGCGGCTCTGACCCTCTCCCGCCATGCGGCTTTCTCCAGTCCCGCAGTCAGCAGCATGCAGGCCCCGATGCAGGTCAGGACACCGAAGACCACCCGGTCTTCCGGCATGAAAAGGACTGTCACCGCAGTGACCAGAAGCCCCAGTGCGGAGACCTGCAGTCCCCGCCGCACGGGATGCCTGCCCAGACGGAAACAGAACCCGGATAGGAGGATAAAGGTCCAGCAGATGGACTGCTGCCAGAGATAGCCCGGCAGAGCCATGTACCAGGGCGCGCGGAGACCGAACAGGAACACCGCGTCCCACATGCCGTGGAACAGCACCATGCTGACCACCGTCAGCCCCCGCAGCACGTCCGGCCAGAGAAGCCGCTCCCCTGATCCGCGTTCCGCCTGCGGTCCCGCATCATGATGAATCCCCATCACTTTTTCCCGATCTTCTGCTTCCTGTCCTTTTCCCGCTTCGCGAAGGCGGCTGCCCGGTCCTTCAGCCCCTTCTCCAGCTCCGCATGATCCTCGATCCGCTCCAGAAGTCCCAGCGTCAGATCCGGCAGGCCGGCGATGTACTGGTTCAGCTCCAGAGTCCTTTTGCTGCGCAGCTGAAATACGATGGGCAGTGTGTCAAAGGGCCCGCTGAAGCGGTACCACGCCTTTACGAAATCACTGTACGGATAGAACACACTGCGCCCCCAGCAGGAAAACTCCAGCGCGTTCGCCGTCAGGCGGTAGTACATGGTATTTTTCATGTGAGTAAAGAACAAGCCTACCAGAAGCACCAGAAAGATCCCCGTCACAAGGAAGACGATCGCCATCAGCTTCGGATTCCAGGATTCCATCTCACCGTAGATATAGTCGTAGATAAAATAAAAGCCGAACACCATTACCGCCACGATCACCATGCACAGGTTCCGAAAGCGGCTGAAACGCAGACTCGGTCGGAATGTGTTCATAGGAAGTCCTCCTGAGTACGAAATATCACAAATAAGAAGCAGAGCCGCCGCAGGCCGCGGCGGCTCCGTGATCATTCATGAGATCATCGATCACTGAATGTTGATCATCTTCTTGGAATCCTTGTAGCTCTTCTGATGCATGGTCAGATGTCTCGGAAGGCCCGCGACCATCATCGGGTTGTAATGGCCCTGGATCAGCGGATGCACATAATCCACGAACTCTTCGGTGACATAGTCGCCTTCCTCGTTGATCCACTCTCTCGGAACGACCTTCTCGCCGTTCGCGATGCGGTGCACGTCGTAGACGCCGGTCGCGCTCTGATAAGGATCGTCGGACACGCGGTCGATGACCACCATGACACCGGTGGATCCTTCGTCAGCTGCCTTCACGGTCGCGCCGCCGACAGCGAACGCCTCGTCGACGTCGATCTTGGAAGCAAGGTGCGCAGCGGATCTCTGCAGGGTGGAAAGCTCCACGGCTCTGGTCTTGATGCCCAGCTTCTCGTGGACCAGGTTTGCAAGGAATGCAGCAGTTCCGGTCATCTGGATATGGCCGAAAGCATCCTTGGAATCAGAGCCGGAGGTGAACTCGCAGACATACTTGCCTTCCGCGGTTTTGATGCCCTCGGAAACGCATGCCACAACGACGTCCTTCTCCTTCAGCAGGTTCTCGACCTTCTCGACGAACTTGTCGATGTCAAAGGGAACTTCCGGAAGGTAGATCAGATCCGGACCGTCGCAGTCTTCCTGCTTCGCGAGCGCAGCAGAACCGACGAGCCAGCCTGCGTTTCTTCCCATGATCTCCATGATGGTAACGTTCTTCTTCTTGTAGGAGAAGCCCAGAGCGTCGCGGATGATCTCCTTCGTGGAGGTCGCGATGTACTTTGCGGCGCTGCCGAAGCCCGGAGTGTGGTCCGTGATGGCCAGATCGTTGTCGATGGTCTTCGGGCAGCCGACGAACTTCTGAGTCGCGCCGGTAAGAAGCGCATAATCAGAGAGCTTCTTGATGGTATCCATGGAATCGTTTCCGCCGATGTAGATGAACACTTCGATCTCAAGCTTCTCAAGGATCTCGAAGATGCGCTCGTACATTTCCTTGTTCTCATGGATCTCCGGCAGCTTATAGCGGCAGGTGCCCAGGAACGCGGACGGAGTTCTCTTCAGGAGCTCCAGATCCAGCTCGTTCTTGATATAGTCAGCCATATCCACGTACTTCTCATCGATGAAGCCCTGGATACCGTTGCACATGCCGTACACCTTGCTGTAGCCACGCTCCATTGCAGTCTTGAAAACACCTGCAAGGCTTGCGTTGATGACCGCAGTCGGGCCGCCGGACTGTCCTACAATAACATTACCCTTCATAACTATTACCCCTTTTGAAATAGAATATAAAAAACCAAATTGGCATCATTCTATCACAAGAACCGGATTCTGTACAGAGGAAGAATTACAAGTATATTAGCACAAGTGGCAGCCAGAGGCTTGCTTACAGGGGAATAGTTCCTTTCCGTTCAGATCCGTCCCGTCCGCCGCTTCATAGGTTTCATCAAAAATGTATCCCTGGATAATATAGTAGTCCCGCGGGTCGTCCTGCATGACCGCGAACCAGTCTCCTGCTTTTCCGAAGGCGTACCGGTCCCTGTTCCAGAGCGTGAAGGCGTGGGTGCGCCTTGTGAGCTTTCTTGCATAAATATAGGAACTGCCCGTGGTCACACATTCCTCGGTGATTCCGTCAAGGCGGACGCGCTTCCCGTCCTTCTGGTTTCTCACCACCGGGTCATACTCGCCCGTAAACGCGAACTTTTCTCCTGTCAGTCTGTATTTCTGGAAAAATTTATCCGCCTCGATGGGGTACGGCTCATCGTGGGAACCGACCATAAGGAGGGTATTCCCGGAGACGGTAAACTCCGTCTCTCCTTCCAGGGTGCGGACCTTCAGGCGCGTTCCCTCGGGGAAATACTCCGGCAGCCTCACCACGCCGGACCGCACCGGTTTCTTCCGGTAGAGACGGTACCCCGGATCTCCGTTCAGGGCAGTTTCGTTCACATCCATTGTCTGTCCCGCCGGGATAGTATCCGTCTCCTCAAAATAATCTCTCAGGCGGCGGTCCAGGAAGCCCTCAAAAAAGTGCTTCCTCTCCCACAGGTCTTCCATCTTCTCCGGGAACAGCCTGCTTCCCTGCAGGAACCCTCCCGCCTTGTCGACGTGGCCCCCTGCGTTTCCGACATCTTCCGCGATGACCTTCGCGAGTTCGTCCGCCCGGATTTCCTTCAGGCAGCTCCGCACCGAAATCTTCACGCCGCCCGGCAGATAAGCGTAGGCGACGCAGACATTGACGGAATCCACTTCAAGAAACGTGTCGCTGACAATCCCCAGGATGTTCGGATCCCCGGTCTCCGTCTCGATAAAGCCGTAGTGATGTTCCGGCGAGATTCTTCTGCGGAGCAGGGCATTTCCGATGGAGACCAGGTCCTTTTCGTCGATGTTCGCGTTTTTCAGCTTTTTTATGCTGCTGTCGTCCGCGTCCAGTTCATCCCACATGTCCTTGTCCGCAGGGTGCCACAGTTCCTGCAGCCGCACGGTGTCCGTGTATAGGCCGTAAAACAGTGCCGTCTGCAGCTCGCCGTCGGAGGAAAAGTCATACCCCTCTTCCCGCAGCATCCCGTACACCACCGTGGCGCAGGAACCGTAGTTCTCCATGACAAGATGCATTTCCGGAAGGGCGGCCGGATCCACCACCTCGTGATGATCGATCACCGCCACCATTCCGGCCTCGAACTTCTGAGTGTTCGATTCCCCGTACTGGCAGTCCGTCATGATAAGAAGATCCGGCTTCTGACCTGCCGCGGGCAATACATCCGTCTCCTCTCTTTCCCGCTGCAGAAGGTCAATAATCTCTGCCTGGTCCTTCACATGGTGCACGGGAATCCCGAACAGCCGGATCATCAGGAGCAGGTTAGGTTTTGACACCGCCTCCCGTCCGCCGTAGACAAACACCGGCTTCTTCCCGTTCCGGGTCAGGTATTTCCAGACCGCGAAGCCGCTGGCAAGGGCGTCCGGGTCGGGATTGTTGTGGCACTGTATCACGATGCTTTCATATTTCAGAAAATCGCCGAGACGCATGCGGTCCCTCCTCAGAAATAAGTCACGAGTCCGTAAGTCACCAGGAACCCGATAATCAGGGGCAGCATGTACTTAAAATAGAACTTTAGCGCCGGGCTGATCTTCAGACCCTCGCCGGTATTTGCTTCTTTCAGATAGTTTTCAAAGCCCCAGCCGTATTTCCACGTGCAGAAAAGGCAGCAGACCAGGGAGCCGATGGGCAGCACCAGGTTGCTGACAAAGAAATCCTCCAGGTCCATGATGCAGTTGCCGGCCTTCAGCGGCTGGAACGCGCTCCAGACATTAAAGCCAAGGGCACAGGGCACGGAGCCCAGTGTGATGATGATTCCTGCAAAGAACGCGGCCTTTCTCCGCTCCATCCCGAAGAGATCAATCGAGAAGCTGACATCGTTTTCAAACACGCCGATCATGGTGGACAGCGCCGCGAAGTAAAGGAACAGGAAGAAAAGACTTCCCCAGAACCGGCCGCCGGGAAGGTTCGCGAAAACGCTCGGCAGGGTCAGGAAAATGAGACTCGGGCCCGAATCAGGGGCAATCCCGTAGGTGAAGCACGCCGGAATAGTGATCAGTCCCGCGACTATGGCCACAAAGGTATCCAGTGCGGCGACCACCACCGCCTCTCCCGCAAGGCTGTGCTCCTTCCCGATGTAGCTTCCGAAAATCAGCATGCCGCCCATGCCGAGGCTCAGCGTGAAGAAGCTCTGGTTCAGCGCACCATAGACCACGTTCCGGACGCCGGCTTTCATGAAGTTCTCCGGATTCGGCAGAAGGTAAAAGTCCACGCCCTCCGAAGCACCCGGGAGCAGCAGGGAATGAATGCCCAGCACCACCATGATGGCGATCAGCGCCATCATCATCACCTTGGTGATCCGCTCCACGCCGTTCTGCAGGCCTGCCTGGCACACCGTCACCGTAATGAACATGGTGATCAGCATGAAAAGAAGAAGAATCGACGGGCTCCCCATCATCTTCCCGAATTCCGCGGTGATCAGCTCCTTGTCCGCTCCCACAAAGGTTCCCGTAACCATCAGCCAGAAATACCGGAGTATCCAGCCCGAAACGATGGAATAGAACATCAGGAGCACGTAATTGCCGACGATGGCAAAGTATCCCATGATATGCCATTTTGACCCTTTCGGCTCCAGTTCCCGGTAGGCCGGCAGGATGCTTTTCCGTGTGGCGCGGCCCATGGCATATTCCATGGTCATCACCGGCACGCCGAGAATCACAAGAAACACAAGGTAAATCAGGACAAACAATCCTCCGCCGTTCTGTCCCACCATGTACGGAAAACGCCAGACGTTTCCGATGCCGATGGCGCAGCCGGCGGAAAGCATAATGAAACCGAGACGGCTTCCGAGATTTTCACGCTGTTCCATATTCTCCCCCTCAGATCAGTTTAATGTGAACTATAGACAACTTATTCAGCACTGCCGTTATTTTCTGAGAAACAGCAGGTATCCGGAAACAGCGGCCAACGCCAGCGGTGTGATAAGGTCTCTCCCCGCACCGAATGCATAGCTGTTCCCTGTGATCAGAGATGTATACAGACCATCCAGAATGTTCCAGAAAACCAGAAACAGAATCACGAACAGCCCGTATGCAGCATATTTGTTTTTGATCATCCAACACCTCTTATATTGTTTTTTTTATTCTTCCTTCATCTGCCGGTCCGCCCACTCGTACAGAGATTCCAGAGCCGGAATCAGCGTTCTACCTCTTTCGGCAAGGGAATACTCCACCGTCGGAGGTATCGTGCTGTACTGCTTCCGGGTGACAAACCTGTCCTGTTCCAGCTCCTTCAGACACTTCGTAAGCATTGTCGCGGTAATGCCCCTGACCTTCCGCTCCAGCTCCCGGTACCTGAGGGTCTGGTTCTCCGCGTCCGCGATATACCACAGAATCGGCAGCTTCCACTTCTGCCCGATCAGGTCCATCGCATAAAGGATCGGGCAGTCTGTCTCATAGATGTTTTTTTCTTTCGGTAAAGCCTGTTTCGCCATTCCATGCCCCCTTAGCTATATTTTCCCATGCTGCAAAGAAAACACTCCTTTCTTTTATTTTCTTTGCCTCATATTATAGAGAAGCGCATACTGTTTGTAAAGAAACCCCCTGCGGGATGACGCGGTAGAAAAGGCAGAGGGCAGACCGCATCCCTGCAGCCTGCCCTCCGGACAGCATCAGTTTACTTTCTTTCCGCCGAAATACACGTCC
>CACZFV010000105.1 GCA_902780465.1 uncultured Lachnospiraceae bacterium
ATCTTCGCCAAAATACTGCTTATTAAGCTCCAGATACAGGCCGCAGAGCGCATCCGCCGTCAGGGGACTGCCCGCCTCCGCCATCGCGTTGGTCCTGCGTTCGAATTCCTCGAACATTGTCTGGCGGTAGACCGTTCCCTTGAAGCATTCCAGATAGTAGTTGATCAGGTAGGCCTTTTCCTTGGGGTCTTTCGCGCGCGCAAGCATATACTCCAGAAGCAGGATCTCATTGGTCGTAGAGGCGACCTCAGCCACAAAGATCTTATATCCGGAATTGAGGTGGGACTGCGCGTGCTCGGAATACCAGGTGTGCATGGAGTGACCCATCTCATGTACAAGTGTAAAAACATCGTCCAGCGTATCCGTATAATTGAGCAGCATATAGGGGTGGACTCCGTAAACGCCCGAGGAATAGGCCCCGGATCGTTTTCCCTCATTCTCATAGACATCGATCCAGCGCTCCGCATAGGCTTTGCGGACGATGGAAAGGTATTCCTCTCCAAGAGGCGCCAGTGCCTTCAGGGACAGTTCCTTCGCCTCATCATAGGAGAACTTCCGGTCGTAATCGGAGACCATGGGCACGTAGACATCGTACATGTGCAGCTCTTCTACTCCCAGCATCTTCTTCCGCAGGGAGACATAGCGGTGCATATACGACATTTTGCTATGGATACTGTCGATCAGCCGGTCGCACACTGCCGGATCTACATTGTTGCCGTTGACGGCAGCGACAAAAGTCGACGGATATTTCCTGGCCCTGGCATAGAAGATCTGCTGCTTGACCTGGCCGTCGTAGAGGGCCGCCCATGTATTTGCGAACTCACTGTAGCGCGTGTAGAACTTCTCGAAAGACTCTCTGCGCAGCTCTCTGTCCGGGGACATCTGCAGCGGCACGAAGCGGCCGTTGGAGAGCTGGATCTCATTTCCGGAGCTGTCCTTTACCGGCGGGAATTTCAGATCTGCGTTGGAAAGCATTCCAAAGCCGTTGGACGCGGTCTGCGCCATCTCTCCGGCTGAGGCAAGAAGCTGCTCCATCTCCTTAGAAAGCGTGTGTTCCTTCATGCGGCGGATCTCGCGGATCGTCACCTCGTAATCCCTGATCCCCGGCTCCTCCTCGCAGAAACGGGCGATCACCTCATCCGGAATGGCAAGGATCTCCGGCTCCATAAATGAGAGCTCCTCACTGACCCTGACCGACGCGCTCTGCGCTTTCAGCTCCAGCTCCTGATAACGGGAATTTCCCGCGTCCTGGTCATGGCGCATAAAAGAATAGCCGCCCACACGGTCCAGTTTCAGTAAGCAATCATCGTATAAATTCAGCGCTTCATAGAGATTCCGGGCGCTCTCCCCGAGCCGTCCCTCATACTTTCCGGCCTCTGCGGCCAGTTTCCCGGCCTCCTGAAGTTCCTGCTCCCAGAGCGCTTCGTCTGGATATATATCTTCGAGGCGCCAGGTCATCTCTTCCGGCACTTCTTCTCTTTTCGGTAATCTGTCGTTCATCCGGTCTGCTCCTGTCTGCGGCGTTCCGCGGTGTATGGTGTTTCTCCGCCGGCCGCGTTATTACTCTTCTTTTCAGTATTATAAGACAGAACGGCTGGCCGGGGGAACTGTTTTCCTTACATACTGACAGCCCCCGCCGCAGGGAAATAAAAAAAGCTGTGAAGTTGGGGGTGATCATCCCCGGACTTCACAGCCCGTTTTTTCACATCTTTTTTATCCTCTTTACCGCTTCGGCGGTGTTCTCGTGACTTCCGAATGCGCTCAGCCTGAAGTAGTGCTCTCCGCCCGGTCCGAAGCCCGATCCCGGCGTTCCCACCACATTTGCCCGGGTCAGCAGCCTGTCAAAAAACTCCCAGCTGGTCAGCCCGTCCGGTGTGCGCAGCCAGATATAGGGCGCGTTGATACCGCCTGAAACCTCATAACCGGCCTCCTTGAGTCCATTATAAATATAGTGTGCGTTATCCATGTAGTAAGCAATCTGGGAACGGATCTGCTGCCGCCCTGCATCGGAGTAGACAGCTTCTCCTGCTCTCTGGATGATATAAGGCGCTCCGTTATATTTTGTCCCATGCCTTCTGGCCCACAGAGACCACAGCGATACTCCGTCGGCTTCGAGATCTTTGGGGATCACGGTAAAGCCCAGACGCAGTCCGGTGAAGCCTGCCGTCTTGGAGAAAGAGCGAAACTCGATCGCGCAGTCCCGCGCGCCGTCGCACTCATAAATGCTGTGGGGAATATCCGGCTCAGAAATGTAAGCCTCGTAGGCCGCGTCATACAGGATCACCGCGCCGTTCCCCTTTGCGTAGTCCACCCACTCCTGCAGGCGGGCCTTGCTGATCACCGCGCCCGTGGGGTTATTGGGAAAGCACAGATAGATCAGGTCCGGCACTTCCGAAGGCAGATCCGGGGAAAATCCGTTTTCTGCCGTGCAGGGCAGGTAGATCACATCGCGAAATCTGCCCGCAGCGGCATCATAGTCACCTGTTCTTCCCGCCATGACGTTGGAGTCGACATAGACCGGGTAGACCGGATCGCAGACCGCGATGCGGCAGTCCGCGCTGAAGATCTCCTGTATATTTCCGCAGTCGCATTTAGCTCCGTCAGAAACGAAGATCTCATCCGCCGAGATCTCACAGCCTCTCGCCCTGTAATCATTTTCCGCAATCGCTTCCCGCAGGAAGTCGTAGCCGAGGTCGGGCGCATAGCCCCTGAAGCTCTCCGCCCGCGCCATCTCGTCTACCGCAGTGTGCAGCGCGCTGATCACGGCGGGCGCGATGGGCTGCGTCACGTCTCCGATCCCGAGGGAAATGATGTCCGCCTCGGGATGCTGTGCCTTGTATTCCCTTACTTTCTTCCCGATCGTCGAGAAGAGGTAACTTCCGGGCAGTTTCAGATAGTTGTCGTTTACTCTTACCATTTATTCCTCCAGACGGCCGCCTCTTGCAAGGCGTCTCCTTTATTTTTCTTCCGACTCCGCAGCGCTTATGATCTCCAGAGCGATCTCTTTTTTGCCGACGCACCGGTCCATTGCCTGCCGTTCCAGATAGTAGTGCGCCTCTTCCTCCGTCATTGACCTGTGCTGGATCAGAAGGCATTTCGCTTTCGTTATATATCCGATCTCACTTAGTTTCTTTCTAAGCCGCATCACTTCATCGTCGCGCTCAGCCATTCCCTGCCGTATTGCAAGCATGAACCGCACGGTTTCCGCAAGGACCTGAGCCTGCACCGGAAGGGACAGCACGAAGATCTGCGTATTCCTGCACCGGAAAGCTGTCTGTTCATAGGCGTCCCGGCGCACCATCAGGATCGTCTGCAGGCGGCTGTTTGAGGCCGCCATGTTCAGGATCTGCTCGATGCCCGGGTCCTCCTGGAGCGGCAGTTTCAGGATCAGGATATCCATCGGCTCCGCGCCGGAATACGGTGACACCTTACCGCGCAGCTGAGAAAGGGTAAAAGCCTGCGAGACCGAGATCTCCTCGCGGGGCACCGCGCCGCGCAGCACGTTCAAAATAGCGCTGACCCCGGCCTCGTTCCCCGCAGCCGCCAGAATGCGGCAGACTTTATACTTCTTTTTCATCAATGTACGCCTCCAGACACGCTTTGGGGACATACTGCCTGACAAAACCGCTTTCCGAGGCGAGGCGCGCCGCCTCTTCTCTGTTTTCGGGGAGTTTTTCAAGCTTGTCCGTCACTGTTTTGTCAGCTTTGTAGAGGTTGACGTCCAAAGGCTCCGGCGCCTGAAGTCCTTCCCTGATCCCTGCAAGTCCCGCGTAGATTAAAAGGGCAAAGGACAGATAAGGGTTGGCACCGGCATCCGGAGACCTCAGCTCAATGCGCTTTCTTCCGGAAGGGTCCGCGGGGACACGGATCAGCTGGGAGCGGTTCTGGCAGGCCCAGCTGACGAAGCGGGGCGCCTCCATCCTTCCGAATCTCTCGTAGGAAGCCGCAAAGGGATTCAGGAACAGGGTGATCTCCCGTATATGACTGAGGATCCCTGCCATGAAAGCATCCGTCAATTCTTCATCGATCTCTCCGCGCCTGTCATGCACGGAAATATTCAGATGCATGCCGCTTCCGGGCTTGCCCCTGAGCGGCTTGGGGGAGAAGTCCGCGTAGTAGCCTCCGGAGGCACAGATCGAGCGGATCGCCCACTTCACTGTGGAAGTATTGTCCGCCGCCGTGACCGGATCGCTGTATCTGAAATCGATCTCCATCTGTCCCGGTCCCCTCTCGTGATGGGAGGATTCCGGGGTGATCCCCATCTCCACCAGCGCGTAACTGATATCCCTGCGCAGGTTCTCGCCGCCGTCCAGGGGCTCCACGTCCATGTAGCCCGCCTGGTCGATGGGCCGGTCAGTCACCCTTCCTTCGTCATCTCTGCAGAACACGTAGAATTCCATTTCCGATCCGAACTTGACATCCACTCCGGCTGCGGCAGCGGTTTTCACAGCGTCCTTAAGGATCTTCCTCGTGTCGCATTCAAAAAGCGTTCCGTCCGGATAACAGATGTCGCAGAACATGCGGCAGACTCTCCCGTCCGTCGGTCTCCAGGGCAGAATGGCCAGAGTGGACGGGTCGGGCCGCAGGAACAGGTCGCTCCTTATATCCACGCCGAAACCCGCGATGGCGCTCCCGTCAATGG
This sequence comes from uncultured Lachnospiraceae bacterium, assembly GCA_902780465.1. GTDB lineage: Bacteria > Bacillota > Clostridia > Lachnospirales > Lachnospiraceae > Moryella. The sequence goes on from CACZFV010000105.1 coordinate 4,643, forward strand.
AGATCCCGTAGCGCATCGCGCGCTCCAGCTCTCCCGCCATGACGGCTATGTTTTTCTGTCTTCCGAACACGTCAAAATAGGCCAGCCGGATAAACTCCACGTTCTCTTCTTCTATGAATGTCAACAACTCTTCGTAGGTTCTCATCTGTTCTCCCGTATTTCAAGATTCACGCTTTTTAATACATATCTATGTTTTTACGCTTCCACTTTGTATGTATAACAAACTTTTTAATCTGTGTAAATCTGTTTTCTTCTTAAAGAAAACCGTCTGGCCCCATCCCTGCCTCTGTCTTTCATCGTCACCGCAGCCTGGATCAGCCCCGCAAACAGAGGATGAGCCCGGTTTGGTCTTGACAGGAACTCGGGGTGGGACTGGATTCCTATATAGAAAGGATGAAGGTCCCACTCTATGATCTCCGCGATCCTGCCGTCCGGCGACACGCCCGAGAAAGTCAGTCCTGCAGCCACCAGTTCGTCGCGCATTTCATTGTTCACTTCGTAGCGGTGGCGGTGCCTCTCGTAGATCAGTTCTTTCCCATACAATTTGTGAGCAAGCGTATCCGGCCTTAGCACACAGGGATACGCTCCCAGCCGCATCGTCCCGCCGAGCTGCGTCACGCCCTTCTGCTCCGGCATCAGGTCGATCACAGGGTGCTTCGTCACAGAATCGAATTCCGCGCTGGCCGCGTCTTTCCATCCGGCCACATTGCGGGCGAATTCCACCAGCGCCATCTGCATGCCAAAACATATCCCCAGGAAAGGAATCCCGCGCTCCCTGGCATACTGCGCTGCCAGGATCATGCCCTCGGTGCCTCTGCCGCCGAAGCCTCCCGGAATGACCATTCCGTCTATTCCGCGCAGTTCTTCCTCCGGACGCAGTTTCTCCGAATCCACCCACTTGATCTCCACCTCAGCCTCGTTGGCGAAGCCCCCGTGGTGCAGCGCCTCCACAACGCTCAAGTAGGAATCGTGCAGCTGCGTGTACTTTCCTACCAGCGCGATCGTCACGCGGGCTTTCGGATGCCTTCGCGCTTCCACGATCCGGATCCAGTCCTCCAGATGCGGCTCAGGGCAGGGGATCCGCAGGCATTCGCACACGGTCTGCGCTAGATGTTCCTCCTCCATCATCAGCGGAACTTCGTAGATGGAGTCCGCATTCAGGTTCTGGATCACATGGGTCACCGGAACATTGCAAAAGAGCGCTGTTTTGTCCTTTAATGACTGCGGGATCTCCAGTTCGGAGCGGCACACAATGATATCCGCCCGGATTCCCATGCGCTGCAGTTCGCGCACGCTTGCCTGGGTGGGCTTGGTCTTGAGCTCCTCGGATCCGTGCAGATAGGGCATCAGCGTCACATGGATCATACAGCAGGTGCCGGCCGGCTTCTCCTGCATGAACTGACGGATGGCCTCATAGATGGGCTGGGATTCAATATCGCCGACAGTGCCGCCGACTTCAATGATGGCGATGGTGTCATCGGAATCATCGTCTCCCACATAGAACCTGCTCTTGATCTCATTGGTGACATGGGGGATGACCTGCACCGTGCCTCCGCCATAGTCGCCCCGGCGCTCTTTGTTGAGGACGGACCAGTATATTTTGCCCGACGTGACGTTGCTGTTGTGGTCAAGGCTCTCGTCTATGAAGCGCTCGTAGTGGCCCAGGTCGAGGTCTGTCTCCGTACCGTCGTCTGTCACGAAGACCTCTCCGTGCTGGATCGGGTTCATCGTTCCGGGATCGATATTGAGGTAGGGATCAAACTTCTGCATGGTCACCTTATAGCCCCGGGACTTCAAAAGGCGCCCCAATGACGCCGCCGTGATTCCCTTTCCCAGGCCTGAGACAACGCCGCCTGTCACAAACACATACTTATTCATTTGCGATTCCTTTCCATTTCACAGCAAATGGGGTGCTGCGCCTTTACAGCGCAATACCCCTGTTGCTGATAAACGATTTTATTTTTTTACTGCTCCCGCAGCGATGTGTATCCCATCAGGAACTCGTCGACTTCCCTGGCGCATCCGCGTCCCTCGACAATATTCCAGACTACCAGGGACTGGCCTCTGTGCATGTCCCCTGCGGTGAAGACTTTTTCAGCATTTGTCCTGTAGTGGTCGGGACCTTCCGCTGTTTCTACGACGCCTCTTGTCGTGAGCCGGACGCCGAAGGCCTCTGCCGTATAGTTCTCACAGCCGACAAATCCCGCAGCTATAAGAAGCAGGTCGCAGGGAAGGATCTTCTCGCTGCCTTCGACTTCCGTGAGCTTTCCGCCCGCAAACTCCACTTCTACGGTTCGGATCTTCTTAAGTTTCCCATTTTTGGTGATCAGTTCTTTAACTGTCGTTCTGAACACGCGGGGATCCCTTCCGAACCTGGCAGCCGCCTCTTCGTGACCGTAATCGGTCTTGAGCACCCTCGGCCATTCCGGCCAGGGATTGGAGGGTGCTCTCACCGAGGGAGGTGCCGGCATCATTTCCAGCGCAGTGACACTTTTACATCTCTGGCGAAGGACCGTTCCGATACAGTCATTTCCCGTATCGCCGCCTCCTACGATCACAACATGTTTTCCTTTGGCCGTTCCCCGTGTCTCTCTGCTCCCCGACAGAAGTCTCTTTGTGTTCTCCGTAAGAAAATCAACTGCAAAGCGAACGCCGGGCACTTCCTGCGCCGGCACGGGACCGGACGGTTCCCCTTGCGGATCCTCCGACATTTCCCTGACCTTTACTGACAGGGATCTCGCTTTTTTGGCACCGCACGCCAGGATCACCGCGTCGTATTCTTTCAGGATCGCATCCGCTCTCTCCGCGTCCACGTTCACTCCGGTGCGGAAAGTCACGCCTTCCGCCTCCATGAGTTTCTGCCTGCGCTCGATAACGGATTTATCAAGTTTCATATTCGGGATCCC
>CACZFV010000106.1 GCA_902780465.1 uncultured Lachnospiraceae bacterium
GTCCGGGAATTCGGCTTTGAGGACAGGGTGATCCTGCAGTCTTTCAACTGGGATGTGCTGGTCAGGATGAAGAAGCTGGCCCCGGAGATCGAGACCATCGCGCTGTACTGCGAGCAGCCGTCCTGGGGCGGGGCGGACTCCACGACGCTTTGGCTGGACAGAGAGGCGCCTTCACCGTGGCTTGCCGGGATCAGTATCCATGACTTTGGTGATGACCCGGTACAGGCGGCTCATGCCCTGGGAATCGACGACGTCTCCCCCTACTGGGAGGAGATCACGCCGGAGCTTACGAAAGAAGCGCACGGTTTCGGTATGAAAGTGGTCCCGTGGACAGTCAACTATCCGGAGGATATGGAGACCCTGTACGATATGGGGGTGGACGGAATGATCACGGACAGGCCCTGGGTCATGAGAGAGTTTCTCATGTCGAAGGGGAAAGCTGTCAGGCCTTCCTGCAGGGTCGGTCTCCCGTACCATCTGGAACCGGACCACAAAGAGATATCCGGAGAAAAAGCTGAAAACGGAATGGATGCCTCGTATTAAAGTCGTGATATCTGCTTTTTTCCTGTTTGCCGCCGGGCGCCAGATGTGCCGGTTGTGTGATCTGTGTGACATTTCTATGACAGAAGGTCTGTTAAGATAAGCTCAGAAAACAAAACAACAGCACGGCAGACGCCGATAAAGAGAGAGAGGAAAAAACAATGAAGAAAATCGCAGGAATGATCACAGCAGCAGCTATGGCAGCAATGATGACGGTCCCGGCATTCGCCGCAGTGACAGAGCAGCAGGCAAAGGACATCGCCCTTAAGCAGGCAGGTGTGAACCCGGCGAGTGTGAGCTATATGACCGTTCACCAGGACTGGGATGACGGCCGCCAGGAGTACGACGTGAAGTTCTACGTCGGAAGAACCGAGTACAGCTGCGATGTGGATATGCAGACCGGCGCCATCCGCGATTTCGACATTGATTTTGACTGATCAATACACATACTGATCATAAATACACTTACTAGAGGGAGCCCGCGAAAGCGGGCTCCCTCTCTTTTAACACTGTCCGCTTTCCCTGTGTCCGCGCCCGGATTATAATAGATTTCAGATCAAAACAGAATTCAGATCAGAAAAGATCCCGGATGAATGGAACGGGAAAAGGAGCCGGCAGGATGAAATACACAGGACAAGTTTACAGACCGCCTTTTGAAGCGAGGTCTCTGCTTCTGCAGGTGACGAGGGGCTGCTCCCACAACAGCTGCTCGTTCTGCACGATGTACCGGGACGTCCCCTTCGGCATTGAGTCCTTTGAGCAGATCGGGGAAGACTTAAAAGAGGCACGGGAGCTCTTCCCTGCCGCGCGGAGGGTCTTCCTGGAAAACGGGGACGCTTTCTGTCTCAGCGCGGAGCGCCTTGCAAGGATCGCGGAGATGATCCATGAATATCTCCCGCTGACAGAGATCATCACCATGTACGCGTCTGTCCTGAACATCCGGGACAAGACGGACGCGGAGCTGAAAATGCTCCGGGACCTGGGGATCGATCAGCTGAACGTGGGCGTGGAGAGCGGCCTTGACGACGCGCTGAGGTATATGAACAAGGGATACACCGCCGCGGAAGCGGTGCGGGAGCTGAAGCGCCTCCGGTCGGCGGGCATGGATTACGCGGCTAATGTGATCCTCGGCGGGGCGGGCTCCGGCAGACAGCGGGAGAACGCGGAGGCTACGGCGGCGCTCCTGAATGAGACGCGGCCTTATCTTGTTTTTACAGGCACGCTTCACTCTGAGCCCGGATGTCCGCTGCATGAGGATCTGCGCACCGGCGCTTTCCGGGAGAACACTTTCCGGGAGTATCTGGAGGAGGAAGAGTGCCTTCTGGAGAACCTGAAGCTGCAGGGCTGCTACTTCTTCGGGCTGCATCCCTCGAACGTCGTTCAGGCCTATGGCGTTCTGGACCGGGATAAAGAGAAACTCCTCGGCGAAGTGCGCCGCCGGAAGGAGGAGCTCCGGGAGGTTCTGGACCTGCAGCCTCTGAGGGGCGGGGAAGGCGCGGTCCTTCTCTGAAAGAAGTCAGGAAGACAGGAGATAAGCATGAACACAGCAGAAGAACTGAAGAGCGCGATCCTGAAGATGGATCACAGGGGCTATCCCGCCTACAAAAGTCTTGCCGGGAGCTGGCGTTTCCCGGAGTATATTCTGAACATCGACCACGTGCAGGGGGATCCCTTCGCATCACCTTCTTCGTTAAGCGTCAGGATCGACGGGAAGCGGGCGGGTTTTCCCGCAGCGTTTCTGGAGACACAGGCGCGCCGCAGGGCCCTGGAGGACGCCCTGGTCCGACGTTTCCAGCGGGAGACGGGGCGGCTCACGGAGCGGGCAAAGGGCTCCGGAAAGAGCGGACTCATCGAGTCCAGCCGCCCGGGACAGGAGGTCCTGGAGCGGACCGCGTGCCGGGTGAAGACACCGGGCGGGGAGATCCTGTTCCGCTTTTACGTCGGATTTCCGGCCTTCGGAAGGAGCATCGCCGCCGGGGAGCTGGTCAGCATTCTCTTTGAGATGCTGCCGAAGATCATCCACGCGGCGCTGTTCTTCCATCAGGAAGAGGCAGCGGCGTTTCAGCGGCTTCTGTTTCTGACGGACGACCAGCAGGCGCTGCGGCAGTTCCTGAAGGAGCGCGGTCTCGCGGCTTTCGTGGCGGACGGGGCGGTGCTGCCCCGGGAGAGCGGCATTTCCCAGCGGCCCATGAAGGACGCGGTGAAGTTCCGTTCCCCGGATTCCCTGCGGGTCACTGCGAAGCTTCCCCACGCGGGTGATGTCTCCGGCATGGGCATACCCCGCGGGGTGACGCTGATCGTCGGCGGAGGGTATCACGGGAAGTCCACCCTCCTGGAAGCCCTGCAGCGGGGCGTCTATGACCACATCGCCGGAGACGGGCGGGAATTTGTCGTGGCGGATGAGACCGCCGTGAAGCTCCGGGCGGAGGACGGGAGAAGCATCCGGAACACGGACATCTCCCTCTTTATCGATCATCTGCCGGGCGGGAAAAGAGGCGCAGGGTTCACCACAGAGAACGCCAGCGGCAGCACATCCCAGGCGGCCAATACCATCGAAGCCATCGAGGCGGGGAGCAGGCTGTTCCTGATCGACGAGGACACCTGCGCCACGAATTTCATGATCCGGGACGCGCTGATGGAAAAGGTGGTGCGGCGGGAGCAGGAGCCCATCACCCCCTTCCTGAACCGGATCCGTCCCCTGTATGAAGAGGCCGGGATATCGGTCATTCTGGTGGCCGGCTCTTCGGGACTGTTCTTTGAGAAGGCGGACCTGGTGATCCAGATGGACAATTATCTGCCCTTCGATATTACGGAGCGGGCGAAGAATGCCGCCCGGGAAGCAGCAGCGGGCGGCGCAACAGCAAATGGGACAGCGGCGGGCGGCGCAGCAGCCCGGGAAACGCTTCCGCCTCTTCCGGATTTCCACCGCTGCCCGAAGGGAGAGCGCGGCGGGAATCGTCAGTACGGAGGAGAGCGCCAGCGTGACGGGGAGCGCCGCCGGAAGATCAAGGTCACGGGGATCGACGAGTTCCTGCTGGACCGCGAGTCCGTCCGGCTGGGGCAGGTGGAGCAGCTCGCGGACCGGGAACAGACAGCAGCCCTCGGCTACGCCCTCCTGTATCTGGAGGAGAAAGTGTTCGACGGCAGGACGACTCTCCGGGAGGCAGTGGAAAAACTGCGGGAGCTTCTTGAAAAAGAAGGTCTGGAGGCCCTTTCCGGCGGAGGAAGGACGGTGCCTTCCCTTGCCATGCCCCGGGTCCAGGAGATCTTCGCATGCGTATCGCGGTACCGGGGGCTCCGGTTCTGAGGCAGAAGGAGGTGCGGCATGACCATCAGAAAAGCGGCGGCAGAAGATCTGCAGGCTATCGTTTCGATCTATGATGAGATACACGGAAGGGAAGAAGCCGGGGAAGTGACCATCGGATGGATCCGGGATGTTTACCCGGTCCGGAAGACAGCAGAAGATGCCATTTCCCGCGGAGACATGTTCGTTCAGGAGGATGAGACCGGTGCGGTGACTGCGACCGGGATCATCAATCAGGTGCAGGTGGACGTATACGAAAAAGGCGAATGGCAGTATCCGGCGGCGGACGATGAAGTCATGGTGCTGCACACTCTGATCGTTTCTGTCCGCCCGGGGCACCGGGGCTCGGGGAAAGAGTTCTTGAAATTTTACGAAGAGTACGCCCGGGAGCACGGATGCAGGTATCTCAGACTGGACACCAACGCCAGGAACCAGATAGCCAGAGCGTTTTACCGGAAACACGAATATCATGAGATCGGGATCGTGCCGACGGTGTTCAACGGCATTCCCGGAGTGGATCTGGTCCTGCTGGAGAAAAAACTGCAGATCTCTGACCCGGACCGGGAGACGGAAACTTGAACCGCAAGGAGCGAAGCGGATTGCGAATGTCCGTTTTTATCAGGAAGCGCTGTGGAAGCGGGCGAAAGGATGGAAAAAGGCGATGAACATACAGATATTCGGAACAAAGAAGAGCAGTGATACCAGAAAGGCGGAGCGCTTCTTCAAGGAGCGCGGCATCAAAGTCCAGTCCGTGGATCTGAAGGAAAAGGGCTTAAGCAAAGGCGAGTTCCAGTCAGTGATGCAGGCTGTCGGCGGCCTGGAGGCCATGATCGATCCGGACTGCAGGGACAAGGACCTTCTGGCGCTCATCAAATATATAGCTCCGGAGGACAGAATGCAGAAGGTGCTGGAGAATCAGTCCGTCCTGAAGCAGCCCATTGTCCGGAACGGTAAGCAGGCGACAGTCGGCTATCAGCCGGATGTGTGGAAAACATGGAGCTGAAAGGAAACGATGAGATGACAGAAAAAGAAAAGATGCTCGCCGGAGAGCTGTATGATCCGTCCGATGAAGAGCTGAGCCGCCTGCGCACCAGGGCGCGCAAGCTGGCCAGAAAATATAATCTGACAGATGAGGATGAGACAGACAGGCGGCGCGGGATCCTGATGGAACTGCTTCCGGAGACCCCTGTGATTCCTGCCCTGCAGGCGCCGGTCCATTTTGACTACGGCTGCAATACTTACTTTGGAAAAGCATGCGACGTCAATTTCAATTTTACCTGTCTGGACGTCTGCCCTGTGCATATCGGCGACAATGCCTTTATCGGCCCCAATGTCACGATCGCCACACCGATGCATCCCTTGCTTCCGGAGGAAAGAAATGTCAGGACCCGGGAGGATGGCTCTTTCTATAATCTGGAATACGCAAAGCCTGTCACGATTGAGAAGAACTGCTGGATCGCGTCAGATGTGGTCATCTGCGGAGGCGTAACAGTTGGGGAAGGGTCTGTGATCGCTGCGGGAAGCGTTGTGACAAGAGATATTCCGCCGCACAGCCTGGCAGCGGGAAGCCCCTGCAGAGTGATCAGGGAGATCACCGAAGCGGACAGAATAATGAGCTGAAGCAGTGTGCGCTTTGTGTGCTGTTTTCTGTGTTATGATCTGCACGTAAACAAAAAACAACAGAATCACTGAAAAACAGACATAACAAACATACAGAACAAACACACAAAACAAACACAAGAGAGGAAATTCAAAATGAAGAAACAGCTTATTGGAATGATCGCAGGACTCGCAGCAACAGTTATGATGACAGGAACCGCTTTCGCCGGAGAATTCGTAAACATGAACGGCGGCCGCTTCTACAATACCGGATATGACTACTGCCTCACCGGATGGAACTGGATCTACGAGGCCGACGGACAGGCGAGATGCTATTATTTTGACAACAACGGTTACGCGTATACCAGCAGAACTACCCCGGACGGCTACTACGTCAACGAATGGGGTGAGTGGGTCGCCAACGGCCAGGTCGTCACCAAGGGTTATCAGAACGGAATGCAGGTCCAGACTGATTACAGCAAGGTCGGCGGAAACTACAACACCACCCGTCAGATCTACTCCAACGGTTACACGAACTACTACAATCCCGGCGACTTCCCGGTAACTGTGGGTTACTCCAACGGTCAGTGCTATGTGACCTCCTACTTCGGCAACAATGAGAGCACCACCGAGTGGTTCAGCAACTACAACACCCAGTACAGCTACGAGAGCAGCGATCACACGAAGCTTCTTGACTTCATCGATGCCAACAACTTCCGCATCGTTGACCACAACCAGGGTACCGAGACCTATTTCAGCAGATAATTACAAAAATGACAGAAGAGAGAGAATAAAACAGAAAAACAGCCAGGCGGTTTCAGGAGATCATTCCTGAAGCCGCTTTCTGTTTTGCCGCTTTCTGTTTTACCATTTGGGCGTGATATGCCGCCCGGATCCGCTGCTGCGGTGAGGCGCTGAGATGTTTGTGTGATATACTGAATATAATGCAATTCATCTCAGGGGAGGTCGACTGTATGAGACAGGATAATATTTCCATGCTGCAGGATACACTGGCGATCCTGAATCGGGGGTACTATACGAAGAACGGCAGAAAGATCCCATGTAAACTCAGCCGGGAGCAGATGGAGGAAGCGAGGGTGTTTCTTCCGAAAGAAGTACAGGCTGTCTGCAGCAGTAAAGAGTTCGCGCATGTGCATGTGATTGGCAGGTGCGGTTACGCCTGCGAAAACATGGACTCTTTCAGCCTGGCCAGAAAGCGGTTCGGGATGCTTCCGGAGCTGGACAGGAAGGAGCGGATCCTTGTACTGAACCTTGCCAACCCGGTGAACCCAGGAGGCGGCGTCAGGAGAGGCGCAAAGGCCCAGGAGGAGGATCTCTGCCGGAAGAGTTCCCTGCTTTTGTCGCTGGAAGGCGTGAATGCAGCTCCATATTATGAATATAACCGTGCTCTGAATACCTATATGGGTTCCGACGCGGTGATGATCAATCCCCAGGTGGAGATCATAAAGGACGAGAACGGCGATCTCCTGGACGAAACGCTTGTTGTGGCTGTCATGACCTGCGCGGCCCCGATGCTTCTTTATGGTATGGAAATGACTCAGGAGGAGTATGAAAGCATGATGCTTGGCCGCATCACCGGCATGCTGAAGGTGGCAGCGTATCTTGGCTACCAGCGGCTGGTCCTCGGCGCCTTTGGATGCGGCGCGTTCCGGAATGACGCCCGCGTCGTCTCCGATCTTTTCTATAAGGCGCTGAAAGAGTTTGATTATGACGGGATGAAGGAAAAGGATATGTTCCGCCGGATCGACTTCGCTGTTCTGGACCGCACGGAGGATCAGTACAACTTCAAAGAGTTCTCAAGGAATTTCGCCCATTTTTACCGGGATGAGGACCAGGAAGATACCAACCGCGCCCTGGCGGAAAAGAAAAAAACAGAGGTGCATCTGGACGCGATACGCGGATGCATCTACGGCGGCGCCGTGGGCGATGCGCTGGGATATCCTGTGGAGTTTCTGCAGGAAAAGGATATTTTCGGGGAGTACGGGGAAAAGGGGATCACGGCGTTCGAAACTGATCCGAAGACCGGAAAAGCCGAGATATCCGATGATACCCAGATGACTCTTTT
>CACZFV010000107.1 GCA_902780465.1 uncultured Lachnospiraceae bacterium
CATGGGCGATGCGGTACAGCACGATGGCGTACAGTCCCGGGTAGCTGAGGACGATCTCGTCCTTTCCGCTCGCAGCCGGATCTCCGTCCAGCGTAGCCTGCAGGTCCGTGTCGATGTACTCCCGAAGCCTGGGGATGCTCCGGGCAAAGCTGTCGGCGATCTCCTCCGCCATTTCCTCCAGCTGCTCGTCCGATGCATACGAAAGGTCCTCCCGGCAGCGCAGCACGATCTTCACCTGCTCCTGGAGATTGAACACCACGTCCTCAATGAGGACCCCCAGACGCAGCCGCTCGCTGTAGCCCTTGTATATCCTGTCCCTGTAATACCCGGGGAAGATGATACGGAGCAGCTTTTCCACGATCTCCAGCACCACCTGCTGGTCCGGCTGGTTCCGCACGTCCATCTTGTCGATGTCCCGCTCCTTTTCGTAATCCTGCAGGATCTCGTTCACGATGAAGTCCACGTTGATCTTAGTTCTCATTCTTCTTCCTCCGGGATATTTACTGCAAAGTATTTCCTGTGATGCAGAAAGCCCTTTCCCCTGCCGGCAGTATCCTTGTCAGCAGGAGAAAGGGCTTTCCGCCCTGTTACCATCTTACTACAAGAGGGGAAAAACCTCCATATTTTTGTAGCTGCTCTGCGCCGGGTCCTCAGAAAGGATTCCCGTACCACTCCACGCCGCCGCCGTAATCCAGCTCCGAATCCAGGCTGATCCTTCCGTACATCAGGTCCGCCGCCATCTCCTGCTCCGCGGTGAGATACCGGTAGGAGGTCCCCTTTTCCCTGAGGCCCTGCACCAGCCGCTCCGCGAAGATCGTGTTCCGGATCTCATAGATGCGGTCCAGGAACTCCTGGTCGCTGATGTCCGGTTTCAGTTCCTTTATAAAGATCTCCGGCTGCGGGCCGCAGTTCACGTTGACGGAGAAAAGCGCCGCCTGCACCGCGATATTGCGGTCGTTCAGGTGGAACCCCGCCGCGTTCAGCTGCTTCGCGAAATCGTCCCAGTAGAGCATGCGCATGAAGGTCAGCTGGTCCGAAAGCGCTGTTTCTGTTTCCATCAGCAGCGCTCTCCGGAAGATCTGCTTCAGTTCGGCATTCTCCACGAGGGAGATGTCTCCGTTCTCCTTTGTCAGAAAGGCCTCTGCCCCACTCCAGACCGCCGGATGACGCCTGACAGCGTAGTTCAGGAAATCGACCAGATCGAACCGGTAATCAAACTGGCATAACCCGTAGGCCCGGCCCTGATCCGCGACGATGCTGCTCATGAAATCGCCCGCGCCGGAGGTCTCTCCCGCCACGCAGAGCATGAAGAATTCCGCCGGCATGCCGCCAGTCCGGAGACCGCTCAGCTTCTGTGCCGGTGCTTTTCTGAGGAGGTCCCGGTACTTCTCACGCTGAAACAGACTGACGTAGGAAGGGCCGCTCTTCCGTTCTTCTCCGCTGCCATTCCCGGCTTCCTGCTCCGTTTCCGGCACACCCGGTCCGCCGGTCTTTCCTGCCTTCGCAGCTGCTTCCGCTGCCCTGGCAGCCTCTTCCGCGGCCTTCGCCCGAAGCTCCGCGTAGTAATTCCGCTCGTTGGCCTGCTGGGCAGATTCCTTTGCTTTTTCCGCCGCGGCAAATGCCTGCTCCACGCCCTTCTGCGAGATCCCGGCAAACACGCCGTCGCCGTTCACCCGGAAGCCGTCCGGCGTGTCCGCGTTCCGGACCAGCTTCCCGTCCTCGCCGAAATAATACCAGTGCCGCACACCCGTCTCGTCCGCGATCCGTTTCCAGCCGGTCACGTTCTTACCGGCCTCCCGGTAATACCAGCCGCTGTCCGTCTGCCGCCACGTTCCGGCATACGCCGGAAGCGCCGTTCCGGGAAGTATCGTTCCGGAGATCGTCATCGCCGCAAGCACCAGGGCAAAAACCGCTGCCGCCGGCAGCATCCGCCTGTCATCCCGTCCATTGTTCCGTCCGGTCTTTCTTATCATCGGGTTCCTCCTTTCGCAAAGAAACAGAAAAGGGAAAACCTGTTCAGTTCCGGGAGATCCGTCCCGGAATCAGTCCCTGAGGATCAGTCCCGGGGGATCTCCAGCGCCCGCATGGAATTCAGAATGGCGATCACCGTGACGCCCACGTCCCCGAAGACCGCTTCCCACATGTTCGCAAGGCCGAAAGCGCCGAGTAGCAGCACAGCGAACTTCACCGCCAGGGCAAAGACGACGTTCTGCCGCACGATCCCCAGTGTTTTCCGCGAGATCCGCACCACACTGCCGATCTTCCGGATATCGTCATCCATGAGGACGATATCCGCCGCTTCGATGGCCGCGTCCGATCCCAGGGAGCCCATGGCGATGCCGACGTCCGCCCGCATCAGCACCGGGGCGTCGTTCAGTCCGTCCCCGACGAAGCCGACCTTTCCGCGGCTCTCTCCCGAACCGGCTTCCGCAAGCAGTTTCTCCACCCGGGCCACCTTGTCCGCCGGAAGAAGCTCGCTGTGGTACTCGTCGATCCCCAGCGCCTCCGCCACCGCGGCGGCTTCCTTCTTCCGGTCCCCGGTCAGCATCACCGTTTTCGTGATGCCCGCCTTCTTCATGCTGCGAAGCGCCTCCGCGGCGCCCTCTTTGATGGTGTCTGAGATCACGATGCTTCCCATGTATTCCCCGTCAAGGGAAATATACAGCACCGTGCCCGGATCCGTCTCCTCCGCAAAGGAGATGCCCTCCCCGGAAAGATGCAGAGTGCTGCCGATCAGCAGCTGCTTTCCGTCCACAAGCGCCCGGATCCCGCGCCCCGCCACTTCCTTCACTTCGCTGACACGGTCCAGGGAAGGCTCCTTCCCGTAAGCCTCCCGCACCGAGCGGGCGATAGGATGCGTGGACAAAGCCTCGCCGTGGGCCGCCAGGTCCAGGAGCAGATCCGCCGCGTTCTCCGGTGCCAGCCTGACAGCCTTCTCCGACGGGCGCACCTTCGTCACCCGGAACTCGCCCCGGGTCAGGGTCCCCGTCTTGTCGAACACGATCGTCGTCATCTCGGCAAGGCTCTCCAGAAAACTGGACCCCTTCACCAGCACACCGATCTTCGACGCGGCGCCGATGCCCCCGAAGAAGCCCAGCGGCACAGAGATCACCAGCGCGCAGGGACAGGACACGATGAGGAAAATGCAGGCGCGCTTCACCCATCCTCCGAAGGGCTGTCCCAGAAGGAGCGGCGGGATCAGCGCCAGAAGCGCCGCGCACACCGTGACCGCCGGCGTATACCACCGCGCGAAGCGGGTGATGAAGTTCTCCAGGCGGGCTTTCTTCTCGCTGGCAGTCTCCACCAGTTCCAGGATCTTTGCCACGGTGGAGTCTTCATAAGCCTTTGTCGTCCGCACCCGCAGCGCGGTATCCCCGTTCAGGCATCCCGAGATCACCTGGTCGCCGGGCTTCACCCGGCGCGGCAGGGACTCACCGGTCAGTGCCGCCGTATCGAGGAAGGACTCCCCTTCAATCACCTCGCCGTCCAGAGGGATGCGCTCCCCCGGCCGGATCAGGATCACACTGCCCGGCTCCACCTCGTCCGGATCCACCTCGTCCACAGTTCCGTCTTCCGCCTCCAGATTTGCGGACTCCGGCGCGATGCTCATCATATCCGCGATGGACTGCCGCGATCTTCCCACCGCGCAGCTCTGGAACAGCTCCCCGATCTGGTAGAACAGCATCACCGCGCAGGCTTCCGCGTTCTCCCCGATGGCAAAGGCGGCTGCTGTCGCCACCATCATCAGGAAACACTCGTCGAATACCTGCCCGTTCCGGATGTTCTTAAAAGCCTTCAGCAGGATGTCGTATCCCACAATGAGGTAAGGAACCAGATAGAGAAACCCCTTAGCCCATGCTGGTCCTGCCCCGTCCGAAGCGGCGGAAAGTACATCCGCGGAAAGCATATCCAGCTTTCCCGTTTTATCCAGAATGATCAGTACAAAGAACAGCGCTGCGGAAACAAGGATCCTGTTCCGCAGCCTTTTCTGCTTTTTCGTCATAACTGCACTTACGTCTTTCCCGTCATTACCGCACTTACGTCAGATCTCCACTTCAAAATCCGCTTCGGCCTTCTTGCCGGCCTTCACTGCCGCCGCAAGTACCGCCTCAAAGGCATCGTCCTCTGCCTCCAGGGTAAATTTCTGTGTCAGGAAATTCACCTTCGCGTCGATCACACCGTCCACTTTCTTAATGGCTGCCTCCACCTTTGCGGCGCAGTTCGCGCAGTCGATCTCACACTTGAATTTCTTCTTCATGATCAAGTCCTCCCTGAATTGTTTTTACTCGCAGATATGTTCCTGTCCCTGGGCGATGATCGTCCGGACATGGTCGTCCGCCAGTGAATAGATGACCGATTTTCCTTCTCTCCTTGCGCTCACCAGCTTCGCCTGCTTCAGGATCCGCAGCTGGTGGGAAATGGCTGACTGGGTCATGTTCAGCGCTTCCGCGATGTCGGCGACACAGACGTCACTCTCAAACAGCACGTACAGAATGCGGATCCGGGTAGAATCCCCGAAGACTTTGAACAACTCCGCCAGATCGTACATCTGATCCTCGGTCGGCATGTGCTCCGTTACCTCCTGTCCTGAAACCGAAAATGGTTTTCATTTCTGAAACATTTGAGCAAATGTTCATATGTTTGTCTTTATTGTACCACCAACCTCCTCCCTGTCAAGAGGGGAGGACATTTCTCTTGGAGACAGGGGACGGTTCTCCGTCACCTCCCTCTCACCTCCCTCTCACCTCTGGTCCATGCATGGTCTGTGTTTAGTCCGCGCTGCCCTGACAGACAGTCTGGTCACAAATCAGGTGTTTTTCAAAACGTGGACCCATTTGTTCTCCATTTTTTGACTTCAAATGGCTGAATTTGATATTTACTGACCCGTTATTGTCGATTATGATTTCAATTCTCTCAGGCCCTGGTGAAATCCAGTCAAAAATCAACAAATTTGAAACATATGTCTATTATCTTGATCCGACTTGGAGATCACCTGTGTCCACAAAACCAAAAACAGCTTTTCCGTGACAACAAGTTAAAACAGTTTTTCCGTGACAACAAGTTTTTGCAATTGCCGCCACATAGATTCGATTCCCCGTAACATCAACCTTCTTGCTCCCGCCTCTGCCCTGTGATACGCTAATTTTACAGGATCCGGGAACCTGTGTACTCTGAAGCCTGAATCCTGATTCTGCTGATAATCTCCGTATTCTATCTCAGTGGAAGAAGACCCCGCTGAGGTAAACACTCCGCGAGCGGGAATTGAATTCTCTGCGGGGCTTGAATTCTCTTGAAAGGAGCCATCATGATCTACACCTCCCAGCCTCCCAAACCTCTGGACTATGATCAGGAATATAAAGTCATCGCCCTCGATCTCGACGGCACTCTTACCAACTCCCGCAAGGAAGTCTCGCCCCGGAATATCAAGGCGATCCATAAGGCCGCCGCGAAGGGGGTCCATGTGGTGCTGGCTTCCGGCCGTCCGCTGCCCGGCATCGTTCCGGTCGCTAAAGAAGTAGGGCTCTTTGACGTGGGCGGCTACATGCTGGCCTACAACGGAAGCCAGGTGGTGGACTGCCGCACGGGAGAATCCCTGATCCACCGTGCGCTCCCGGAAGAGTACTATCCGGAGATCTGCCGTTCCTACCGGGAGTTCGGCGTCAATCTCCTGACCTACAGCAGCACCGGCGTCATCACGGAAAATAAGGAAAAGTACGCCGAGATGGAATCCCGCATCTGCCGGATTCCTCTCACGAAGGTGCCGGTCCTTCTCGACGCCATCGAAGGACCCGTCGGGAAATTCCTCGCCACCGGAGAGTACGAAAAGCTGAAGAACTTCCAGGCTTATCTGCAGAAAACCTTCGGTGACAGGATCAACGTCTTTTTCTCCGAGACCTTCTTCCTTGAGATCGTCCCTCCGGGCATTGAAAAAGCTGCCTCCCTGGAAAAGCTCCTTGCTCTCCTGGGATGCAGCCGTGAACAGCTCATCGCCTGCGGCGACAGTATGAACGACACCACCATGGTCTCTTACGCGGGTCTCGGCGTCGCCATGGAAAACGCACAGCCGTCCCTCAAGTCCAGAGCGGACTATATCACAGACACCAACGACAACGACGGCGTCGCCGAAGTCATTGAAAAATTCATCCTGCACGAGATCTGACAGGAAGCAGGTCCTGCAGAAAACAGATCTGACAGGAAACAGCAAAATATCATCCGCACAGAAAGATGTCCGTGCCTTCCTGGGCCATCCGCTTTGCGACATCCCTTCCCAATGTCATGGTGGTCCTCTCCGGCATGAGCAGCATGGAGCAGATGCAGGACAACCTGAGCTTCATGGAAGACTTCCGGCCGCTGAATGAAGAAGAGAGACTGCTATGTTTCCGCGCCGCGGAGATCATCAACAGTAAGATCGCCATTCCCTGCACCGCGTGCTCCTACTGCACTGACGGATGTCCCATGAACATCCCCATCCCGCAGTTCTTTTCCATCTACAATGAGGACATGCGGGAGCATCTCGAGGAAAAACGCTGGACCATCAATTTCACGAACAACGGGATCATCGCAAAGAACCGCGGCAAAGCAAGTGAATGCATCGGCTGCGGACAATGTGAAAGCGTATGCCCGCAGCATCTCACCATCATCGATCACCTGAAGGATGTGGCCAAACACTATGAAAGGCACAGCTGACCGGGCTGTGCCCCTGTTCACCAAATGACCGGTCTCTGCACCTTGTTTATCTCATTGGGAGAAGACCTCCACTGAGATAAACGCTCCGCGGGGGCGCTCGACGTCCGGTGGACGTCGGTTCAGCGCCGACCGAAGTGAAACGTAGAGCACACGCGCGCGGTATGGAAGGAGTTGCCTAACGGCAACCCGCGCGGGGCGCACAAGTCCCGCGAGCGGGACTTGAATACTATGAGAGGAGTTCGGCCGTCTCCTGATAGCCGAGCTCCTCGCTTTTGTTCAGCCGCTCGGGACGGAAATCCAGAGTTCCTGTCCCCGGCTTGTCCTCCAGCGGCTCTGAAGGGCGGCTCTCCAGGTACAGGCAGTGCTCAGGTACGAAGCTGTGGTCCGCGGTGTCCCCGGGTTTCAGGAAGCTTACGACCATGACATCGTACTCACAGTCCTTCAGGGCCTTCAGCGGGATCTTGTCTCCGGGCTCCGCGTTTTCCAGTCCCTCCGGCACTACAGCTCCGTCGCTGTACAGTTCCCCGCGGAACTCCACCGGCGGGTAGTATGGAGGAAGGCTTGCGCTGGCCGAGACCAGCAGTCTCTGATCCGCAGGGGAATACTCATTCAGGAGAAAATACTCCGGTCTCTTCCTCTCATGGGAATAAGCGCAGACTGTCACCGGGATCCGGTTCTCCCGGAGCTGTGTATCCGTATAAAGCCGGCCGGCCAGGTCCCCGAGACTTATAAATTCCTTCAGTCCCCCGCAGATCCGGAGCATCTCCCGGATCCCCTCCGTGCCGTTCGCCGCGTACAGAAGCGAATTGATCGCGCCGATGGAGGTCCCGGC
>CACZFV010000108.1 GCA_902780465.1 uncultured Lachnospiraceae bacterium
TGGACGATGTTCATATACTCCTTCGGACCCGGGCGGAAGAAGCCGATGGCGATGCCGAAGCGGTTCGCCAGGGAGAGCTTCTCCTGCACGGTATCGCTGTGGTGGATGTCGTCCGAGTCGAGGCTGGACTTATCCTGGAAGGATTCCCGCACCAGGTGGCGGCGGTTCGAGGTGGCGTAGATCAGCACGTTTTCCGGCTTCGGTTCCAGGCCGCCCTCGATGATGGCCTTCAGGTACTTGTACTCCAGCTCCGATTCCTCGAAGGAGAGATCGTCCATGTAAATGATGAAGCGGTAGTTCCGGTTCTTGATCTCGTTGATGATCCGGGAGAGATCCTTGAACTGGTGCTTGTAGATCTCGATCATCCGGAGGCCCCGGGCGTAGTACATGTTCAGGATCGCCTTGATGCTGGTGGATTTTCCGGTGCCGGCGTCGCCGTACAGGAGCACGTTGTTCGCCTCACGGCCTTCGATAAAGGCCTCGGTGTTCTCGATCAGCGCTTCCTTCTGCCATTCGCAGCCGATCAGATCGTCCAGGGTCACGTTCGCGGTGTTGGTGATGGGGATCAGGAATTCGGTCCTCTGATCCTGTTCCTGTTCCGTGCCTATGCGGAAGGCCTTGTTCAGGCCGAATTTGCCCACGCCGTAGCGCGCATAGAAATCCGTCACCACCCGGAACATCTCTTCCACGTCCGCCGTCTTCTCAATGGCTTCGGAGAGCTCCTGCACTTTTTCGCTGACGTTCTTGTTGTAGATGTTCTCCTTCTTCGCCAGGGCCCGGAAATTCTGAATCACGGTGAAGCAGTTCAGGCCGAGCCCGCTTTCCAGACGGGAGAAATCATAGTCGAAGAGATCCTTGAAGATCTGCAGGTCGCTCTTTACGAACTGGTTCACGCTCCCTTCGCCCGCGCCGGCCTTTTCGGAGACCAGGGTGAAGGGCGTTTCTGTCATGGCCAGCAGAAAGGCGAGATAGTTGTGCCACAGATTTTTGTTGAAGCCGTACATGGTGGCGATGTCCAGGAGACGGTGGATCTCATGCAGGACCTCACGGCTCAGGATCTCCGGCTTTTCGCCGCCTTCGTCGAAGCGGCGGCAGATGCCGGCCAGACGGTACAGGATCGAGTCCTCGCCAATATTTGAGTAGATAATGAGTTTCGAAGTGAGCCGGTACATAGGTGAACCTCCGTTTCATAAAGCGATGCAGCTGAGTTTTATTATAAAATATGAGAAGACAAAAAGAAATGCCTCAGCGCTTTCTTCCGGAGAAGAGCGCTGAGGCTGTTTTTTATATGATGATCACGCGGTAATTTCAAGTCCCGTCCGCGGGACTTGCGCGCCGCATGTGTATCTACAGGATGTTCAGGACGCGAGGGCATGCAGCCTCACGCTGTTATATTCGTGGAGTCCATCGAGGATCTCCTTTTCGGTCTCCATTCCGAAGCCGTCCACGCGGACGATGTGTTCGTGGCTGATGCCGTCCACGGAGCCCATGCCGACGGTCCTTCTGAGGAAGCGCTCTGCTTTGCTGAAGGAGAGGAGCAGGGGAAGACGGGTCAGCTGCTCCAGGGCGGCGACGATGCCGTAGGCGCCCCAGTTGGAGACAGTGGCGATGACCAGAATGTCGGCCTTTACTTCCGCGGGGACCAGGCCCAGTCTGGTCCGCACTGCTTCTGCCACGTTCCCCATGCCGATCTCGTTTCCGCCGTCTCCCACACCGATGGTGGGAATGGTCCCGAGGGCCTTTAAGAACAGGGCGTCGCAGGGAGCGGTGCCGGCGCTGATGTCGACGTGGCGCATGTTCGCGTAGATGCCGTTCAGGTCGCGGCCGCAGCGCTCGACGGAGATCAGACCCACGGGCTGGTATTTTTCAAGGATCGCATCGGCAGCGGCATCATCCGCGTCAAGATCCATATACTCGACGGCGATGTCTTCAGCCTCAAAGTAACCTTCGCAGTAGCGGTCTGTGACGATCACCGGGAAGAAACCGAGCTTCCTGAGGGCTCCGGCGAGAGCCATGGTGCCCAGGGGGCCGTCGGTCTCCGCGTAGCCTGCCACGTAGAATCCGGTGGTGAGGAGGACCGTGCCTTTCTTCCAGCTGAGGATCTCCTCCGCTGCATTGAGACAGTAATTCTCCGGCAGCAGTTCCCGCAGGACAGGCATGCCGCGCCTGGAATACTTAAGTATGATGTCTTCGATGGATTCCTGTCTCATGGTGAAGCTCCTTTATCTTTTCCGGTCTTCCGGATCGTTGTGTTCCTTGTTTACAGCTGAAGTTTAATACTCAGTTATACAGTTTGCAAACTGATTTAAACCGATATAATATACAGTATAAAGACTGTGTAACAGGAGGAAAAGGTCATGAACCTGCTGCCGATGACATATTTTATCGAGGTCGTAAAACAGGCAGGGATCTCAAGGGCCGCGGAGACGCTGCAGATCACACAGCAGACACTCAGCACCCACATTGCTTCGCTGGAAAAGGAACTGGACTGCAGGCTGTTTGTCCGGCGGCCGAAATTCCGGCTGACGGCGGAGGGGGAACTGTTTTATGAGTACTGCCGGAGATTTGTGGGGCTGGACCGGAGCATGCGGCAGGAGATCCGGGAGATGTCCGGCGAGGTGGCGGGCACGGTGCGGGTCGGGATCTCCCAGACCAGGAGCGTCATCCTGATGCCCCGGATCATGTCGGGGTTCCGGACAAAGTATCCGAAAGTAAAGGTCTTCCTGTCGGAGCTCACGAACGACGAGCTTCTGAACAGGATCGGGAACGACGCGCTGGATCTGGTCATCGGGGACGTATCGGAAGAGCGGCCGGACCTGGAGGTGCAGGAGCTGTACCGCGAACAGATGGTGATGGTGATCCCGGGAACGCCGGAATACACGCCGCTGGCGGAAGCGTTCCGAAAGTCCGGGGAGCTGAAGGAGCTCGTGAACTGGCCGATGATCTCGAACTCCAGAAACGATATCGTGGGCAGGTACATCAACCGCGTGCTGCTGCAGAACCACATCCCGCCGAATATCGCGGCGATGTCGGATATCGCGGAGACCTGCCTCCGGCTCTGCGCCGAGGGGGTCGGGGTCTATCTCTGTCCGGACCTGTACATCCGGTATTTTAAGAATATCGTAGCCCGGTGCGTCAGCCTGCCTCTTCCCTACAGCTATATGATCCACATGGCGGCGCGGACCCTGCCGGGAAGGCAGGCGGCGACGGAGAAGTTCATGGAATATGTGGAACAGAAAATAAAGGGTGTGCTATAATCGGTAAAATCGGGTTACATAAACTGTCAGGGGATGTAAGAGTATGGATGAAATGGAAAACAGCACACAGAAGAACAGCCACGGGCCGCTGCTGATCGCGGTGGCGGTGCTGCTTGTGACGGCGATCGCAGGAGTGAATTACCTGTCCGGACAGAAGAGCGGGGCGGCAGCTCAGAGCAGCGCAGCGATAAGCGCAGCAGAGGAGACCTCCGGCGCTGCGGCGGGCGGGGAAACAGGGCCGGGAGCATCCGCCGCGGAATCAGGCGAACAGGACACCCGCCCGATGCTGTCTCCGCCGCCGGGAGAGACGGGCAGTGTCGAGACGGAGGCAGCTCCGGAGAAGAACGCGGAGGTCGTGGAACAGCTTCCGGGTGCGGAGACACAGGATCCGGAAGCGGGCCCCGGCGTCATCGTGGCGCAGGATGAGAACTACGGGAAAGTGGTCTTTGAGCCCCACTGCGTGGATTCCACAAAGCCCTCCAGGCTCATTGCCTCCACAGGTATCGAGTTCAACGGAAAACGGCTGAAGGACGACGCGGATTATACCCCATGGTACGAATTTGAGTTCGGAAAGGGCGAGGACTACCACGACCTTCACGGCGTCGTCACCTTCCGCGGAAACAACTGGCGCGACGATCCGACCTTCGGACTTGCAAACTTCAAGGAAAAGACCATCGAACCGGTCTGGAAAAAGGGCACCGGCACACTGAAGCACGGGGACAAGCTGTGGACCGGCAGCGGCTGGACCGGGCAGCCCCTTCTCATGAAGTGGCCCCGGGACGTGAAGCAGCACATGAACATGTACGAGAGTGCGAAGGAAAAGGATGACCTGGTGGAGGTGGTCTATGCCTGCATGGACGGTAAGATCTATTTCCTGGACCTGGTGACGGGAGATGCCACCAGGGATCCCATCGACCTCGGCTTCACCTTTAAGGGGGCGGGAGCTCTGGACCCCCGCGGCTATCCTATCCTTTACGTGGGTGCGGGCTATGACAGCAGCAAGGGAAAGGCGCGGGTCTTCATCGTGAACCTGCTGGACGGCAGCGTCATGCACACCTTCGGAAACCAGGATCCCTTCTCCCTCCGCGGGAATCTGAGCTATTTCGATTCCTCGCCGCTGGTGGACGCGGACTCGGACACCCTGATCTACGCGGGAGAAAACGGCATCCTCTATCTGATCCAGCTGAACACACAGTTTGACAGAGAGGCGGGGACGCTTTCCATCGCCCCCGGAAACACCGCGAAGTGGCATTATTCAGGACAGCGGACCAGGAGCGGCGCCTACTGGGTCGGCATGGAGACCAGCCCCGCGGTCTACGGGCACTACCTCTTCGTCGCGGACAACGGCGGCAACCTGATGTGTCTTGACCTCTCAACACTGCAGCTGGTCTGGGTGCAGGATATCCTGGACGATTCCAACTCGACGCCGGTGCTTTCCGAGGAGAACGGGCACCTGTACGTCTATGTCAGCACTTCCTTCCATCTGGGATGGAGAAGCTCGGGCACTGCGCCGGTGCCGGTGTGGAAGATCGACGCGGAGACAGGAGAGATCGTGTGGCAGCATGATTACCAGTGCTCCTCCGTTTCCGGCGTCTCCGGCGGTGTGCAGTCCACGATCGCAACGGGAAAGAGAGGGCTCTCGGACTACATTTATGTGACCGTGTCAAGGACCGGCGGCGGAGGGAACGGCGTCCTGGCCTGCCTCGATAAAAAGACCGGGGAGACTGTCTGGGAGCACAAGGCGCCCTACGCGTGGTCATCACCCGTCTGCGTCTACAACGAAGACGGCAGCGGAGCGGTGTTCTATGCCGTCAGTTCCGGAAAGATGTACCTGCTGGACGGCGTGACCGGGGAAGAACTGAGCTCCCTGGCCGTGACGGACGGGACCATCGAGGCAAGCCCCGCCGTCTACGAGAACCGTGTCGTGATCGGCTGGATAGTTATCAAATCTTAAGAACTCTGTCCGTGGGAAAAACGACCTGCCTGTCATATACTTGATACATCAGACGGACAGACCTGCATATCAGGAACGGCATCCAAGGAGACAGGAGAAGGAGATATGGCAGCGAAACAATACAGAGAATGCAGCAGAAGGATTCTGGCCGCGGCAGTGGCTTTTATGCTGGGCCTTGCGGCGGCAGTGCCTGCCATGGCGGACACTGCGGTGGTAGGCGCGGCGCCGGAAGCGGCAGCGGCGGAAGAGACTGCGGCGGCAGAGGGATCGGCAGCGGCGGAGACTGCAGCAGCAGAGACCACGGCGCAGGTACAGCCGGCAGCGGCGGAGACGACGGCGCCGGCAGCGGAAACAGCAGCGGCAGAGACATCAGCCGCAGTGCAGACTGCCGCACCCGCGGTGTCAGGGCCTTCGGGCGCAGCGGCGTCAGCCCCCGGAAGAGGGGAGGACGCCCACGAGGGCGGTTTCTGGACCGGATTCAACGGCGGACCGGGCGTGGCGATGCAGGGCCGCGCCGGCACGGCGTCCCAGTCACAGTATCCGGTCAGGGCCGCGGCAGTGAAGACAGACGGCTACTATTTCAATGACAGCAATGGAATGTATACCTATCAGGCACTGGAGTCGGACCTGAACGCCCTGAAGTCGAACTACAGCGGCGTCACCACGGCAGTGCTCTGCCAGACACCGGACGGCCGCCAGCTTTACCATGTGATCATCGGCAACCAGAACGCGGGAAAGAAGCTTCTGGTGACAGCCTCCATGCACGCCCGGGAGTACATCACCTCCAAGGTAGTGATGCGGCAGATGAAAAAGCTTCTGGATGAAAAGAAGGCGGGAGACACCTCTCTTGACAATGTGTGCGTGCATTTCGTGCCGATGATGGATCCGGACGGCGTGGCCATTTCCCAGTACGGGATCGACGGCATGCAGACCTCTGTCATGCGGGACACGGTGCGGAACATCATGAAGAGCTGGGCGGAATGGGAGATCCTGACCAACCAGGACAAATACAACTGGTATCTGAACAAGTGGAAGAACACCGCCAAGGGCGTGGACCTGAACCAGAACTTCCCGACGGACACATGGAGCACGCTGAACGACGCGAGGAACAAGCCCTCCAGCGATATGTACAAAGGACCATCGGCAGGGTCCGAAGCGGAGACCCGGGCTATGATGGAGCTGGTGAACAAATACGGTTACACTGCGGTGGTAAACTATCACGCCCAGGGCGAGATCATCTACGCGGACGATGACGCTGCTTCAGAAGCAGTGCGGAACCGCTGCAACGCGATGGGAGCCGTTGTGAAGGGCGTCACGGGCTACATTCTTCCGGAGCCCCACGAAGGTTCCTATGACGACGGCGCCTTCAAGAGCTGGCTGAACGTGAAGAAAGGGATCCCGGCGATCACCGTGGAAGTCGGATCAGGCACCTGCCCCCTTCCGGAGACGGATATCAGCGGTATCTGGGAAAAGAACAAGGGCGTGCTGAACGCGCTCATCGCGGACATGATGAACTGGTGATCGCATCCATTCATTGTGTGGATCGATGAAGTCTTGATTCCGCACAGTTTTCTGGTAAGATAAGGATGTTGGGAACGCACGAAGAAAGAGTGCCGGAGACGGCACTCTTTTTTACGGTATACATTCGGAGGAAGATATGCTGGAGCTTAAGAACATCACATTTCAAGTGGAAGAAGAACAGGGCGGAAACAAGGAGATCATCCGCGACATCAGCCTCGTCATCCCGGACAATCAGTTTGTTGTGATCACGGGACCGAACGGAGGCGGAAAATCCACGCTTGCCCGTCTGATCGCAGGCATTGAGAAGCCGGAGTCCGGGCAGATCCTGCTGGACGGGACGGATATCACAGATATGAGCGTCACCGAGAGGGCGCGGCACGGGATCAGCTTTGCTTTCCAGCAGCCGGTCCGTTTCAAGGGGATCCAGGTGATCGACCTGATCCGTCTTGCCGCGGGGAAAAATATTTCCGTCTCCGGCGCCTGTGAGTACCTGGCTTCTGTGGGACTCTGCGCCCGGGACTACATCCAGCGCGAGGTCAACTCCAGCCTTTCCGGCGGCGAGCTGAAGCGCATCGAGATCGCCACAGTGCTGGCCAGAAAGACCAGGCTTTCCGTGTTTGACGAGCCGGAGGCCGGTATCGACCTCTGGAGTTTCCAGAGCCTGATCCAGGTGTTCGAGAACATGAGAAAGACCATCAAGGACAGCTCCATCCTCATCATCTCCCACCAGGAGCGTATCCTGGAGATCGCCGACCAGATCGTAGTGCTCGCGGACGGAAAGATCTCGAAGCAGGGCCCGCGGGAGGAGATCCTGCCGCAGCTTATCGGTACGTCGTCCGCAGTGACCGCATGTCAGAGATTACAGTAAGGGGGTGATGTCATGCTGCAGATCAGAGAACTTGACGAGATCCAGAAGAGGCTTTTAAGAGAAGTCGCAGACCTTCACAATATTCCGGAGGGCGCCTACAATATCCGCGCCAACGGCCAGTCCGCGGGACGCCAGAGCTCCGCGAACATCGACATCGTCCCGAAGGAGGGCGGCTCCGGGCTGGATATCTATGTAAAGCCCGGGACAAAGAACGAAAGCGTGCACATCCCGGTGGTCATGACCCAGAGCGGGCTCACAGAGCTGGTGTACAATGATTTCCATATCGGCGAGGGCGCGGACGTGTTCATCGTGGCGGGCTGCGGCATCGACAACTGCGGCAACGCCAACTCCGAGCACGACGGCATCCACCGCTTCTATGTGGGTAAGAACGCGAAGGTGAAGTATGTGGAGAAGCACTACGGCTCCGGCGACGGCACCGGCAAGCGGATCCTGAATCCCGGCACGGAAGTGTACATGGAAGAGAACAGCACCGCGGAGATGGAGATGGTGCAGATCAAGGGCGTGGATTCCACAGAGCGCACGACCAAGGCGGAGCTTGCCGCGGGCGCGAAGCTGGTGGTGCGGGAGCGCCTGATGACCCACGGGAATCAGTATGCCACCAGCAAGTACGTGGTGAACCTGAACGGCGAGGGCGCCAGCGCGGACGTGGTCTCCCGCTCTGTGGCGAGGGATGAGTCCTTCCAGCTCTTCGACGCAAAGATCGCGGGAAATGCCGCCTGCAGCGGCCATACCGAGTGTGATTCCATCATCATGGACAAGGGGCGTATTCTTGCAGTCCCGTCGCTGGAGGCGAACAATGTGGACGCAGCGCTGGTGCACGAAGCAGCCATCGGAAAGATCGCCGGCGACCAGATCATCAAGCTCATGACTCTGGGACTGACAGAGGCGGAGGCCGAGGAGCAGATCATCAACGGTTTCCTGAAGTAACGGGACGGCAAAGGAATTCAGTATTTTTATGAAGCGGTTATCAGTCATGCGGCTGGCCCTTGGCTATGCCGGCATGTTTTTCGGCGCAGGCTTTGTGTCGGGACAGGAGATCCGGCAGTTCTTCGTTGTATACGGAATTGCCGGCCTTTTTGGTCTCGTTCTGTCTGCGCTTCTTTTTTTTGCTGTGGGGGTCCTGTTCTTCGAGACGGCGCAGCAGTCCCCGGAGCAGACGGTGGGAGAACTGCTGGTCCCCGGGTATCACCCCCTTCTTTCCGGAGCCGTGGATCTCGCGGAGGATGTCCTTCTGTTCGGGGTGGTGGTCATCATGACTGCGGGAGCGGGAGCCATGGTGCAGCAGGTCACCGGATGGTCCGCGGCAGCGGCGGGATTCGTGTTCGCTGTGGTGCTTTTCGCGGCGTCGCTTAAGAACATGCGCTCCGTGATGATGGTCTTTTCCGTGCTCGCGCCCTGTCTCACGGTCTGCGCCGTGGCAGTGGCGGTCTTTGTGCTGCTCCGGTACGGCGGCGCCGCCGGGACAGCCGGAGCAGCGGTGGGGGAAGCCGCTGCGGAGACAGCTGCAGGGGCGGCGGAGACCTCCGGCTCCCCGCTCTTAAAGGGCCCCTGGAGCTCCGCGGTCCTCTACGCCGTATACAATCTCTTTGGTTCCTTCAGCATCATGCTGGCCATGCTGCCGCTGCTCCCGGACCGGAAGAAGACGGCGGAGGGAATGGCTCTGGGCAGCCTCTTTCTTCTGATTCCGGCGGAGTGCGTGGCAGCCTCCATGCTGGCAGTACCCGGAAGTATGGCGGAGGAGGTCCCCACCGCGTATCTTGCGGGACTCATCTCTCCCTGGTTCAGGAACATCTACAGCGTCCTCATGCTCTCCGGCATGGCTTCCGCTGCTCTGGGCTGTCTGGTGGGATTCCTGGAACAGCTGAAGCTCTGGCGCGGTTCGGGCGGATTTCCCTACCGCCGGATCTCCTTTGCAGTCTGCATCCTTGCCTGGGCACTGAGCCTGGCAGGCTTCGGCAGCCTGGTCGGCTTCATCTACCCCCTCTTCGGCTATATCGGGATCCCCTGCGTCGCGTACCTCCTGATCAAGGGCTTTACTTTATTCCGACAACGTGATAACATACAAAAGTGATTTTCTTTCAATAAAGTAAGAAATAACCGATATACAGGGGAGGATTTTATATGATGAAGAAAAGTATTGCTATGATGCTGGCACTGGTCATGGGTGCTTCTCTCGCAGCCTGCGGCGGAAGCAGCACAGCCACCACCGCGGCTCCGGCAGCGACGGAGGCTGCGAAGACGGAAGAGACGAAGGCTGAGGAGACCAAGGCTGAGGAGACCAAAGCGGAAGAAACATCTGCCGAGGCAAAGACTGAGGAGACCACCGCTGAGGCAGCGGCTGAAGCGAAGGACGCTCCGTTCATCTTTCTCGATGAAGAGCTGGGCGTCGAGTCCTACGCCATCGGCTTCCGCATGGATGACCAGGAGCTCGCAGACACCGTCAGCGGCGCTGTAAAGGCTATGGTCAAGGACGGCACCTATGAGAAGATCGGCGAGAAATATCCTGATATCAAGGATTATCTCTGCCTGAAGGCAGAGGATATTGATCCGGCGGAGATTCCTGAGAAGGGATCCGGCGATCCGGGCTTCACCTTCAAACACGGCTTTGACCTGGACTATCCGCCCTATTCCTATCGTCAGGACGACGGCACGGTCGGCGGCTTCGACGTCGAGCTTGCCCAGGCAGTCTGCGAGTACATGGGCTGGGGCTATGAGCCGGTCCCCTTCAACTGGGACGCGAAGGATATGGAGCTGAACGCGGGAAGCTGCGACTGCATCTGGTCCGGATTCACCAAGGAAGGCCGCGAGGACAAGTACGCCTGGGGTGTCACCTATTCCAACAACACCCAGGGCATCCTGGTCCCGGCAGATTCCGACATCAAGACCCTTGCGGATCTCAGCGGAAAGATCGTCGGCGTGCAGACCGCGACCTCTGCAGCGGATATGCTGGAGGATTCCAGAAAGGATCTGGCGGACACCTTCGGCGAGCTGAGAGTTTATGAGACCTACACGGTCGCGTTCAACGACCTGAAAGCAGGCGCCATCGACGCTATCGCTATCGACATGACTGCGGGTACGTTCCTTGTATCCAACGAAATGAAGTGAGTTTTATCAGGCGGCGCCCCGGCTCAGTTTCTGCCGGGGCGCGCGTTTTCATCTCCTGAAAGAACCCGTGGAAAAATAACATACGCGAGGATTTCCTATGACAGTATCAACCATGCTCACAACGATGGCGGAAGGAATGGTCCGCACCTGTGGGATCTTCTTCCTGACGCTGCTTTTTTCCCTTCCCCTCGGCATGATCATCATGCTGCTCAGGCGCTCCCGTATTACCATCGTGAGTGAAGTGATGAAGGTCCTTCTCGCGATCGTCCGCGGGACGCCGCTGATGCTTCAGCTCCTGGTCTGGTATTTCGGTCCTTACTATCTTTTCGGGATCTCGATCCGGGGATACCGCTTCCCTGCGATCATCATTGGTTTCTCTGTAAACTACGCATGCTATTTCGCGGAGATCTTCCGCGGCGGCATCGAGGCCATCCCGGTGGGACAGTACGAAGCGGCAGAGGTCCTCGGCTACAATAAGAGCCAGACCTTTTTCCATATCATCCTTCCGCAGATGATCAAGACCATCCTGCCTTCCATGACGAACGAGGTCATCACCCTCGTGAAGGACACCTCCATGGCGTTTACGCTGGCCTACAACGAGATGTTCTCGCTGGCGAAGCAGATCGCCGCTTCCCAGACGTCCTTCACTCCCTTTGTGATCGCCGGCATCTTCTACTTTGTGGCGAACTATCTGGTGGCATTCGGAATGGAGCGGATCGAGAAAGCATTCGACTACTACCACTGATCCTGGAGGAAAACTATGATCTTTGAAATGAAAAATATCCGCAAGGCCTTCGGGCAGACCGAGGTCCTGAAGGACATCAGCATGCACGTGGACTCAGGCGAAGTGGTCAGCATCATCGGCCCCAGCGGCTCGGGAAAGAGTACCCTGCTCCGCTGCGGCACCTTCCTGGAGCAGATCGACGGCGGCGAGATCCGCTACATGGACCAGACTGCCATTGCTGCCGGAGACGGGGGACCTGATCCCTATGCCGACAAGGCAAAGCTTGAAAAGAACCGCCAGTATTTCGGCCTGGTGTTCCAGCAGTTCAACCTGTTTCCGCACTTCTCCGTCATGAAGAACGTGACGGACGCGCCCATCCGGGTGCAGAAGCGGCCCAAAGAGCAGGTGATGGAGGAAGCGAAGGAGCTGCTCCGGAAGATGGGGCTCTCCGAGCGCGCGGACGCCTATCCCTGCCAGCTTTCCGGCGGCCAGCAGCAGCGTGTGGCCATCGCCCGGGCCCTGGCTTTGAAGCCCAGCATGCTGTTCTTTGACGAGCCCACCAGTGCCCTGGATCCCGAACTCACGGGAGAAGTGCTGAAGGTCATCCGCCAGCTGGCGGAGGAAAAGATGACCATGGTGGTGGTGACGCACGAAATGCCCTTCGCCCGGGCAGTCTCGAACCGCGTGATCTTCATGGACGGCGGCGTGATCGTGGAGCAGGGGGATCCGGAGAAGGTGTTCGGAGATCCGACCCAGGAGAGAACGAAGCAGTTCTTAAGGAATTATCAGAGATAGAAAGCGTGAACAGTTTGAAAACATGGGAAATTGACTACGCAGTCATGGACCCCACTGGAAATATAACGATCCTGGTTGAGACGCCCGTTCCCGAGGCGTCTCAGCCTTTTGCCGCAGCGCGTCTTATGGAGCTTGAGCCGGCGGCGGAGCAGGTGGGATTCCTTTCTTCCGGCCGGGACGGAGCGGAGCTTTCCCTCCGCATGGCGGGCGGAGAGTTCTGCGGCAACGCTTCCATGAGCGCCGCGGTTTATGGTGAGATTCGGAAGAACGGAAATAAAGGAAGTGCGCGGGAGATCCTGCTTAATGTCTCCGGGGCGGCGGAACCGGTGAAGGTCCGGGTGGAGGCATTGACGGGGTCGGGTACGGATGACGGACCGCAGTTCCGCGGCACCGTGGAGATGCCCCG
>CACZFV010000109.1 GCA_902780465.1 uncultured Lachnospiraceae bacterium
CGATGGAGAACGCTGCCTTTGACGTCAATCCGGATGCCATTGAGTACGAAGCGCAGAAGATGATGCAGAGCAGCCAGATGTCCCTTGCCCAGTACGGCAATGCGGACCTGGCGGGGCAGGCAGTGGTCTTCGAGGTCGTCGTGAACGCAGTCAAGGAGAAAAAAGACGCGACGCTGGACGACGAGTGGGTGAAGAATTATTCCAACGGAGCCCAGGCTACCGTTGCGGAGTTCCTGGATGCGCAGAAAAAAGAAATGCAGGAGCAGAGGGAGCAGAACGAGCACGCGGTCGAACTGAACGATCTGATCAGCACTGCGATGGAGAACGCTGCCTTTGACGTCAATCCGGATGCCATTGAGTACGAAGCGCAGAAGATGATGCAGAGCAGCCAGATGTCCCTTGCCCAGTACGGCAGTACGGCATCGATCTGGACAGCTACCTCTCCATGACCGGCATGACCAAAGAGGAATATGAGAAGCAGATGCGCACCAACGGCGAAGAGTACGCGAAAATGAAGATGCTGGTAAAAGAGATCGCCGCGAAGGAAGGCATGGAAGAGCTGACCGAAGCCGATTACAAGGCGATCGAGAAGCAGTACGGCTACTCTAAACAGATGCTTGTCCAGATGGCAGGCGAGGAAGCAGTCGACTTTGAGACCCTTTACCTGAAGGTCTCCGATTTCCTTCTGGAGAACGCGAACAAGGTCGAGGCTCCCGAGGAGCCCGAGACGGAAGCCGCAGAAAGTGAAGCTGCGGCAGAGGAGAGCGAGTCTGCCGCGGAGACGAAGGCCGCGCAGTAAATCGTTTTTACAGAGCAGCACCTTTTTGAAGCAGGAAATCATGATGATTTCCTGCTTCATTTTTTGCGTGTGGTTTCAAAGTATGCTATAGTGAAAATCAGAAACGACCTGCAGAAGGATCGGGGGGCTTCATATGGGAAGAAAGCTGTTCTTTTTTGACGTCGACGGTACACTGATAGATGACGAGACAAAAATCGTTCCGCAGAGCGCTCTGGACGCGATCCGGGCGCTGAGGAAGGCAGGACATCTCGTGTTCCTGAATTCCGGCCGGACGCTGTGCTTCCTGGAATATGAGATGGAGACATTCGGTGTGACCAGCGCGGTCTGCGGCTGCGGCACCCAGATCATTGTCAACGGGAGCACCATCTTTGAAAAACGGATCAGCTACAAAAGACGCCGCGAGATCCGGAAGGCGCTCAAAGAGCTGAAGGTAGACGCGATCCTGGAAGGACAGGAGGGGATCTACTTCTCCGACCGGCCGTTCAATTATCCGGAGATCATGGAAGATCTTCTGGATTATGTGGACAGTTATACGGAGACGGAAGTCAACGCGCTGGAGGACAGTTCCTACGGCTTTGACAAGATCTGCATCCAGACGAATCCCCGTTCTCCGGAACCGAAGCTCCTGGCGAAGCTGAAAAAAGCTCTGCATGATTTTGAATGCATCGACCGCGGCAGAGGCTTCTATGAATGGGTCCCGCTGGGCTGTTCCAAGGGAAGCGCGGTAGATTATATCAGGAACTACTACGGGACCGATCCCAAGGATATCTATGTGTTCGGGGACAGCGCCAATGATCTGGCAATGTTTCAATCCTGCGCCGGACACAGGATCATCATGGGAGCCCACGACTCCGTGCTGGAAAGCTACGCGACCTTCACGACAAAGAAAGTCCTGGAAGGAGGCATCGCCTATGCGCTCCGGGTGCTGGGCGTGCTGTGATGGCTGTATACTATGTCTACCTGCTGCTCTGTGCGGACGGAAGCTATTACTGCGGCAGCACCAACGACCCGGAGAAACGGCTTCAGGCCCATAATGCGGGCAGAGGCGCGAAGTACACCAGAGGCAGGGGACCGTGCACCATCGCCTATCTGGAGGAGTTCAGCTCGAAGAGCGAGGCGATGAGCCGGGAGTGGCATCTGAAGAAGCTGACGCACCGGGAGCGGGAGATGCTGGTGAATGGAAGCAGCGGCAGCAGGAAATAATGTAAAGGAATCTTGCAGTAAGTATGGAAGAACTGAAGATCCTCTATGAGGACAGAGAGATCCTGGTGGCAGTGAAGCCGGAGGGAGTGGACAGCGAGGCGGCCGGAGGCTTCGGAAAAGATATGGTGAACCTGATCCGGAATCACCTTGCCAGGAACAGCGGGAACTCCGCGGCAGCTGCGCCGCAGGGCGGAAGAGCGGGGAGCGGACAGCCTCCGTACGTCGGAGTGATCCAGCGCCTGGACAAGCCGGTTACCGGGATCATGGTCTTTGCGAAGACGAAGGATGCTGCCGCGGTGCTGTCCAGGGAGCTCCGGGAAGGAAAGATGACGAAGACCTACCGGGCGATCCTCTGCGGTCAGCCGGCGGAAAAGAGCGGAACGCTCTGCGACTGGATGGTCCAGGAGAAAAAAGGAAACCTCAGCCGGGTCGGACAGAAGACGGATCCCGGCGCAAAGGAAGCGAAGCTGTCCTACAAAGTGCTTCGGAAGCAGTTCCTGGAAAGTCAGCAGATCTCCGAGGTGGAGATCAGACTTCTCACCGGGCGTCATCATCAGATCCGGGTGCAGTTTGCTTCCAGGAACATGCCCCTGATGGGCGACCGGAAATACAATCCGGCCTATCAGTCGTCCCCGCCGGAAGGCCTCTGCGGCTCGTCGGAAATGGGAAAGCATCTCTGCCTTGCAGCGGTATCGCTCTCCTTCACGCATCCGAAAACAAAAAAGCCCATGCGGTTTTCCGTGGAACCACCATTTTCACTGTAAAAAAAGAGAACTGTTTCCCTGCTGCCGGCACCCTGCGCTGCCGGCAGCATTTTTTCCAGGTGGCCAATGCGCGAAGCCCCTCTGGCCACCGACAACCCGGGATGCAGCGCATCCCGGGTCTGGGGTGCTGAACAGTTACCAGTTTTTTTAAAACTCAGCACCGGAATCGGAAATGTTCCACAATAAAATACCTTACGGGAAGCTGAATAGTTGTCAAAATTATGATAAAATATAACGGAGAATCTTCTCAGCGCGGAGGTACAGTATGGCGAAGAAAAAATATGTTGCATATGTTGGATCCTATACGTACACAGGAAAAGCGAAGGGGATCACGATCTTTGATGTGGATGTGGAAAAGGGGCTTTTTAAACGGCGGGATGAGGTCGAAGTGGCAAATCCCTCGGATATCATGACGACGCATGACAGGAAAGTGCTGTATTCTATCGCGGACGAGGGTGTCATCTCTTTCCGCATCCAGGCTGATGGTTCCCTGGAGAAGATGAATACCAGAAAGATCAACGGCATGCGCGGGCACCATCTGTCTGTGGATTACAGCGACAGATTTCTTTTCGTGTCCGGATACCATGACGGGAAGCTTACAGTGGTGCGTCTGCGGGAAGACGGCTCCCTGGGACCGGTCATTGACGGCGTGTTCCATAAGGGTCTCGGCTCCATCGCGGAGCGCGGATCCCGCCCGCACGTCACCTGTTCCAAGGCGACCCCGGATGGACGTTTTGTCCTGGCAGCGGATCCCGGCATCGACCAGGTGGACATCTACCGCTTTAACGGAAAGCCGGGTGAGCTGAAGCTGGTGGACGCGATCCGCCCGGAGAGGGGCAGCGCGCCGACGTGGTTCAGCTTTTCCAGAGACAACCGCTTCCTCTACCTGATGTACGACTATTCCAACAAGATCGATGTGTTCCGCTATACAGTGGCGGAAAACGGCATGCCGGAATTTGAGAAGATCCAGAGTGTGTGCTCCACGGGCAACAACAAACCCGGCATCCTCAGTGCCGCCATGTGCCTCGCCTTCACCAAGGACGACAAGCATGTGTTCTGCGGCAGCGCAGGGGATAATTCCGTCACCATGTTCAACCGCGACGCGGAGACAGGACTTCTTGATCCGCAGTTCAACCTGCCGATCAGCGGCGAGCTTCCGAAGGAAGTGGTTCCCTTCCCGGACGGTAAGCACCTGGTCAGCGTGAACCATGAGAGCGGAACGCTGACCTTCTTCTCCATCAACTACGAGAAGAAGCTCCTTATCATGAGCTCGATGGAACTGAAGGTCAGTCAGCCGAACTGCTGCCTGATCGTTCCTGTGGAAGGGTAAGAATGAAAAAAGCAGGCTCTCGTAAGAGAGCCTGCGATGACGCTTGTTCGGTTTATTTGCGTGACGCTATTCGATCTTTCCGAAGCCGGGCCAGTACCGGAAAAGGACCTTTGCAACGATCTTGTTCCTGTATACGTAGGTATTGTCCCAGTACCGGGCGTCCCTGGATTCGTTCCGGTTGTCACCCAGACAGAAGTAAGCGTCTTCCGGCACCGTGAAAGTCATTTCCGGTTCCACCATCATGTCCTCCCGGATATAGGGCTCATCCAGCGGTTCTGTGGAATCGTTCAGGAACACATGGCCGCTCCGGATGGTGACTGTGTCGCCCGGAAGACCGATGATCCTCTTCACAAAAAGGATCTTCTCATTGTCGGGCCAGCGGAAAATGATAATGTCCCCGCGCTCCGGATCCCCGAAGAATTTGTACTGCAGGCGGGAGCCGATGACGCGGTCCCCGGTCATGATGGTGTTTTCCATGGATGCGGAGGGGACTCTGGAATTGGCGATGATGAAACCATTCATAAAGAAAGCGATCAGGATCGCGCAGACGATGACCTGGATCCAGCTGATGATTTCCGCTTTCAGGCTGGTCTTTTCCTTTTCGGGGCGCGTTCCTGTTTTCTGATTTTCCATAAGCAGCAGACCTCATTTTTCTTTGACATTTTTTAACATTCATAGTTTAGAACTTTCCGGTAAGATACGCAAGAAGAATCGGAATGATCTGCAGGGGGAACAAGTATGGACCAGAAATTATACGATTTGATGAACTGGACAGAAGTGGAGGAGATCGTATATTCGGAATCGTCGAATCCCCATGCGATCCTGGGCCCGCACCTCAGGGAGGAAGGCCTCCTGATCCAGGCATTTCTCCCCGGAGCAGTGAAGGCGGAAGCAGTCTGTACAGAGCCCGGGGCCGCCATGGAAATGGACCTGGAGGATGAAGAGGGCTTTTTCGCATGTCTGCTTCCGGAGCGCGGTATCGTACCTTATCAGATCCGTGTGCAGTGGAAAGACGGAAGAGAAGAACTGCTGGAGGATCCCTACGCCTTTCCGCCGACAGTGGATGAGACGAGTCTGAAGAAATTCTCCGCAGGCAATGCGGCGGACGTAAGCCGGTGGATGGGAGCCAGGCCGATGGAGCTCCGGGGGGTTTCCGGAGTCTGTTTTACTGTCTGGGCACCCCGCGCCATGCGGGTCTCTGTAGTCGGGACCTTCAACGGATGGGACGGAAGACGTCATCAGATGCGGAAGCTTGATGAATGCGGCGTGTTCCAGATCTTTCTTCCCGGCGTGCAGTCCGGGGAACTCTACAAGTATGAGATCAAGGGGGCGGACCGGAAGATCTGCCTGAAGGCAGATCCCTACGCCAGGGAAGCCGAACTGAGACCGGGCACCGCTTCCGTGGTACCGGCACCGGACGGATTCTGCTGGACCGATGAAGCCTGGATGGAGGCGCGGAAGGAGAACGCGGCGGAAGAGATGCCGTTCTCTGCTTTCCAGGCTGATGCCGGCCGATGGAACGGCGGAATGACGTATACGGAGCTCGGGAAGGAGCTTGCGGATCACGCGGCAAAAATGTACTATACCCATGTCCAGCTGCTGCCGCTGATGGAGCATCCGCTGGACGAGTCGCTGGGATACCAGTGCACCGGTTTCTATGCGCCCACCTCCCGGTACGGTACTCCGGACGAGTTCCGGACCATGGTGAACACACTGCACCGGAAGGGGATCGGCGTCATCATGGAATGGCCCTGCGCGCGCTTCCCGAAGGATGCCTTCGGTCCTGCGTACTTTGACGGTGCGCCGCTCTATGAGTACGGAGGCACCCTTTCTGATACAGCGGTGTTCAATTTTGAACGTCCGGAGGTGCGGAATTTCCTGATGGCAAATGCCCTGTTCTGGGCGGAGGAATATCACCTGGACGGTCTCCTTGCGGTCGATATGGCCTCGATCCTGTACTACGCCAGCGCAGGACAGACCCGGCAGAATATGTACGGCGGCGGGGAGAACCTGGAGGGGGCGTCATTCCTCAGGGAACTGACCACGATGATGAAGGAGCGCTGCCCGGGATTCCTGATGCTTGCCGACGGATCCGCGGAATGGCCCATGACCACCGGCAGTCCGGAGGAGGATGGCCTCGGGTTCCATTTCAGAAAAAACAACGGGTGGACCGGCAGCGTCCTGCACTACGAAGCATCGGCGCCGGAACAGCGGAGCGCCCTCTATGAAGAGATCACCAATCCCATGCTGTACCAGTACAGCGAGAACTTTGTGCTGCCGATGCCGTGCGGGGAGATGATCACCGGCAGCGGCGCGCGCCGCGACCTGGCCGGATTCTTCATGACCCATCCGGGCAAAAAACTGACAGTCGGGGCATCGCCGGAGAGGACTTCTCTGCTGAGGGACCTCAACAAGTTCTATCTGTCCCAGCCGGCACTCTGGAAAAAGGACGGGGATCCGGAGGGATTTGAATGGATCAATTTCCACTCCTGGAAGGAGAATGTCATAGCGTTTCTCCGTAAGAGCGGGGACGAGGAGGACG
This sequence comes from uncultured Lachnospiraceae bacterium, assembly GCA_902780465.1. Classification (GTDB taxonomy): domain Bacteria; phylum Bacillota; class Clostridia; order Lachnospirales; family Lachnospiraceae; genus Moryella. Next base: position 6,639 of record CACZFV010000109.1, read on the forward strand.
AACTGCTGGTGATCCTGAATTTCTCGGACGATGTCTATCCGGAGTTCGATCTCGGTGTGCCGTTCCGCGGAAGCTACCGCGAAGTGTTCAGCACAGACCGGACAGAGTATGGCGGGACCGGACTTCTGAACACAAGGACGCTGTTTTCCAGACAGATGGAAGTGGATCTCCGGAGCGACGGCATCACCGTGAAACTGCCGGCCCACGCGGCTCTGGTGTTTGCATGCAAGAGAAGGGGCGCGGGAGCGGCCCCGAAGAAGGCGGCGGATGTGGACGCAGTTGATCCTGTGAGGACCGCACCGGCTCCCGGAAAGCCTGCGAAGAAGACCGAGTCGAAGGCGGAAGCCGCGAAGGAGCAGGTGGTGAAGGCGGCGGCCGCAGCGAAGAAGCGTGCGGGCGAAGTGGCGTCCGCAGGAAAGAAGCGCGCGGGCGAAGTGGCGTCCGCAGGAAAGAAACGCGCGGGCGAAGTGGCGTCCGCGGGAAAGAAGCGCGCGGGCGAAGTTGTCTCTGCGGGGAAGAAAGCAGTCAGAACAGCGCAGAACGCTGCACAGACGGCGGCCCAGACAGCAGCAGATAAAGTCAGTTCCCTGCGCGGAAAAGACAGTTAAGGAAGACAGTACCGATGACAGAACAGGCAGCAGCAGTCACAGAACAGATCCTCAGTGAAGCGGGGGTCCCGGAAGCGAGTGTACTTATGGAGCAGATGAGACTTTTACAGACGGCAGCGGTCACAGGAGTGCTTCGGGTGGCGGCGGTCCTGGTCGTATTTCTCCTGGGCAGGATGATCATCCGGCATATCATAAGAGGATTCCGGGCTGCTCTGGAGCGGAACAGGAGCATAGACAAGGGGATGGAGCAGTTCCTTTTGTCAGCAGTCAGGTTCGTGCTTTACGCCTTCCTGATCATGGCGATCCTGACAGTGCTCGGCGTACCCAGCGCCAGCATCGCTGCGGCTATCGCCTCGGCAGGCGTGGCTGTCGGCCTGGCACTGCAGGGTTCCCTTTCCAACCTGGCGGGAGGCATCATCCTCCTCTACACAAGACCCTTTGTGGTGGGGGACTATGTTAAGACCTCCGGAGG
>CACZFV010000110.1 GCA_902780465.1 uncultured Lachnospiraceae bacterium
CGGGACTGCTCCATCCTTTCCACTCCGTACGATACCTACATGGCAGCGAGACTTGTCAGCATGGCGATCCCCGTGCGCCACATCATGACGCCCGTGGACAAGCTCCTTCAGTTCAGCGTGAACACCTACGTGGAGGATGCGAAAAAGATCATGGCCAGCGTGCGCCACAGATATTTCCCGGTGCTGGACCTGGATGGAAAGTATCTCGGCATGGTGTCCCGCCGGAACATGCTGAACGTGCACCCGAAGAAGGTCATCCTGGTGGACCACAATGAGTTCGGCCAGACCGACGACGGCATGGAAGAAGCCGAGATCCTTGAGATCATCGACCACCACAGGATCGGAAACGTGGAGACCGCCGGACCGGCGTACTGCCGCATGGAGCCGGTGGGCTGCACCAACACCATTATCTGGACCATGATGCAGGAGAAGGGGCTGACCCCGCCGAAGCAGATCGCCGGCCTCATGCTGTCCGCCATTCTTTCAGATACCCTCTGCTTCCGTTCACCCACCTGCACTGCGAGAGATGTAAATGCGGCCGAGGCTCTGGCGAAGATCGCGGAAGTGGAAGTCAACGCCTACGCGACGCAGATGTTCGAAGCGGGCGAGGATCTCACCGGACGGACCGCGGAAGATGTCTTCTTCGCTGATTTCAAGGTCTTCACCTTCGGAGACGTGAAGTTCGGCGTCAGCCAGTCCACCTTCATGACCGAGAAGAACCGCAAGGCCGCCGAGGCCATGGTGCAGCCCTTCATGCAGGAAGCCATGGAGAAGGCCAAGGTGGAGATGGTGTTCTGGATGGCTACCGACACGCCCTCCGGCATGACAGAGCTCTTCACCTGCGGCGGCGATTCCGTGGAGATCGCGAAGAAAGCGTTCCACAAAGAGCAGGAGCCCGAAGGCTTCTTCGTCCTGCCTGGCGTCGTGAGCCGCAAGAAGCAGATGATCCCGCCGCTCCGCCTCGCAATGCAGCAGGTCTGACGGGATGAGCGCAGCAAAAAAGCCGGCAGCCGATAAGACAGTAACGAAAAAGAAGACGCTCGCCCTCGAAGTCATCGCCCGCCTGAAAAAGGAGTATCCCGAGACCCACTGCACTCTGGCCTACGACAAGGCCTGGCAGCTGCTGGTCAGCGTGAGGCTGGCGGCCCAGTGCACGGATAAGCGGGTGGATATGGTCACCCCCCTGCTGTATGAGAAATTCCCCACCGCTGCGGCTCTGGCTGAAGCACCCGTGGATGAGATCGAAGAGATCGTCCGGCCCTGCGGCCTGGGACCCAGCAAAGCCCGGGACATCTCGAAATGCATGAAGATGCTCCAGGAGGAGTACGGCGGAAAGGTGCCTGACACCATGGAGGAGCTCCTGAAGCTCCCGGGCGTTGGCAGAAAAAGCGCGAATCTGGTGCTGGGAGATGTGTTCGGAAAGCCGGCCATCGTCACCGACACCCACTGCATCCGCCTCGCAAACCTCATTGGCCTCGTGGACAATGTAAAAGAGCCGGGCAAGGTGGAGACAGCACTGCGAAAGATCGTCCCGCCGGAAGAGGGGAATGATCTCTGCCACCGCTTCGTGGACCACGGCAGAGCAGTGTGTGTGGCCCGGAGACCGGAATGCGGACGATGCTGCCTGCAGGACATCTGCCGGCACGCGCAGGAAGAAGCGAAAGCCGCCGGCAAAGCACAGACGAAGACAACAGCGAAGGCAGGTGAGAAGTCATGATTGCTGATCTCACCGCAAACCTCCGCCCGGCCATCGCCCAGGCAATCTTCCTTGCCATCCAGTGCGTCGTCTACTTCGGGGTGGAGAAATTTGAGGGGCCGCCCCACGACATCTACCGGAAGATCGACGAGAAGATCCCCTTCCAGCCGGCATGGGTCTTCATCTACATCCTATGGTTCCCGCTGATCTTCCTGTTCCCGGTGGCGGCATATTTCGCAAACCAGGCGGTGTACGCCCGGTACCTCGCGTCGGCAGCGGCGAACATCGTGATCAGCACAGTGATCTACCTCCTGTACCCCACTTCCTTTGAGCGGCCGGTCCCGCCGGATACCTTCACGGGGCGGACGATGAAGCTGGTGTACAGCGGAAGCTACAAAGGCGTCAACTGCATGCCCAGCATGCACTGCTCCATGTGTTACCTGGTGATCTTGGCAGCCCTGATCTGTCCGGAAATGGCGTTTTTTCCGCGCTTCCTTTCCATCCTGACGGGGGTGCTGATCGTCATCTCGACCATGACCACCAAGCAGCATGCGTTTCTCGACATGGCCACGGCGATCCCGGTGGCGGCGGTCTGCTGGATCCTGGGAGCCCGCATCCCCATGGGCTGGCTCCTCAACTGGCTGGCAGGGTCAAAACCATAAAGAAAGACGCTTGAAATATACGGGCATAATGACGGAAAACACAGGAATATAAAAATATTTTGTTGCTGTTTAGCCACAGGAACTTTACACCTGCCCTCGTCCTGTAGTAATTTAGAATGAGGAAAAAAAGCAGATGTCCGAAGCCGCCGGCGGCGGCCTCATCAACATGTAAGGAGGGAACTGATCATGAAAGTAGGAATCGTGGGATCCGGAACAATGGGCCGCGGTATCTCCCTGGCATTCGCGATGGTAGAGGGATACGAAGTATTTCTCTGCAACCGCAATGAAATGGTGGCAGGCCGCACAAAGAAGCGTATTGCTGCCAACCTCCAGAAACAGGTCGAAAAAGGAAAGAGATCCCAGGAAGAAGTAGACGCCATTCTGGCACGTATCACCCCCGGAACCAAGTATCTGTGCACCGAAGCAGACCTTGTCATCGAAGCCCTCGCGGAGGATATGCAGGTCAAGAGACAGGCGTTCCAGGAGCTGGACAAGATCTGCAAGCCGGACTGCCTGTTCACCACCAACACTTCCTCCCTGTCCATCACCGAGATCGGCCAGGGCCTCAGCCGTCCGGTCAGCGGAATGCATTTCTTCAACCCCGCGCCGGTCATGAAGCTGGTGGAGGTCATCATCGGCCTCGACACCCCGCAGGAGTACGCGGACAAGATCTGCGCCATCGCGGCAGATATCGGCAAGAAGCCGATCCAGATGCCTGAGCTTGCAGGCTTCTGCGTGGACCGTATCCTGGTGCCCATGATCAACGAAGCCATCGGTATTCTCGCGGAGAATGACATGAAGCCGGAAGATATCGACAAGGCCATGATCCTCGGCGCGAACCATCCCATGGGCCCGCTGGCGCTGGGCGACCTGATCGGTCTCGACATCATCCTGAAGGTCATGCACGTCCTGCAGGAAGAGACCGGCGATCCCAAGTATCGTCCGCATCCGCTGCTGAGAAAGATGGTCCGCGGAGGCAAGCTGGGAAGAAAGAGCGGCGAAGGCTTCTACAAGTATCATCAGTGAGAAAACTGCAGCAGAAAAGCAAAACCTTACCGCGGCCTGCCGCGGCGGAAAACCGACCGCAGATCACCGCGGCGGAAATATAGAAGAAACGGAGACAGTGCCTATGGAAGAAAACAAAGCCTATGAGCCCGAGTTTCAGGCAAGGCTCGATAAGCACTATGATGAACTGAAATGGCTGTACTGTGAGATCTACCGCAACGACATGCAGGCATTCAATTACTTCGTTGACATGCTGCATGAGTACTACCAGGCGAGAAAACCGGAACTGAAGGAGTGGGACGACGGGCGCCTCCTGGCCGAAGAATGGTGCCAGAACAACGCGACTCTGGGCATGATGCTCTATACCAACTGCTTCGCCGGAACGCTGAAGGGTATCAAGGAGCACCTTGAATATCTGCAGGAGAGCGGAGTCAACTATGTCCATCTGATGCCGCTCCTTGAGAGCCCCAAGGACCGCTCTGACGGCGGATACGCAGTGTCCGACTTCAGAAAAGTACAGCCCGAGCTTGGCACCATGGAAGACCTGGCGGATCTGGCGGATGCCTGCCATGACCGTGGGATGGCGGTGTGTCTTGACTTTGTCATGAACCACACCAGCGAGGACCATGAGTGGGCGAAACGTGCCCGCGCCGGTGAAAAGGAATACCAGGACCGTTTCTTCTTCTACGACGACTGGATGCTGCCGAACGAGTACGAAAAATACGTGCCGCAGGTGTTCCCCACCACGGCTCCCGGAAACTTCACCTGGTGCGAAGAGGCGAAGAAGGTCGTCATGACCACCTTCTACCCCTACCAGTGGGACCTGAACTACGCGAACCCGGTGGTCTTCAATGACATGACCGCCAACATGCTGAACCTCTGCAACCACGGCGTGGACATCATCCGCCTCGACGCGGTCCCCTACATCTGGAAGACCCTCGGCACCAACTGCCGCAACCTTCCCCAGGTGCACACACTGGTCCGCATCATGCACATGGCAGCTGATATCGTCTGCCCCGGAACGCTCCTTCTCGGCGAAGTGGTCATGGAGCCCTCCAAGGTGGTTCCGTACTTCGGCACCGTGGAGAAGCCGGAGTGCCACATGCTGTACAACGTGACTACCATGGCTTCCACCTGGCACACCGTTGCCACCAGGGACGTGCGTCTCTTACGCCACCAGATGGAGCAGGTGTTCCAGCTGCCGAAGCAGTACGTCTTCCTCAACTATCTGAGATGCCACGACGACATCGGATGGGGCCTGGACTACAACTTCCTGAAGCAGTTCAGCATCGAGGAAGTGAAGCACAAAAAGTACCTGAACGATTATCTCACCGGCAACTACTGGGAGAGCGACGCAAGAGGCGAGCTGTACAATGACGACCCGCGTCTGGGAGACGCGAGACTTTGCGGCACCACTGCTTCCCTCTGCGGCATCGAAGCAGCGGAGTACGAGCAGGACGATGAGAAGCTGGACCGCTCTATCCGTCTGGACCTCATGCTGCACGCGTTCCTGCTGACCCAGAGCGGCATCCCGGTGATCTACAGCGGCGACGAGATCGGCCAGCTGAACGACTACACTTACCACGACGATCCCGTCAAGGCGGAGGACAGCCGCTACCTGCACCGCGGCAACATGAAGTGGGACGAGGCGGAGCTCCGCAATGATGTCACCACCCGCCAGGGAAGGATCTTCCAGACCCTTCGGAAGCTGGAAGAGATCCGCGCTTCCATCGACGCCTTCGAGAACCAGGCGGACACCTGGATCCTGGAGCCCTACAACGACCACATCCTTGCCATGGGCAGATACTACAAGGGGCAGAAGGTCCTGGGTCTGTTCAACTTCTCCAACCGCGACGAGACCGCGTGGATCAATGAGGACGAGGAGTACACGGACCTGATCACCGGCGAGCACAGAGACGACGCCCGGGCGGTGAGCATCCGTGCCTACGACTTCGTGTGGCTGTTCCACAGCTACCGTCCGGCGCCGGAACCGAAGGAAGAGGCCCCGGCAGAGGCTGAGGCCCCGGCTGCGGAGGCTGCTGCACCGGCAGAAGAAGCTGCCCCGGCAGCGGAAGCCGCTGAGGCCCCGGCAGCGGAAGAGAAGCCGGCGAAGAAGGCTGCCGCGAAGAAACCTGCGGCGAAGAAAACTGCGGAAAAGAAACCTGCCGCAAAGAAAACTGCGGAAAAGAAACCCGCCGCGGAGAAGAAAACCGCTGCGAAGAAAGCTCCGGCGAAGAAGAAAAAAGAAGAAGTAAAACCGGAGGAGGCAGCGAAGGAAGATGCCTGACACAAAACTCATCTTTCTGGATATTGACGGAACGCTGGTCCGGGCGGGGGAAAACACCCCGCCTGACAGCGCCCTGAAGGCCATCCGGGCGGCCCAGGCAAAGGGGAACAAGGTGTTCCTCTGCACCGGCAGAAACCCGGACATGCTGAAGCCGCTCCTGAAGTTCGGCTTTGACGGCTACGTGGGCGCCGCCGGCGGCTACGTGGTAGTGGATGACGAAGTCATCTACGACCAGCCCATGACAAAGGAGGACACGGAGCTTGCCCTCGAGCTCCTGCACAAGAACGGCGTCTTCTGCACCGTGGAAGGTGTGGACGGCTCCTGGGGCGATGAGAACCTGGGAGAGTTCCTGGCGGGACAGGGCGAAGGAAACTCTGAGATCGAGCGCTGGCGGAAAGCCCTCGCCTCGAACCTCCACATCCTCCCCATGAGCCAGTATGACGGGCGGCCCGTCTTCAAGGTGGTCATCATGTGCCTGAAGATGGAGCAGCTCGACGAAGCGAAGGCCGCGCTGGAGGACCGTTACGACTTCGTGGTGCAGGACGTGCCTGCCCACGGCTGTGTGAACGGAGAACTTATCAACCGCGCTTTTGACAAGGGCCGGGGCATCATCCGGGTCTGCGAGAAACTGGGAGTGCCCGTCGCCAACAGCTACAGCTTCGGCGATTCCATGAACGACCTCGCCGCCATCCAGGCGGCAGGATACAGTGTCTGCATGGAAAACGGCTCCGAGACACTGAAGAAATACTGCGATATGGTCTGTCCCTCCGTGGACGATGACGGCATCGCGAAAGCTTTCGAACAGCTGGGATTGGTCTAGAAGAATGCAACCGGCAGAGAAGGAAGTGACCATCCGGAACTGTCGGCGCAGATACAGGTCTTACAGCACCACTGTTTCACAATGAGCTATTTGGCATCAAAAAACTAATTGTATCAAGGGGGAATTATTATGGCACTGGATTACAGGAAATGCGCGGAAGAGATCGCTGCCAATATCGGCGGCGGCGCAAACGTCGTGAGCGCCGCTCACTGCGCGACAAGACTTCGCCTGGTCATCGCTGACAACGGCAAGGTCAACAAGAAGGCCCTGGAAGAGGTCGATGGTGTCAAGGGCATGTTCGAATCCAACGGACAGCTGCAGCTGATCATCGGCACCGGCACAGTCAACAAGGTCTTTGACGAGTTCATCGCTGTGACCGGCGTCGCGGCAGGAACCAAGGACGACGTCAAGGCAGCTGCAGCTGCGAAGCAGCCGTGGTATATCCGCCTTCTGAAGCCCATCGGCGACGTCTTCGTCCCGATCCTTCCCGCCATCGTGGCCTCCGGTCTGATGATGGGTCTCGTGGAAGCACTCGCGAAGATCCCGGGCCTCGGCTTCGGCGACACTGACTGGTTCGCATTCCTTGATATGGCAGCGAACACCGCGTTCGCGTACCTGCCTGTTATCGTTGCAATTTCCGCGGCGAGAGTCTTCGGCGGAAATATTTTCCTCGGCGCAGTCATCGGTCTGATGATGATCCACTCCGCCCTGACCAACGGCTGGGCTGCCGCGAACGGCTATGGAGTATGGTATCTGTTCGGCCACATCAAGATCACCGACACCTACACCCTGGGCCAGATCAACCAGTTAGGTTATCAGGGACACGTTATCCCCGTCATGCTGGCAGTACTGTTTATGTCCAAGCTGGAGAAAAAGCTCCACCAGGTAGTGCCGGAGATGATCGACCT
>CACZFV010000111.1 GCA_902780465.1 uncultured Lachnospiraceae bacterium
ATGACCCTTTCCTGCTTGTTGATAATAAACCTGCCGGCAGGAAACAGTGTCAAGCCCGCAGCCTTTACGGTGCCTCCGGCAGGCTTGACACTGTTTCTGACGGCAGGTAAAGAGTAGTCAAGCAGGAAAGGGTCACTCTGACTTCTGCAAAGTCATAGAAAAGGAGCCGCCGCACTAATCACTTAGTGCGACAGCCCCTTTTGTGTTATTATGATGAGCAGACAGAAGAACACAGGAAGGACGGAGGATCATGAAAAAAGTGCGGATCACGGTAAAAAAGATCGCCCAGTATGACGATCTGATGAAACAGTACGAGAATCCCATCGAAAACGCATGTTCCATGCAGCTGGGACAGACATTCATCTGCAATGGCTGGGAAAAGCCGGACGGTTTCTGCGGCAGCGCCTGGGATACGGTCTCTTCGTTTGTCATGGCGCTCTCCCATGGCGGGGAAAACTTCTATGACGGCTGGATGAAGGACCCGAAGTCTGCGATGATCTCCTGCAACGACGGGTTCCGGCCGGTGAGCTTCCTGCTGGAGACGATGGAAGAAGAGGCGGAAAGGCGACAGGACTGACAGGTCTCTCTGTTCCCAAAGGACCTGGAATTATGTTACAATGAGATATCAGGCATAACATGCCGCGAAGAGCGGCGGTGCAGCAGCAGAAGGAGAAGTAAAATGGCAAAGGTCGGTATTGTGATGGGCAGCGATTCTGATATGCCCGTAATGGCGCAGGCGGCGGAATTCCTCACAGAGATGGGGATCGATTATGAAATGAGGATCATCTCTGCGCATCGTGAACCGGATGTGTTCTTTTCCTGGGCAAAGGGAGCGAAGGAGCGCGGATGCAGGGTGATCATCGCGGGAGCCGGAAAGGCGGCGCATCTGCCGGGCATGTGCGCGGCGCTGTTCCCTCTGCCGGTCATCGGCATTCCCATGAAGACCTCGGATCTTGGCGGTCTTGATTCCCTGTATTCCATCGTCCAGATGCCCAGCGGCATTCCCTGCGCGACGGTAGCCATCAACGGCGGAAAGAACGCAGGTATTCTTGCCGCGAAGATCCTGGCGGTGTCCGATCCGGAGCTTCTCGCGAAGCTCGAGGCTTATACAGAGAAGATGAAGAACGACGTGATGAAGAAGGATGAGAAGCTCCAGGTTGAAGGATATCAGGTGTTCCTGAAGAAGTGATCTTTACGGAACAGCTGAGATACTGTGCGGAAAACGCGGATACAGAGAGAAAAACAGATAAGAAAGGCAGCAGTGTATGGATTATAAAAATTCAGGTGTGGATATTGAAGCCGGATACGCTTCCGTGGAACTGATGAAAAAGCACGTGAAGCGGACAATGCGTCCGGAAGTACTGGGGGGCATCGGCGGTTTTTCCGGCGCGTTCTCCATGGCGAAGATCAAGGACATGGAAGATCCGGTCCTGCTTTCGGGAACTGACGGCTGCGGGACAAAGGTGAAGCTGGCTTTCCTTATGGACAAGCATGATACCATCGGCATCGATGCCGTGGCCATGTGCGTTAACGATGTGGCCTGTGCGGGCGGAGAGCCGCTGTTCTTCCTGGACTACATCGCCTGCGGAAAGAATTATCCGGAAAAGATCGCGGAGATCGTGTCCGGCGTGGCGGAGGGCTGCGTCCAGTCCGAGTGCGCGCTGATCGGCGGTGAGACAGCGGAGCATCCGGGGCTGATGCCGGAGGACGAGTACGACCTGGCGGGATTTTCCGTTGGCGTCTGCGACCGGAAGGATCTGATCACCGGAGCGGAGCTGAAGGCGGGCGATGTGCTGATCGGGCTCGCTTCCACGGGAGTGCATTCCAACGGTTTCTCCCTGGTGAGGAAGATCTTTGAGATGACGAAGGAGAGCCTGGACACCTGGTACGATGAGCTGGGCGGAAAGCTGGGTGACGTGCTGATCGCCCCCACCAGGATCTATGTGAAGGCCCTGAAGGCCGCGAAGAACGCGGGAGTGCGGATCCACGCCTGCAGCCACATCACCGGCGGCGGATTCTACGAGAATGTGCCGAGGATGCTGAAGGACGGCGTCCGCGCTGTGATCCGGAAGGATTCCTATCCGGTGCCGCCCATCTTCCGGCTGATGGCAGAGAAGGGTGATGTGGAAGAGCATGTGATGTACAACACGTTCAACATGGGCATCGGCATGGTGGTGGCAGTGGATGCCGCCGATGTGGATGCTGCCATGAAGGCCTTCGCCTCCACCGGCGACCGCTGCTTCGTGATCGGAGAGTGCGTCGCGGGAGAAAAGGGAGTGGATCTATGCTGAGAGTCGGAGTGCTGGTCAGCGGCGGCGGGACGAACCTCCAGGCGATCCTGGATGCCGTAAAGAGCGGGAAGATCACCAACGCGGAGGTGGTCTATGTCATGTCGAACAATGCCGACGCCTACGCCCTGAAGAGAGCGGAGAAGGCCGGCGTGGAAGCGGAGTGCATGTCCCCGAAGCAGTTCCCGGACAGAGCGGCGTTCAACACCGCAATGACCCGGAGGCTCATCGAAAAGAAGCTTGACCTCATCGTGCTGGCGGGCTTCCTGGTCACTATTCCGCCGGAAATGATCCAGGCGTTCCGCGGCAGGATCATCAACATTCATCCGTCCCTGATCCCCAGCTTCTGCGGAAAAGGATACTACGGACTGAAGGTGCATGAGAAAGCCCTGGAACGGGGCGTCAAGGTGACCGGCGCTACGGTGCATGTGGTGGATGAGGACCTGGACCACGGCCCCATTCTTCTTCAGAAGGCGGTGGAGGTACTTCCGGGTGATACCCCGGAGATCCTGCAGCGCCGCGTCATGGAACAGGCGGAGTGGATCCTCCTGCCCGCGGCGATCGACGGTATCGCGAACGGGCGGTTCGGACAGAATTGATCAGAAAGGGACAGAACATGAGAATACTAGTGGTTGGCAGCGGCGGAAGAGAGCATGTGATCTGCTGGAAGCTGGCGCAGAGCCCGAAGACGGAAAAGATCTACTGCGCGCCGGGCAATGCCGGCATCTCCGAAGTGGCGGAGTGCGTGCCCATCGGGGCCATGGAGTTTGAGAAACTGGCGGCTTTCGCGGAGGAGAAGAAGATCGACCTCACCATCGTGGGAATGGATGATCCGCTGATCGGCGGCATCGTGGATGTGTTTGAAGCGAAGGGCCTCCGGGTCTTCGGACCGCGGAAGAACGCGGCAGTCATCGAGGGGTCCAAGGCGTTCTCCAAGGAACTGATGAAAAAGTACCATATTCCGACGGCGCAGTACGAGACCTTCACGGACCCGGAAGCTGCCCTGGAGTATGTGAAGACATGTAAGATCCCGGTGGTCCTGAAGGCCGACGGACCTGCTCTCGGCAAGGGCGTCCTGATCTGCATGACCCGGGACGAGGCGGTCGCCGGCATCAACCAGATCATGGTGGAGCGGAAGTTCGGCGCTTCCGGCGACAAAGTGGTCGTGGAAGAATTCATGACCGGAAGAGAAGTCTCGGTCCTGTCCTTCGTGGACGGAAAGACCATCCGCATCATGGCCAGCGCCCAGGACCACAAAAGGGCAAAGGACGGCGACCAGGGCCTGAACACCGGCGGCATGGGGAATTTCTCCCCCAGTCCTTTCTATACGGAAGAGGTGGATGCTTTCTGCCGGGAGCATATCTACCAGCGGACGGTGGACGCCATGGCGGCGGAAGGAAGACCCTTTACAGGCGTCATTTTCTTCGGCCTGATGCTGACTCCTGACGGACCGAAGGTCCTGGAGTACAACGCCCGTTTCGGCGATCCCGAGGCCCAGGTGGTGCTTCCCAGAATGAAGAACGACCTGGTGGACGTGGTGGAAGCCTGTGTGGACGGAAAGCTGGACCAGGTGGAACTGGAGTTCCGGGACGAAGCCTGCGTCTGTGTGGTCCTGGCAAGCGACGGATATCCCCTTGCCTACGAGAAGGGTGTCCCCATGTACGGCTTTGAGAAGTTCAAAGGCAAAGAGGATTACATGTGCTTCCACGCCGGCACAAAGTTTGACGGAAATGGTCAGATCGTCACCAACGGCGGAAGAGTGCTCGGCATCACCGCTCTTGGAGCGGACCTGAAGGAAGCGCGCAGAAAAGCCTACGAAGCCACAGACTGGATCGATTTCCGCACGAAATACATGCGTCATGATATCGGCAAGGCGATCGACGAAGCGTAACACGGCGATGTAATGCCTCAGCGCAACACCGCAGCTCCGGCCGGCATTGATCCGGCAGGATCACAAAATCACAGAGGAGGAGTGTCATGACTCAGGATCTTAAGTATCTTAAGCTGCTTTCGGAAAAATATCCGAACAGGCAGTCTGTGTGTACAGAGATCATCAACCTCGCGGCTATCATGAACCTGCCCAAGGGTACGGAGCATTTCATGAGCGACATCCACGGAGAGTATGAAGCCTTTCTTCACATCATGAACAACTGCTCCGGCGTGATCCGCGAGAAGATCGAGATGATCTTCGGGGACCGTCTCACTGAAGAAGAACAGCGGGAGCTCAGGACGCTGATCTATTATCCGCGCCACAAGATTCGCATCATGAAGGCGCAGGGGCAGGGAAAGCTGTCGCCCAAGTGGTACAGGAAGACGCTGCGGGAGATGGTGGAGATCGCCAGGGTGCTTTCTTCCAAGTACACCCGTTCCAAGGTGAGAAAGGCCATGCCGCAGGAATTTGCCTATATCATCGACGAGCTGCTTCATGCCCTTCCGGACGAGGGGGACAACCAGCAGGCGTATCACGAGCGTATTCTTGACACCATCGTCGGGATCCAGAACGGCGATGAGTTCATCAAGGCCTTGTCGAATCTTATCAAGCGCCTTGCGGTGGATCATCTCCACATCGTGGGAGACCTGTTTGACAGAGGCGCCGACGCGGACAAGATCATCGACCTCCTGATGGATTATCACTCCCTGGACATCCAGTGGGGCAATCACGATATCCTCTGGATGGGCGCGGCCAGCGGCAGCGACGCCTGCATCACCAACGTGGTGCGGAACAATGTGCGCTATCACAACATCCGCATCCTGGAGAGCGGCTACGCCATCTCCCTCCGGAAGCTGCAGCTCTTCGCGGAGCGCACCTACGAGGGGGATCCCCACACCGCCATGGTGAAGGCGATCAACATGCTGGTCACCAAGTCTGAGGGACAGTCGATCCTCCGCCATCCCGAGTTTGAGATGAAGGACCGCCTGCTGATGTACAACGTCAACCGCGAGACCGGTATGATCACCATCGGGGATAAAGAGTACCAGATGAACACGACGGAATTCCCGACGGTGGACTGGGAAAAGCCCTACGAGTACTCGCCGGAGGAGGCGGAGGTCATGGACGACCTGAGGGCTTCCTTCCGTTCCAGCCAGAGGCTGAAGAAGCACATCGAGTTCCTGTATTCCGTCGGCAGCATCTACCTGAAGATGAACGATAACCTCCTGTTCCACGGCTGCGTGCCGCTGACGGCGGACGGCCAGATGGAGGAGATGAATTTCTTCGGCCAGTTCCACAGAGGAAAGTCCTATTTCGACTGCTGCGAGAGGGTGGCGCGTCAGGCTTACCTCGGCGGGCTGGAGAGGCATCTGGACTTCATGTGGTATCTCTGGGGAGGACCGAAGTCTCCCATGTGCGGCAGGATCCTGAAGACCTTCGAGCGCACCTACATCGATGACAAGAGCTCCTGGAAGGAGCCTCAGGACCACTACTACGATTTCCTGAACTCCGAGGCGACGAGCCGCATGATCCTCCGGGATTTCGGCCTGAAGTCCGACATGTCCCACATCATCAACGGGCACACCCCGGTCCACGCCGCCGAGGGAGAGCATCCTGTGAAGGCGGGCGGCAAGCTGATCGTCATCGACGGCGGATTCAGCACGCCGTACCACAAGACCACAGGAATCGCCGGCTACACTCTGATCTACAACTCTCACGGAATGCGGATCAAGAGCCACGCGCCTTTCGAGAGCGTGGACAAAGTGCTGACGGAGAACATCGACATCGAATCCAGGGCGGAGCAGTTTGAACTGGAGCCCTACCGGGTCATGATCGGAGACACCGACAAGGGCCGCGCCATCGCCCAGCAGATCGATGACCTGAACGCCCTTCTGGACGCCTACAGAGACGGATCCATCGCGGAAGGGACCGGAAAACAGCAGTAAGGACAGCAGAATACCGTTATAAAAAAGGCCGGCGTCTTCAGGACGCCGGCCTTTGTCTTTTATTTCCTGCGGATACCGAACTGATACTGCTCCAGCAGGTCGTTCTTCAGATTCCAGAGCTTCTTGGAAAGGTCCACGTAGGTCTGGTGCGGGTTGTGGAAACGCTTGGACTCCTCCCAGAGGGAAGCGAGCTCCTTTTTGCAGATCTGCTGCAGTTCCATGACCTTCGGGGACTCGTAGATGCACTCGCCGTTGTGGAAGACGTGGACCATGATCTCCTCCATAGTGTAGGAGCCGCCCTCCAGGAGCGTCTTCTTCCAGGTCTCGATCGGGTCGAAGAGCATCAGCGGATCGTTGGGATCGAACTTCTCATCCGTCAGGGTGATGAAATCGGCGATGATCATGCCTTCGTCGTCGCGGATGCGGTAGATGGTCTTGTCGCCCGGGTTCGTGATCTTTTCCGCGTTCTCGGAGATCTTGATCTTCGGGATGAACTCGCCGGTGGTCTTGTCCTGGATGGCAGCCAGCTTGTAGACGCCGCCGAAGGCGGGGCAGTCCTTGCTGGTGATCAGGTTCGTGCCGACGCCCCAGGAATTGATGGTGGCACCCTGCTGCTTCAGGGACTGGATCAGGTCTTCGTCCAGGTCGTTGGAAGCGGAGATGATGGCGTCCGTGAAGCCTTCCGCGTCCAGAGCCGCCTTGACCTTCTTGGAGAGATAGGCAAGGTCGCCGCTGTCCATGCGGATGCCGTACTTTTTGGACTTGATGCCTGCGTCCCGCATCTCCTTGAACACGGTGATGGCGTTCTTCAGTCCGGAGTCCAGAGTGTTATAAGTGTCGATCAGAAGGATACATGCGTCAGGGTACAGCTTCGCGTAGGCGCGGAAGGCAGTCAGCTCATCCGGGAAGCTCATGATCCAGGAGTGAGCGTGAGTGCCGCTGACTGGGACGTCGAACATCTGGCCGCAGAGCACGTTGGAGGTGCCGACGCATCCGGCGATCATGGCAGCTCTCGCGCCGTAGATCGCTGCGTCCGGCCCCTGGGCCCGGCGGCAGCCGAACTCCATCACGCCGTCGCCCGCGGCGGCTCGGACAATGCGGGAAGCTTTCGTGGCGAT
>CACZFV010000112.1 GCA_902780465.1 uncultured Lachnospiraceae bacterium
GGCTGCCGCATCAAGGAAACATTCCCTCAATGCGGCAGCCCGCTTTTGTTTATTCTTTTTTATTCTGATTCTGCGGCAGGATCCGCCGGATCACTTTCTGTCAAGAACGTCGATCACGTGGATATTGTCACTGCCTTCGCCGATGATCACCGGCACACCCTGAATAATCGTAATCATACGAAATAACCTCCTGTCCGCACGGATAATGCTGTTCCGTCCGGTCCTTTTCCGAATCGTAAGTTCCGGACGTCTTCCGTACTTGCGGCGTAGTATACCACTTTGCCGGAGGTTGTCAATCGCGCCGGGCCGTCAGGGCAGCGCCCCGGCGCTTGTTTCTGCCGTGATTTTTCCGGAAATCAAAGCCTTTCCGCGCGTCTTTTCGGTAAAAATCACCTCTCACACGGACGGTGCCTGTCCCGGATCTCCCTTCAATCCGACCAAAATACCACGGTTTCGGGCGGAAACTTCCCGGAATCGCACAGCAATTATTAACTATTTCTGTCAGATATCCCCGGGAAGGCCCTCCATCAGATCTCCTTCTTCGCCTTCCTGGCTCTCTTCCGTCTCTTCCGGAAGCGCGATCTCCAGTTCGGACAGGAAGTCATCCTCTGTCAGACCGTTCAGCATCGCCGGAATGTTGATCAGGATCCCGTCCATATTGTAGGGCAGGTTCAGGGTGACGCCGTAGGTGTCGGGATCTTTTCCCTTCTCCTCCGTGACTTCCAGGGTCATCTCGAACTTCTGGCCCATGGTCTCCGCCATGCCTCTGTCGCGCTTTCCGAGCTTCGCGACTTTCTCACCCTTCACGAAGACCTCCACCTTGTGGAACGCCTCGTAGGTCTGTCCGTTGACTTCGATCGTCTTGTTGTCAAAATAGACGGTGTGGCCGCGGCCGATCACGAACATCGCCGCAGCGATCAGGAGCACGATCAGGAGCGCTCCCGCGCGGAATAAAAGCTGTCGTCTGGATTTCATGCCGTCTCCTTTCCGCTCTTTTCCTCTTCTTCCTGCGCCCTCTGGAGTTCCTGGCCGGCAGCGCTTCTGGCTTTGCGCTTATTGGTCTCGTACATCACCAGTGCCACCGTGATGACTGCGTAGGAAACAAACACGCGGAAATATTCGCCGATCATGGAGTCCCCGGTAATATACGCGCCCGCCCGCGGAGCCACGATGAACATGGTGTGGAACAGGATCACGCCCAGGAACACATTGCCGATGGACGCCCGGTCCACGGAAGCGCCGCCCACCAGGAGCGCCGCGATACAGAACATTCCGATCTGGGAGTGAGAGCTGTAGGTCGCGATGTTGCCCATGTTCTGCAGATAGATGATCATGCCGATCCCCGCCAGGACCGTGGAGATCACGATGGAGATGATCCTTGTGCGCTCCACGTCGATGCCTGCGTCTCTCGCCACTTCCATATCCTGTCCCACCGCTCTCATATCCTGTCCGAGCTTGGTCTTGCGGAACCAGATGATGAAGAGGCAGAGAACAGCGATGATAATAAAGGTCAGGACCGGGATCTTGATGCCGGAGACCTTTATGGCAATCAGGTTGTCCAGCTTCTGTCTCATGCTGAGCAGCGACACCGTATTCCGGATGCCGTAGCCTCTGGGCAGCTTGATGGAGGCGTGCTTAATGGGGATCACGCTTCCCATCAGGTACAGGACCACCAGCTGGTAGATACCGTTGATGAAGAAGCTCATGATGTAGCTGGTGATCATCTCGCGGCCCTTCGCCTTGTTCAGGATCATGCCGCAGAACACGCCCAGAAGAATGGAGATCGGTACAGAGATGATCGCCGCCAGCACCATGCCGGGGATCCCGACGATCTGCCAGTCGGACACCAGGATCAGGCCGATCTCGCCGGCCATGGCCCCGAGGGTCATGCCGAAATTCAGTCCCATGCCTGCCATGATGGGGATCAGCAGGCTCAGGATCAGGAAAGAGTTTCTGCCCATACGGGTCACGATCTCGTTTGCCAGATAGCTGGGAGACAGGCCCGCGATGGGGATGCAGAACGCACAGATCAGGATAAACATCAGCGGAACTGACGCCGATCTGAGGAACATTCCGTAATCAAGCTTTTTTGCGCCGGAAGCCGCCGGCTGGTTGTTCTGGTTCATCGCGCAGCCTCCGTTTTTCTTGTCAGTGCGAACAGGATCATGCCCATGGACGCGATGATGCGGATCACTTCCGACATATCCATGTGGATCATGTTGTTCATGACAGTAGGTGTCATGGTGACGATGCCCTGGAACAGGACGGTTCCCACGATCACGTTCATGATGGTGGCCTTGTTCACGGTCGCGCCGCCGATCAGGATCGCGGAGACCGCGGGCAGCGCCATGTAGAAGGGCGCCATGTAGAGCTGGATGAAGCCGAAGCCCTGTTCATAGACCAGGATGCCGATGGCCGCAAGCCAGGTGGACATGACGACGGAGAGCATACGGATCTTGTCCACATTGATGCCGGCCGCCTTCGCGAAGGCCGGGTTGGAACCCACAGCCGTCATGGCAGTTCCGGTCTTTGTGTGCAGGAACGCCCAGATGCCGAAGGCAAGCAGGGCGAAGAACAGCAGCGTCCCAGTGGGAATGGAGATCCTTCCGATGTTGATCTGGGCGATCCCCGCCAGGGCCTTGTCATAGTACCCTTCCAGAGAGATCGTGGTCCTCAGTCCTTTTCCGGAAAGACCCCAGACCATGTTCGGACTGTGATAGGGAAGCAGCAGCCACATCATACACATCATGGAGACCGACGAAAAGCCGACGTAGGTCGCGATCATCATCTCTCCGCCCTTGATCTTGTTCAGGAGCCAGCCGTAGATCGTGCCGAACACCAGGGCAAAGGGCGTGGCGATCAGGATCGCCATCAGAAAGCTGAGTCTTCCGGTAAATCCGAACTCGATGGAGAGCGTAGCTCCCAGAAGGCCGGAAATAATTCCCAGCGGAAGGCCGAAGTTCAGGCCGCAGCCGGAGTGTACCATGGGAACCATGGCAAGGACCAGGATCCCGTTCCAGCTGAAGCGGTTGATGATGTTTGAGATCTGTGTAGGCAGATCCGCCCCCACAAACGGCGCCAGCACCAGGAGAAGCACCAGGAATCCGGTAATGATGAGGCGCGGAAGGCCGAAGTTTTTCAGTGCGGTGATGAATCTGTCTTTCATCGCGGTATTCTCTTCCATTTCTCCTCCTTCCTCAGACAACATTGCTGAGCATCAGCTTACCGAACTCTTCGACGCCCGCTGCCGCCGGCAGGATCCCGGAGATCCGTCCGCCGGATACGATGGCGATACGGTCGCAGGTGGATCTCAGTTCCTCCAGCTCCGAAGAGATCATCACAACAGTGACATGTTTTTCTTTGTTGAACTGCTTCAGCGCTTCCAGGACCAGCGCCTTCGCGCCGACGTCGATGCCGCGCGTCGGCTCGGACACGAACAGGACCCGGGGTTCCAGGGCGAAGGCCTTCGCGAGGCACACCTTCTGCTGGTTGCCGCCCGAAAGCTCCCGCGCGTTCTGTCTGGAACTGGTGCACTTGATCTTCAGTTCGTCGATGTACTTCTCCGTGACTTCCCGGATGGCCTTCTCATCTCTCCACTTCACCAGGCCGCCCAGATATTCCTTCAGAAATTTGTTCTGGACCTGCATGGCCGGGAACGCCACGTTCCATTCCAGGGACTCGTCCAGAAGGAGTCCCACGCCTCTCCGGTCCTCAGACACAAAGGCAAAGGAAGAGTCCAGACATTTCCTGGGGCTGTTCAGCGGGATCTCGTTCCCGTCGAACTCCACTCTTCCGCCTGCTTCATAGAGGCCCATGATGCCGTTGGGGATCCCCAGTTTTCCCTGGCCTGCCAGGCCGCCGATGCCGAGGATCTCTCCTTCTTTCACTTCCAGGTTGACGTTGCGGACCGTCTCTCCGGGCATATCCACCCAGAGCTTCTCGATCTTCAGGATAGTCCTCTTGTCCTCCGAAGAAGAAACAGCGGCAGCTGCCGCAGGAACGTCCTTCACATCACGGCCGACCATCCACCGCGTGATCTCATCCACACTGGTCTCCGATGCCGGGACTTCTTTCACCAGAACGCCGTCCCGCATGACCGCGACTTTGCTGCAGACCGCAAGGATCTCGTGCAGACGGTGGGTGATGAAGATCACCGCGATCCCGCGGGCGGACATGCCGCGGATGGACTCCAGGAGCGCCTCCGCCTCGTGTTCTGTCAGGACCGCGGTGGGCTCATCCAGGATCAGGAGCTTCAGCTGGTCCTTGGAAAGCTCTCTTGCGATCTCGGTGAACTGCTTGTGTCCGACAGGCATGCTGCTGATGGTCATGTGGCGGTCGATGGAGACGCCCATCTTTTCAATGGCCCGCTCCGCCCTCCGGTCCATATCTTTCCGGTCCAGTGTATCCAGTCTGTCGCCGAACACCTCGGCGATCACATTTCCCTTTTTGGGTTCCCGGTTCAGGAGGATATTCTCCGTCGCATCAAACCCGGGAATCAGCGAGAACTCCTGATGCACCATTCCGATTCCGGCTTCGATGGCTTCAAAAGGCGTGGCAAAGCTGACCTTCTGTCCATTCAGATAGATCTCTCCGCCGTATCCCCCCGTGGAGGAGATATCAGACGCGCCGAAAAGGATCTTCATCAGTGTCGATTTGCCGGCGCCGTTCTCGCCAACCAGCCCCAGCACTTCGCCTTCCCCGAGCTTCAGGTTGATGTCTGTCAGCACCTGATTGCCGAAGAAGTCTTTTTTAATATTCCGCATCTCCAGAAGCGGTGCGTTAGCCATATTCATTCTCCATTGCCTTCCTATGAGAAAGCCCTTCCCGGACCACGATCTTCAGGTCTTATTCCGGGAAGGGCTTTTCTGTCATTTACGGTTCAAAAGTTCAGATCACTTTACAGTGAAGTACTTCTCCGGAACCTCGACCTTGGTGGACCCCATGTAATGTCCCGGATTGCCCATGATGTAGGTATCCTGATAGATCAGGAAGGTGTTGTCCGCCTTTACGCCGGTATCAACATTGGTGTAGTTGGAACCGTTCCACTCTGCGCCCGGGGAGAATACGCCGTAAGCTTCAGAGATGGCATCGATGTCATCCAGCTCGCTCTTGCCGAGGATCACGTTTCTTGCGTGCTCAGCAAGGCCTGCGGAAACAGTGTAGCCATAGGAGTATGCCCAGGTTCCGAAACGGCCGTCGCCGCCTTTTTCAACAACAGCAGCCTCGACCTTTGCGAGGATCTTCTCAAAGTCGCCGGCTTCCTCGGTGAGGTCCAGACCCAGAGCGCCCGGATAGCCCATCAGCGGGGACGGAAGGTCAGCTTCGATGAAGTAGCCGCCGCACTCCAGGAGCTTCTTCAGAAGCGGCTCGGTGTGTGCGTCGTTGGTGCAGAAGTATGCGGAGTTCGTGCCGTACTTCTCGATCCACTCCGGAACATGCTCAAGGATGTAAGCCTGTGCGCCGGGAACACCGACATCGGTGGTCGGGTCGGGAGCGGTCTCCATCTCGAACTTCATGCCGAATTCCTTGCAGGCTTCCTTCATGATGGCGACACGGCGGCTCATGGTCTCATAGGACATGTGACGCGGGAAGGAGATGTGGACGAAGGTGTCGCAGCCAAGCTCGTGAGCGGTGCGGATCATCAGGTAGCCGCGGGCCACGAAGTCGTTGTTGACGACCAGGTCGGCAGCAGAGCCGATCTCCGGAAGGTCCTCATGGGATTCGCCGGCGATGCAGATGATGTCAGGTCTTCTCTCCTTGATCTGACGGAAAGCTTCCGTGGTGCCCGGGATAGCCTGGTTCACGATGATGGCCTTCATCTGCGGGTCGTCGGAAAGGTTCACGATGGTCTGAATGGTGGTCTCCAGCTCTTCCGTGAAGTTGTCCGGATAGATTGCAAGCGTGACTTTGTCCTCGCCGTACTTCGCCTGGAATGCCTCGGCGCCGCGTCTGTCGTCCTCAGACTGGGAAACGGAACCGGTGACGATACCGATGTGGAAATCATCCCCTGCTTCCGCCGCAGCTTCGGTGGTCTCCTCAGCCTTGGTCTCCTCAGCCTTGGTCTCCTCGGCCTTGGTCTCCTCGGCCTTGGTCTCCTCGGCCTTGGTCTCCGCCTTCGTCACAGCAGCTGTCGTAGAAGAACCGCCGCCTGCGCAGGCTGCCAGAGAAACAGCAACTGCAGCACTAAGAAGAACACTCAGAATCTTTTTTCTCATGATTTTCCTCCCTTTTTCCAGATATGGAAATAATATAAAACATAGAACCCATTCTACTATTATTTTTCAGTTCGGTAAAGAGAACCCGACACAACCGCCCAGAGCTGTTTTGAATAAAAATTAGTCAGCTCCGCCAAATCTCAGCATTTTTATGCATTTATAAGTTATTGTGAGTTCTTATAGGCTGAATAGTATATTGATTTTTCTGTATCAGTGCGATCACCGGGAAAGAATATTTATTCTTTCTTCAAAAAAGTTGTCTCCGTCCCTGTTACCGCCAGTCCCCTCCGCATTCCGGGCAGAACCTCGGGTTTCCGATGATCCTGCTGCCGCAGTTCCTGCAGAATCCCCGGGACGACGCAGCGCTTTGGTGCGTCTCCTCCAGTTCCTTGTCCTTCGGCAGGGAGACCTTGTAGGAGAGCGGGACTGAAACGGTCTGTCCTCCGGAGAGGGTGATCTTCTTTGTCAGGAAGCCCGTCTCCGCATCCAGCTCCGCACCGCCGCTTTCTCTCAGCTCCACAATGATCTCCTTGTTCCGGGACACGGGGATCTGGTCTCTCAGGGTCAGCGTGATCTCCCTGTCGGACGTGTTGGAGACCTTGGTCTCGAAGACGTATTCCGTTACCTTCTGGCCCTTCAGGAGCGTCGTGGACTTTTTTCTGGAGATCTCTTTCCTGCTGATGCGGACACGTTCCTCTCTTCCAAGGGTGATCTCCGTCTTTTCTTTTCCGCTCATCGGATCCAGCTCGGTCCTTCCGTTGTACATGCCCTTCAGGTAGACCGCGGCAGAGACCTTTTCCGGGAAAGGAAGGTCCGACGGCTTCACCACTGCCGCAAGATAGGCATGGGAGTCCTCCGGGACCGCCGAGATCACCTGATACTCCGCCGGAAGCAGGACTGTCTGCAGATCCGCCATGTTCCCCCGGGATCCCTTCGGGACATTCCTGGTCCCGGGCAGGACATATTCCGTCATCGTCTCATCGTCCCGGA
>CACZFV010000113.1 GCA_902780465.1 uncultured Lachnospiraceae bacterium
CACCAGCCCCGCCGGGGAGCTGTCCTTCGAGACCCACGAAAAGTTCTTCGACATCCAGTACATGGTGACCGGGGAGGAACAGTTTGGCGTATGCAAGCTGGAGGGAT
This sequence comes from uncultured Lachnospiraceae bacterium, assembly GCA_902780465.1. Taxonomy (GTDB): domain Bacteria; phylum Bacillota; class Clostridia; order Lachnospirales; family Lachnospiraceae; genus Moryella. The sequence goes on from CACZFV010000113.1 coordinate 108, forward strand.
TGAAGCTCTGCGAGTCCCACGAGGACAGTGATCTCTATTTCTATGAGGAGCCGGCTGAGGCGGGAACGATCCTTCTGAAGGAAGGCGACCTGATCGTGGTCGAGCCTGAGGAGGCGCACAAACCGAGACTCGTGGCAGGCGGAGAGAAGAAGGCAGTCAAAAAGGTCGTCGTCAAGGTCGCGGTCTGAAGACCGGAAAACCGCCGCAGAGCGGCATAGGAAACTGAAGCGGACAACGAAGCAGACAACAAGGCAGGAAGGAGAGCACGGTTATGAGAATTGCTGTCATTGGTGCCGGCGCCATGGGATCCATTTACGGCGGGCACCTGTCAATGAAGAATGAAGTGTATCTCGTGGACACCAACGCCGCAGTGGTGGAGCACCTTCAGAAGGAAGGGCTGAAGCTGCAGGAAAACGGCGCGGACAATCTGTATTATCCGAAGGCAGTCACTTCCACGGAAGGGCTGGAGCCGGTGGATCTGGTGATCCTGTTTGTGAAGGCGCTGTTCTCAAAGGCAGCACTTTCCGGAAACCGCGGGATCATCGGCCCGAAGACCTTCGTCATGACCTTGCAGAACGGCTCCGGCCATGAGGACATCCTCGGTGAGTTCGTCCCGCAGGACCACATCATCATCGGCACAACCAACGATAACGGCGCCATTCTCGGCATGGGCCACATCCGCCACGGCGGCGTCGGTGAGACCAACATCGGCATGCTGACGGAGGACAAGGAAGGCTTCCTGCCGAAGCTGAAGGACGCACTGGACAGCTGCGGCTTTGCCACCACGATCCAGGAAAACATTCAGCAGCTCATCTGGGACAAGATGTTTACCAACGTGTCCCTCTCCGCGGTGACGGCGATCCTTTCCGTGGAGATGGGGTACATCGCTGCCAATGAGCACGCCTGGTACCTGGCGGAGCGGCTGGTCCGGGAGGCGGCAGCGGTGGCCCGGGGCATGGGACTGCAGGCGGACGATGAAAAGCTTCTCGCGAAGGTCCGGGCGACCTCCGAGGGCTCTCCGAACGGAGTTACTTCGATTTGCGCGGATATCCGTGCCGGAAGGAAGACGGAAGTCGACACGATCTCCGGTTCTGTGGTCCGCGCGTCGAAGAAGTGCGGTGTTCCCGCGCCGACCCATGAATTTGTTGTCGAAATGATCCATGCACTGGAAGGACGCCCGAAGAATTGAGAACAGAAAGGTGACAGAAATGAAAAAACTGATAACATCCGCCCACATCATGGAACTCTTCATGCCCTATCTCGACGATGAGAAGCGTGTGCTCGGCGTCATCGACCGCCTGCGCGTCTTTGACTTTTACCATGGAGTGGAGATGGGCGTCTTCTACGACAAGGAAAACCAGAAAAAGATCCGCCGGATCCTGGAAGAGGATCAGTGGTGCGGCGTGACTTATTCCACACCCTATATGAACCGGCAGGGTTTTGACATCAGCTCTCTTGATCCGGAACTCCGGAAAAAATCTGTGGAGTTTGAGATCAGCCTTCTTCCGGTGGCTGCGGAGATGGGCCTCTCCTACGTCGGTGTTCCCAGCGGCCCTGACACGGCGCCGGAGAAGCGGGAGGCGGCGAAGGAGGTCCTGGCGGATTCCTTCGCGTCCATCGCCGACGCGGCACAGAAGTACGGCATCAGCCTTCTTCTGGAGCCGCTGGACCGCTATGCCCACAAGAAGCGCCTTCTGGGGCCGATGGATGAGACCTGCGAGTGGTTTGCCCCGGTGCAGGCGGCCCACCCGAACATGTATATCCACTGGGACAGCGCCCATGAGAAGCTGGGAGGCATCGATCTCTTCCGCACCCTGGATCTCTGCGAGCCCTTCCTGCAGAGGATCCATCTCTGCAACTGCATCGACGACAAGACCCATCCCTGCTTCGGCGACCTTCACATGGAGGTGGGACAGCCGCCGCTCTTCGAGACGGAAGGCTTCCTGACGCCGGAAGTGGGCGCGGCGCTTCTGGACCACGCGGTGCAGGGGAAGACCGGCGTTGACACAGTCTATGTCTCCGTCGAGGTACTGGGACATCCGGGCGACGACCTCTGGCATAAGGAGTACTGCACCCGGGAATTCCTTAAGAAGTGCTTCGAACTGATGAAGACCAGGTGACATGGAGATCCGTTATGCAGGTTTTACGGCGCAGCAGGTGCTGCCCCTGATCCTTATAGTCCTTCTCATCGTTGCCGTGCCGCTGATCCTGCGCCGGAACGGGAAACAGGAACCGGATAAAAAACAGCGCGGACCTGAGAAGCAGGAGCCCCGCGGTTCGAACGCCACCAAGGCTGATATGATGGAGCTTCTGTCCGCGCTGATTACGTTTTCCAGGAGGAACAGGATCGGGATCGTCTTTCCGGGAACAGTGGAATACGGAAATGAGGTCGCGACTCTGCTGGCGCTTCTGGTCACAAAGTCCGAAGTTATCGGCGTCAACAGCTTCGGCTATGGCGGAACGGTCACGGAAGGAAAAGGGGACGGGGACTGGAAGCAGCGCATGAACGGGCAGGATATCAGGATCAAAAGCCCCACAGTCATGAACCGTCAGCAGCAGGCGATCTGCCGGCAGGCCATGGACGCCGCCGGGATGAAGGACATCTCCTTCCGGGTAGCCGGTGTGTTCTCGAACCGTCATGTGACCCTCGACACCGGGAAGGACTGCGGTCTCTGGACGAAAGAAGACTTTTTTGAGGAGCTGAAGACGCAGCTCGCCGTGGAAGAGGAACGGATCTCCGATCCGCAGAAGGTCGTGGACCAGCTCGTGGCGATCACGAAAAGGATCAGGCCGGAGAAAAAGAAGAAAGCATAAAAAAACGCCCTGCCATTCTGGCAGGGCATTTCTTATCTCTTCAGTTCACGCAGATCCCGGAAATGGGACCCGAAGCTTTATTATCCGCGGACTTCCTTCACGATGGCAGCAGCCTCAGCGACCAGCTTCTTGATCTTGTCGAACTCGCCGGCCTTGATCATGTCGCCCTTGACCATCCAGGAGCCGCCGCAGCAGAAGATCTTGTCGCTCTTCAGGTACTCAACGACGTTCTTTGCGTTGATGCCGCCGGTGGGCATGAACTTGAGACTCGTCATGGCAGCGCCGATGGCCTTGATCATGGACAGACCGCCTGCGTTCTCCGCCGGGAAGAACTTCACGTGATCCAAGCCCATCTTGAAGGCAAGCATGACCTCAGAAGCAGTCTGGGTGCCGGGGCAGACCGGGATATCTCTGTCAAGGCAGTACTGAACGATCTCGGTGTCAAGGCCGGGAGCGACGATGAACTTCGCGCCTGCCGCGACTGCGCGGTCGACCTGCTCGGTGGTCAGGACAGTGCCTGCGCCGACCAGCATCTCCGGGAACTTCTCAGCCATGATGCGGATGGACTCTTCAGCAGCTGCGGTGCGGAAGGTCACCTCGGCAGCCGGAAGGCCGCCCTCCATCAGTGCCTTGCCCAGCGGCTCAGCGTCCTTTGCATCGTTCAGGACAACGACCGGGATGATGCCGATCTCAGAAAACTGCTTGTAGATAGCTTCGCTCTTTGCGCTCATGATTTTTCTCCTTATTTATGTGAAAACGATATACCCTGCGGAATTCAGTGATGGTTGGTTTACTTGCGGCGGAAGGGGGATCAGCGCTTCACGCGTGCGCCTGCGCCGCCCATGATGGCTTCGACTTCCTTGACGCTTGCCATGGAGGTGTCGCCCGGGGTGGTCATTGCCAGTGCGCCGTGAGCTGCACCGTAGTTGACTGCCTTCTCCGGATCGCCGGTGGTCATCAGGCCGTAGACAAGGCCGGAAGCGAAGGAGTCGCCGCCGCCGACGCGGTCCATGATCTCCAGGCCGTCATAAGCCTTGGACATGTAGATCTCGCCGTCTGCCCAGCACATTGCCTTCCAGTCGTTGACGGTCGCGGTCTTGACGGTGCGGAGGGTGGTAGCGACAGCCTTGAAGTTCGGATAGGTCTTCGCAGCCTCGTTGATCATCTTGCGGTATCCGTCAAGGTTCAGCTCCTTCAGATTCTCGTCGTTGCCCTCGATCTGGAAGCCGAGGCATGCAGTGAAGTCTTCCTCGTTGCCGATCATGACGTCGACATACTTCGCGACTTCCTTGTTGACTTCCTGAGCCTTCGCCTGGCCGCCGATAGCGCTCCACATGGAGGGGCGGTAGTTCAGGTCGTAGGAGACGAGGGTGCCGTACTTCTTCGCAGCCTTGCATGCAGCGATGACGGTCTCGCAGGCCTGCTCGGAAAGAGCAGCGTAGATGCCGCCGGTGTGCAGCCACCGGACGCCGAGCTCACCAAAGATATAATCAAAATCGAAGTCAGCAGGAGTTGCCTGGGAGATAGCGGTGTTCGCACGGTCAGAGCAGCCGACTGCACCGCGGATGCCGAAGCCTCTCTCGGTGAAGTTGATGCCGTTTCTGCAGATGCGGCCGATGCCGTCGGTCTTCTTCCAGTAGATCAGAGAGGTGTCAACGCCGCCCTGCTCGATGAAATCCTTCATCAGCATACCGACCTCGTTGTCAGCGAAAGCGGTGATGACAGCGGTGTTCAGGCCGAAGCACTTGTGCAGGCCGCGGATGACGTTGTACTCGCCGCCGCCTTCCCATGCACGGAAGCTTCTTGCGGTGCGGATCCGGCCCTCGCCCGGATCCAGACGAAGCATGACCTCGCCCAGGGAAACGGCGTCAAACTTGCAGTCTTTTCTGTCTCTGAGATTCAGTTCCATGAATTTTTCCTCCTCTGATCTGAATTCGATATATTCGTTTCATATTATGAAATGCAGTTTCGTATTGCGGTAAACCCTACGACTATAGTATAAAGCGCTTTCATCGAATGTCAACAGGCAAATTCAGAAAATATATAGAAAAAACAGATGAAATACCATTGCGCAGCGTTCCACAATGCGATATAGTATTTCATATAACGAAAGGAGGACGGGATGGAAGACAAAAATCCGATCCAGGTCGCGGGCAGGCTGTTCGGCGCGCTGGAGTACCTGGCAGATCACGGAAATGTCTCTCTTGCGGAACTGGCGGAAGCGCTGGATCTGAACAAGAGCACGGCCCACAGGGTCGTTTCTTCACTCCTGTATATGGGATACGTCCGGCAGGACCCGGATACCGGGAACTACGGCCCCAGCTTCAAGGTGGTGGATCTCGCCGGCAAGGTCATGGGCCGGGTCGACGTCACCGAGATCGTCCGCCCCTGTCTGCAGAGGCTGATGCGGAGATGCGGGGAGACGGTCCACTTCGTGGAGCGGGAGGAAGAGAACTGCGTCTATATTGATAAGGTAGAAGCGCCTCAGAACCAGGTGCGCATGGTGTCCCACGTGGGAGGCGTGCTGCCCTTTTACCGCTCGGCGGTGGGAAAGGCGCTGGCGGCGCGGATGCCGGCGGAGGAAGTCCGGCGGCTCTGGGACTGCTGCAGGATCGAGCGGACCACGCCCTACACCATCACGAACTTCGATGAGTTTATGGAAGTCCTCGAAGAGGTCCGCAGAAAGGGCTACGCCCTGGACAATGAGGAAAATGAGACCGGCGTCCGGTGCATCGCTGCGGCGCTGGACATCCGGGAGGAGCACACCCGGTACGCTTTCAGCATTTCCGTCCCGATCATGCGGATGGACAACGACCGGATCCGGGAGCTTTCCGAATATGTCCGGGAGACAAAAGAAGAGATTGCAGAGGCCTTCCGGTAAGCAGAAGGAGACAGGGGGACGTCCCCTGTCTCCTTTTATGTGAGCATTTTCGATGCTTTGTCTGCGACGACCCGGTCGCAGCGGACGGTGAGAAGGGTGCCGTCGCCGGTATAGTCGGTCTTGAGGATCAGGGCGTTTTCCATCAGGAAGGACACGACCTGGCCCTTGCTGAAGGGGATGAGGAAATCCTGCTCGACGGTGCCGGCGTCCAGCTTTTCAAAGATCACCTCCGTCATAAATTCGATGGAAGCCGGATCCTTCGCGGAAAGCCAGACAGCTTCATTCCGGATCCCGCCGGCGTCCTGGTCTTTGATGCCCCGTCTGGGGTAGCGGACCGGGGGCTCCGCGAGATCTGCTTTGTTATAGACCGTCACCATGGGGATGTGGCCTGCGCCCAGCTCTTCGACGGTCTTTTTTGTTACGTCGATGTGCTCCTGGCAGTGGGGGTCGGAGCCGTCCACGATCTGCAGGAGCAGGTCCGCCTGGGTGACCTCCTCCAGGGTGGAGTGGAAGGCTTCGACCAGGGCGGTGGGAAGGCGATGGATAAAGCCGACCGTGTCGGAGAGCAGGAACTCCCTGCCGCGGGCCACGGTGATCTTCCGCACGGTGGTGTCCAGGGTGGCGAAGAGCATATCCGCCTCAAATACTTTCCGCTTATCCGTGGATGTCTGCTCAGAAGATGACGCAGATGATGCGGGCAATACCGCCGCGGCGCTGCTGTTCTCCGGGAGTCGGGAGGATCCGCCTGCGTTTTCTTCGGAATCTCCCGCGCAGTAGTCCAGCAAGGCGTTCATCATCGTGGACTTCCCGGCGTTGGTGTAGCCCACCAGCGACACCAGGGGCAGGCCGGATTCCCGGCGCTTTTTCCGGCGGAGTTCCCGTTCCTTTGCGACGGACTTGATCTCCCGGCGGAGCTCGGCCAGTCGGTGGTCGATGGTGCGGCGGTCGATCTCAAGCTGAGTCTCGCCTTCACCTTTTGCGGACATGGAACCGGAGGCGCCGCCCTGGCGGTTCTGGGTCTCCCACATGCCGATGAGCCGCGGCTTCAGGTAATTCAGTTTCGCAAGCTCCACCTGGAGCCTCGCCTCCCGGCTTCTCGCACGGCGCTCGAAGATCTCCAGGATCAGGGCCGTGCGGTCCATGACAGGAAGCTCCAGTGTCTTCTGGAGGTTGCGGATCTGGGAAGGGGAGAGGGTGTCGTTGAAAATGACGCGGCTCGCGCCGACATTTGCCGCGGCGATCCTGATCTCCTCCGCCTTTCCGCTTCCGACGTAAAGACCGGCGCTCACCTTCGACATCTGCTGCGTCACCACCGCCCGGGGATCCATCATGCA
>CACZFV010000114.1 GCA_902780465.1 uncultured Lachnospiraceae bacterium
TCGCGCTATCGTCTGTTCGCAATTTGTGCGGCCTTGTGAGCAAGCTCACAGCCGCCCAATTGCTCCATCCGGCACCGCTCGCAGGTACGCGCAAATATTTGTTTGCATTCAGGAAAAAAGCTCCCGGCTGCCGGACTGAGCGGTAACCGGGAGCTTTTCTTTACGCCAATTCATGGGGCTTTAATGAACAGGAGACTTCTCACCGAAAAAGAGAAATTTTCGCAAAGCGTACACATTTTTATGATTAAATATAGATGGAAGATGAACGCCGCCGGCGGATCACATCCGCGCAAAGAAGAAGGTGCTTTGTACGTAAGCGTGGCGCGGCAGGAACGCCGAGGCGTCCTGATCACGGAAACAATCAGTCAGCATACCTCTGACACGCAGTTGAAAACGGTGCCGGATAAAGGAGGTGCTTCATTGTGAGAGGCAAACAGAAATGTAAGATTTTAAAAGAGATCCGTCAGCGCATTGCCGATGAGAATGATATACCGTATGTCACCCGCGAATGCAGTTTTCAGGGAGAATGTACCGGGACCTGTCCGCGCTGCGAGAGTGAACTTCGATATCTGGAGCAGCAGCTGGAGAACCGCAGACGTCTGGGGAAGCGTGTGAGCGTCGCTGCGCTGTGCGTCGGAATGGCTCTGGCTTCAGCCGGCTGTTCCCCGTCTGTCAAACCGGGCACAGAATCGGTGCAGAGTGATCTGACCGGAGAGGCTGCTCCTCCCGAGTCTGATATCGAAGATCTGGCCGGAGCGGTTGATGTTTCTGAGCCATCTTCCGGGACGGAGTCTGTCGAGCTTTCCGGCGATGTCGCATGGACGGAGAGCAGCAGCGACTCGTCCGGTGCGGAAAGTATCACGGTTCAGACAGCGGGTGAAGTTCCATGGCCGGAAAGATAAAAAGTATGGATGAGCTGCGTTTTCCGCTGCTTGCTCTCTCGCGGCTGCGCATGGGAACGGACGGGAAAGGCGTGACGACGCTCGCAGCCGGCGCCGGCTGTCCGCTCAGCTGCCGCTACTGCATAAACAGGCGTCTGCTCAAAGAAGCGCCGCAGAAATCCGTGACAGCGGAGGAGCTGCTTGAGAGCGTCCGGATCGACGATCTGTATTTCCGGGCGACGGGCGGCGGAGTGACGTTCGGAGGCGGCGAGTCTCTCCTTCACGCAGAATTTATCTGCAGATTTCGTGACCTGTGTCCGCCGGAATGGCGAATCGCCGCAGAGACCAGCCTTGCAGTGCCCCGGGAGCATTTACTGGCCGCGATATCAGCGGTGGACGAATTCATCGTGGACTGCAAGGACACGGATCCGGATATTTACCGCCGTTATACGGGAGGTGACGTCCGTCTCATGAAGGATAATCTGGAATTTCTTCTTGCGTCATGCGGAGCAGAACGTATACTTGTCCGTGTACCGTACATCCCCGGCTTCAACACGGCGGAGGATCAGGCGAGGAGCGCGGAAGCCCTGAGAGAGATGGGGGCCATGCGGCTTGAGGTTTTTGAGTATGTGGTCCGGGCTGAATGATCCTGCGCTCTCCGCTCCGCAGCGGTCGGCGCGAAACGAATGTCTGTCGGAACCGATGATTGCAATAGCGGTGTAAAGATGATATGCTATAGAATAATAAAAAAGAAAGGCGTCTGACCGCGCACAGGTGTAAAAATGGAGAACAGATAATTTAATTTGGTGAACGCGAACAAAAAGTACTATGGCCCGAAAGGGTCTGTTTGTGTATGCCGAATTGGATTATCGTATTCATTTTGAAGCCATCTGACAGATGGTCTATGCGCTTTTCGGCATATAGAGATCTTCATTTGTACGTATAATCTGCTTTCGGCATGGAGCAGATTTTTTTGTGCCATTTATCAATAAGATCAGTAAACTCGTGGTCTTAAAGTAGTGTACCCGATGTACCCGATGTAGTGTTATTTCACATGGGGGTCAATAAAAACTCGTGGTCTGTTCCCCATGTACCCGATGTACCCGATGTGGAGTACAGGTAAGCTGGTGGGGAAATAGATTTAACCAAAGAACAGTGTATAGTAGGCTGTGCATTTTGAAGAAAGGAGCACAACCTATGAACACTGTGACATGTACAACCCCTGACGGGAAGACCAGATACTATCTGGCTGATAACCAGGGAACTCCTGTCCCGGAGGTAATGAATTACCTGAAGTTCCTGGATAACCAGGGAAAAGCAAGGAATACCCTGCGGCTGAGCTGCTATCAGCTTCAGAATTACTACCAGTTCCTCGAGGAGGCAGGGAAAGACTACAGGGATGTAACGATTGATGACATCGCCATGTTTATGGCCTGGCTGCGGAACCCGGACCTGCTGAAAAAAGTGGTTCCGCTCCGGCTTAAGCCTGCCCGTAAAGAGCAAACCATCAATGAGAACATTGATAAGGTGATCAGTTACTACGATTACCTTGTCCGGCGCGGAGGGCTTGAGAACCGTCTGTCTGAGAAACTGGTGAAGTTTGTAACCCATCCTCAGCGCAGATATAAGAGTTTCCTTTATGGGATAGCCGAGAACAGGCCATCCAGAAGCAGCATCCTGAAGATGCCGGTACCCCAGCGGGAGATCAGAAGGATCAAGAAGGAAGAAGCTGTGGCGCTTCTGGGGGAATGTACAAACATCCGCGATTACTTTCTGCTCTATCTTTTGTTTGAATCTGGGATGCGTATCGGGGAGGCGCTTTCCCTGTGGCTGGAAGACTTTGACCTTGATGGCCTGAAGGTATCTGTTACAGACCGTGGGGAACTGGAAAACCTGGCAGAGATCAAGACAGTACACAGCCCGAGGAAGCTGGACTGCACACAGGACCTGGCAGACCTGTTCATGGGATATGTCTGCGAAGTCCATACCTGTGACATCAATACAAACCATGTGTTTCTGAAGCTGCGGGGAGGGAATGCCGGAAAGCCGATGGATTATACGGATGTGGACAATCTCTTCCGGACGCTCCGCAAAAAGACCGGCATTCAGATCACCCCGCATGTATTCCGCCATACGTCCCTGAGCCTGCTTTACGCAGACGGCTGGGCACCGGAACTTTTACGGATCCGAGCCGGTCATAAAAACATCTATACGACGATAAACACATACATCCACCCCACGGAGGAAGAACTCACCGCAGCGTTCAACAAAGCGGCGCCTCACCTTTCCAGGCCTGATCTGGGCAGAAAGGAAGGTGATGCGTGATGGCAAGGTATAACAGCACATCCCTGGCGCTCGCGGAAGAAACGGCAGCTCAGGATTGTTTTTCGGAAGTGGAAGGTTATCTTTCATCGGAAGGCGGCTACTGGCAGACACATGACATCTGGATGAAGGATGCCGGGGCGTTTTCTGAACGGAAGATCAGCCTTGAAGGAGTAAAGGGAGGCGTGATCGCTGATTTCAGCACTGTCCCGGATGGCCGTCTGAAAACCGAATTGAAGTACTACGCCTTATGGTCACTGAGCATGGGCGTGATCTCCGCATCAACATTTACGGAGAATTACAAGTCTGCTGTAAAAGACCTCGGAGAGCTTCTTATAAGCAGTGGCTGCACTTCTGGGCTTACAGAGGCTGTAATTACGGAAGATGAACTGGCAGAAAAGGAATGGTCGGCTTTCCATAAGGACACCGTTCTTCGCGTACTTGGCAGGGCGAAAACGATCCTGGCGGATATTTATGACATCGGGGATGAGACAGAAAAGGACTTGTGGAGGGCACTGCGTATACCCGGGGCACGGCTGTCAGCAGTACAGAAGCGGGCAAAGCCGACTCTCCGGTTCACGGATATCCCTGCGTTTTATAAGGAAACCGTCAAGAGGTACCTGCGCCGTATGGTAGTCAAACGAAGCTGGTCGCATTGTTCTGAGATGCTTCGCTATGTAAGGACATTCTTCCGGTTGTTCTATGAAAATCGGTATGAAGATGGGTTTTTAAGAAAACTGAACCGGTTTGATATCGAAAAGTATCTGGAGTGGATCGCGGAAGCATATGAGGACGATAACGCCACGTATACCAGCAAGGCGGTATCTTTCATCCGGGAGTTTCTTGATTATATACAGATGGCAGAATATCCGGAAGCACCGGAGAAGGACGTATACAGGCTGATTTTCGATGATGACATTCCCAAAAGGGAACGTCCTGAAGATACTTTTGAGAAAATCAAATATATCCCGGAACCTGTCCGTATACAGCTGGACGCAAACGTAGCGGCGATTGAGCCGGAAGAGATGCAGCCGTTGTATGTCCTGCTCCGGGAAACCGGATGGAGAGGCACGGATGTCCTGGACCTCCGGTATGATAACTGTCTGGATTATGTCTGGGACAAAGAAGAGGGAAAATACGTTCCCTATCTGTGCGGCGAGATTACAAAAACCGGGATCCCGCTCCTGAAGATCCCTATCCGTGAGGATGTAGCTGAAATGATCGAAGGCCTGAAGAAGGAAGCGGCTGCCAAAAGTACAGAACGGAACAATCCAGAAAGATACCTGTTCAATACCTATGAGGGCATCCATACCGGCCTGCCTTACAGTAAGCCGGCTTTTGCCAGGGCGGTTCAGGATATGATTGACCGGAAAGGGATTCTGAATGCGGATGGCAAGCCATACCATTTCAAGACACATTCCCTGCGGCACACCCGGGCCAGCGAGTATGCGGAGCAGGGAATGCCGATCGGTGTCATACAGCGTATGCTAGGCCACTGCAGTCTGCAGATGAGCCTGCACTATGCGAAGGTTTCAGACAACGTCCTGTATAAGAAATGGAAGGAAACGGAGGCACTTGGGATCCTGCATCTGGCAGCAAACCCTCCTGGAAAAGAAGTGACAACGGCTCCGGCTGAAACGGTCAGTTATGAACATGTCAGAAAAGGCCTTGATGCAGTCCGCGTGCCATTTGGTGTTTGCTTTAAACCGTCGAAACTGCCTTGTAAAACTCAGCTGAAACACTGCCTGGAATGTGCAAGCTTCTGCAGTACACGCGAAAATGAGGCTGAGTATCGGGAAGAGATCCGGCGTGTAGGGGCACAGATCGCGTTGGGAAAGCGGCTCGGCCGTCAGGAATGGGTGGATAAAAACCAGGAGTATCTGGAGCTTCTGATGGCGATGGCGGAACGCATCCGCCAGGAAGGGATAGTTCATAAGAACGGAGTCCTCCGGGAGGAGCCGCATGCCTAACCAGGAAGGATTAAAAAGAAGCTATGCAGAACGAACAAAAGAAGCGCGGGAAAAGGCATTGCAGGCAGTTGACAGCCTAAAATCAGAGAAAACACAGGTTAATTTCAGCACTGTTGCAGCCCGAAGTGGAATCTCACGTCACTTTCTTTATGGAGATCAAGAAGTAAGAAGTGTTATTGAAGCCCAGAGAAAATGTGACGTCGATAGCGAAATAAACAGAAGAGCACGGTATGATAAAACATCGAAATCAAAAGATGTAATAATCGCAGCAAAAGATAAAAGGATTGCCAAACTCGAAGAGGAGAATCGGAAACTAAAAGCTGAATTGGAAACTCTCCGAGGAATGGTATACGCAAGGAAAGACATATCATCGGGCACATGTACCCGATGTAAAAAGGAACAGTAAACATAGTGATTTAGGGGGCTGTTGCCCCCTAACCACGAGTTTTATGATGGAGGAAAAAGACATGGATGTAAATAAGGCGTTTTCACTCGAAGGCCGCGTCGCGCTCGTTACAGGAGCAGCTTACGGAATCGGATTTGCGATTGCAGAAGCTCTCGCAAATGCAGGTGCCAAGATCGCGTTCAACTGCCGCGGACAGCATCATCTCGACACAGCGCTTGAAGAGTATGCAAAGAAGGGCATCGATGCCCGCGGATATATCTGCGATGTGACCAAGGAAGACGAAGTCACGAAGATGGTCGCTGACATTAAGAAGGACCTCGGACCGGTCGATATCCTTGTGAACAATGCGGGAATCATCAAGAGGATCCCGATGCATGAGATGACGGTGGATGAGTTCCGCCAGGTCGTTGACATCGACCTGAATGCCGCTTTCATCGTCTCCAAGGCAGTCCTTCCGGATATGATGGAGAAGAAGAAAGGCAAGATCATCAACATCTGCTCGATGATGAGTGAACTCGGCCGCGAGACGGTCTCCGCTTATGCGGCTGCAAAGGGCGGTCTCAAGATGCTCACGAAGAATATCGCTTCCGAGTACGGCGAGTACAATATCCAGTGCAACGGCATCGGACCCGGCTACATCGCGACACCGCAGACGGCTCCGCTGCGCGAGAGACAGGCGGACGGCTCCAGACATCCGTTCGACAGCTTCATCATCGCAAAGACACCGGCTGCCCGCTGGGGAGATCCGGAAGATCTGATGGGGCCGGCAGTATTCCTTGCATCGGATGCATCTGACTTTGTGAACGGACATATCCTGTATGTTGACGGCGGAATCCTTGCCTACATCGGAAAGCAGCCATAAGCCGTACATCAAAAGAGAGAAAAGAACATCAACGAATAAGCAGTACGTAATGATGTGATTATCACATGAGGGGGTAAAATGCGTGAACTATATGTAGACACGCGGGAAGGGGCGGCCTGTTTCCGGACGATTTCGGAGGCGGTCGCCTCTCTTCCTTCGGAGAATGAAGAGCTTACGGTGATCCACGTCGCGCCCGGGATCTACGAGGAGAGGCTCACGATCGAGACCCCCTTCATCGTGCTGGAGGGGAGCGGCGCGCAGCAGACACGTGTGACCGGGAATCTCGGAGCCTATGAGCTTCTTGAAGACGGGACGAAGAGAGGGACTTTTCGGACGCAGACGGTGCTTGTCCACACGCACGATTTCACGGCCAGAAATATCACAATTGAAAATACGGCCGGTCCCGGCAGTCCTGGCGGATCACCTCAAAGTCCGCGAGAGCCTCGTTCCCCTCCATCCGGACCTTCCCCTTCCGCCCCGGGATGTCATATCTTCCCGGTCGGTACATGGGATCCCAGACCCGGACGGTGTTTCCCTCAACGCCGGCCAGCACAATGTAGTGCCCGCAGTCCGAGAAAACGCCGATCCATCCGTCCGCGGGCCGGTCGCCCTGGGTATTGGCGATCACCAGGCCTCTTTTCTCCCGCAGAAACTTCAGGGCTTCCTCCGCGTCCTCCG
>CACZFV010000115.1 GCA_902780465.1 uncultured Lachnospiraceae bacterium
TCAAGGTCATTGAGGGCGAAAAGGGCCTGTTCATCGCGATGCCGAGCAAGAAATCGGCGGACGGCGAGTACCGCGACATCGCTCATCCGATCAATTCGGAGACGAGAGCCCTGCTGGAGAAGGTCATCCTTGAGCGGTTCGAGCAGACAGCTCTGGAGGAGCCGGCAGCCGGCGAATTCTGAAGCAGCGATCATCCGCTTTACTTAAGTATGGATTCCGGGGGTGCGGTCTTGACAGACCGCACCCTTGTTGTGTGATACTAATATTGCGGCGCAAAAGCGCGGGGCCGTCCGGCACCGCCTGTATCCTGCGCCGGAGAAGACGGGGCGCGGCAGAGTGCGGCGCTGCGTCCGTTTATGCGCTGTGGAAGGGCTTAAGGAGAATAACAGTTGGACAACGCTTATATTATCGCCGGCCTCGGAAATCCCGGGAAAAAGTATGACGGCACGCGCCACAACATTGGCTTCACCGTGATCGACGCGTTCGTCGCGCAGGAAAATCTCAGCGGTCCCGTGAAGTTCGGGAAGTCGCTCCTGTGGGATGGCAGGATCGGCGGGACGAGAATCTTTGCGGTCAAGCCGCAGACCTATATGAACAATTCGGGGCAGAGTCTCAGGGCAGCGGCGGATTTCTACAAGGTACCTCCGGAGAATATCCTGGTGATCTCCGACGACATCAACCTTGAGGAAGGTGTGCTGCGGATCCGGATGAAAGGAAGCGCAGGAGGGCATAATGGACTGAAATCCATCATCGCCCACCTGGGCTCCCAGGATTTCCCGAGGATCCGTGTGGGCGTCGGAGGGAAGCCGGAGGGATGGGACCTGGCGGACTATGTCCTCGGATCCCTGAAGGGAAATGACGGAAAGCGGATGGAGGAAGCCTTCCGGACTGCCGCGGATGCGGCGGAGCTCCTTGTCACCGAAGGAGGTCCGGCAGCCATGAACCGGTACAATACCAAACCGCAGAAACCCGCAAAAAAAGAACGGCCTGTGAAAAAGGAAGAGTCCGGTGAAAAGGAAGGATCCGGAGAAAAGGAACAGGAGTCATGAGCTTATTCCGCAACCCGCTACGGGATCTTGAGCAGTACAGGGAACTCGAAAACAGTATAGCGAAAGCAGCGGGTCCCGCTGTCGTGACAGGACTTCCCGATGCTGCGAAGGCGCATCTTGTCAGCGAACTCTGCGGGGCAATGCGTCCATGGAAGCTGGTGGTGACCTATGACGACGCGCGTGCCCGGGAACTGTGCGGGGATCTCCGCGCGTTTTCAGACCAGGTCTGGATGTATCCGGCCCGGGATCTTCTGTTCTATTCGGCGGACATACGGGGGTTCGAAGTTTCGAAGGAACGCATCGATGTCTGGCGGCATATGCAGGAAGACGACGGCGGATTCGTCGTGACGACCGTGGATGCGCTGATGGACCAGCTGGAGGAGCCGGACCGTTTCCGGAAGAGCGTCTTCCGGATCAATGATACGGACACGGTGGATCTGCAGGAACTTTCCGCGAAGCTGGTGGAGTTCGGTTATGAAAGGACTGCAGAGGTGGACGGCATCGGACAGTTCTCGGTCCGGGGCGGCATCATCGACTTTTTCCCGGTGACGGAAGAACTGCCGGTGCGCATTGAACTCTGGGACGACGAGATCGATTCCATCCGAAGCTTTGATCCGGAGAGCCAGCGGTCAGTGGAGCGTCTCACAAGCGTAGCTGTCTACCCGGCTAAGGAACGGACGCTGGGAGGCAGCGCTTCTTTTCTCCGGTACTGGGATGATAAGCAGTCCGTCCTGTTTCTGGACGAACCGCACCGGCTGAAGGAAAAAGCCGGGAATGTGGAGGAAGAGTTCCGCAGCAGCATGGCGGCAAGGCTGGAGGCCGGCCAGATCACCCGGGAGGAGCTTCCGGAGCTGTTCGGCGCGGAGGAGATCCTGGGGGAGCTGGAGACAGGGATCACCGTCTGCCTTTCCGGACTGGATTCCAGGATCCCGGACTTCGAACCCAGGGTGTTCTGTTCCCTGGAGGCGAAGAGCGCTGCTTCCTATCCGGGGAACTTTGAACTGCTGCTCGGCGACATGAAGCGCTACCAGAAAGAAAAGTGGCGCATCGTCCTGCTGACACCGTCCCGCACCAGGGCCTCCCGGATGGCTGCCAGCTTCCGGGAATACGGTATCAGCGCCTACTGCCCGGACGACACGGAGTCTCCCGAGGCAGCACCCGGCGCAGTTATGGTGGTGTATGGAAGCCTGCACCGCGGGTTCGAATATCCGCTGCTCCGCTTCGCGGTGCTGACGGAAAGCGATCTTTTCGGAAAGAAACAGAGGAAAAAACGTCGGCAGCAGAAGCGCTACAGCGAGGGGGACCGCGTCTCGTCGCTTTCCGAGCTGTACGTCGGCGATTATGTGGTGCACGAAGAGTACGGACTGGGAGTGTACCGCGGGATCGAAAAGATCGAGACGGAAGGCGTGGTCCGGGATTATATCAAGATCGAGTACCGCGGCGGCGACAACTGCTATGTTCCTGCGACGAAACTGGACGCCATCATGAAGTACGCCGCGGGAGATGCTCCCGCTCCGAAGCTGAACCGTCTTGGCGGTCCGGAGTGGAACCGTACGAAGACGCGTGTCAAAGGGGCGGTCGCGCAGATCGCGAAGGAGTTGGTCAGGCTGTACGCGGACAGGCTGGACCGCCCGGGTTACGTCTACGGACCGGATACCGTCTGGCAGAAAGAATTTGAGGAGCTGTTCCCCTATGAGGAGACGGCGGACCAGCTGAAGGCCATCGACGACGTGAAATCCGACATGGAACACGGAAGGATCATGGACCGCCTGATCTGCGGAGACGTGGGCTACGGGAAGACTGAGATCGCTCTCCGCGCCGCTTTCAAGACAGTCCAGGAGGGTTTCCAGGTGGTATTCCTGGTCCCCACGACGATCCTGGCACAGCAGCATTACAACACCTTCTGCCAGCGAATGAAGGATTACCCTGTCCGGGTGGATCTTCTGTGCCGGTTCCGCACTGCTGCGGAACAGAAGAAGACCCTGAAGGATTTTGAACGCGGCACAGTGGATATCGTCATCGGCACCCACCGGGTCCTCTCGAAGGATCTGCACCCGAAGAAGCTGGGCCTCCTGATCATCGACGAGGAGCAGCGCTTCGGTGTGACCCACAAGGAAAAGCTGAAGAACCTGAAAAAGGATGTGAATGTGCTGACGCTGACAGCCACTCCGATCCCGCGGACACTGCATATGAGCCTTGCAGGGATACGGGAGCTCAGCGTCCTGGAGGAGCCGCCGCTGGAGCGGCAGCCCATCCAGACTTACGTCATGGAGTACCATGAAGAAACGGTCCGGGAGGCCATTGCCAGGGAACTGGGGAGAGGCGGACAGGTCTATTACGTCTACAACCGGGTGAACACCATCGCGGACACTGCGGCGCGTCTCCAGGCTATGCTTCCGGACGCTGAGATCGCCTGGGCCCATGGCCAGATGCCGGAACGGCAGCTGGAATCCATCATGCTGGATTTCATGAACGGGGAGATCGACGTGCTTGTCTCAACGACCATCATCGAGACGGGACTGGATATTCCGAACGTCAATACGATCATCATCCAGGACGCGGACCGCATGGGCCTGTCGCAGCTGTACCAGCTGAGAGGCAGAGTCGGGCGTTCCTCCCGGACTGCCTATGCCTTTCTGATGTACCGCCGGGATAAGCTCCTGACGGAGGAAGCGGAAAAACGGCTGAAGGCGATCAGGGAATTCACGGAGCTCGGAAGCGGGATCCGCATCGCCATGCGGGACCTGGAGATCCGCGGAGCCGGGAATGTGCTGGGCGCCGAGCAGCACGGACACATGCAGGCAGTGGGATATGACCTGTACTGCAAGCTCCTGAACAAAGCGGTCCGGGCACTCTCCGGAAGAGAAGAGGAGAGGACCGCGGACAGCGCCGCAGTGGACGCGGTCGCAGACGCTTTCATTCCGCAGGATTACATCCGGAGCGAAGAACAGAAGCTTGATATCTACAAGCGGATCGCTTCCATTCAGGACGAAGAGGACGATCTCAGTATCCAGGACGAGCTGATGGACAGGTTCGGAAATATTCCGAAGCCGGTGAAAAATCTCCTGCTGATCGCGCGGATCCGCGCAGCGGCCTCCGCTCTGGGAGCTTCCGACGTCATGATCCGCACACGGGAAGCGCAGATCTCCATGCGGGACGACGCTGCGCTGGACCCCGCCGGACTTCCGGATGTGATCGGGGAGTACAGAGGGGCGCTGACAGTGCGCCAGGGGCATCCCGCCAGGGGAAAAGTCCCTGCGGAACCGGTGCGCTTCGTGCTTCGGGAGAACCGTCCGCAGATCGACGGGACGCATATGCTGGAGTTTACGCTGGAAGTTCTGCTGAAACTGCTGGGCTGCATTCCCCCGGAGGCCTGAAAACCGCGGAAAATCCTGCAGAATCAAGGAAGTTTGCCCCAGAAAGCTTGACATACAGAGGGGCGCAAGATATATAATAATTACATATTCGCCGCGCGGAATGCGGCTCAAAGAGACAGGAGGAACGCACGATGAACAAAACCGAGTTAATTGCTGCTGTTGCTGAGAAGACAGGACTTGCGAAGAAGGACGCGGAAGCTGCTGTAAAGGCAGTTACTGAGACGATTTCCGCAGAACTGGTTGCGGGAAACAAAGTTCAGATTGTTGGATTCGGCACATTTGAAGTCTCTGAGAGAGCTGCAAGACAGGGAAGAAATCCCCGTACCGGCGAGAGCATGGAGATCGCTGCCGCCAAGGCGCCGAAGTTCAAAGCCGGCAAGACCCTGAAGATGGCCGTGAACGTGCCGAAGAAGAAGACCAAAAGAACCAGAAAGGCTGCCAAGAAGTAAATGAGGATAGACAAGTTTCTGAAAGTTTCCCGCCTCATCAAACGCCGCACCGTTGCGAACGAAGCCTGCGACGCAGGCCGTATCCTGGTGAACGGCAAGGTTGTCAAGGCTTCCTATGATGTGAAGGAGGGAGATGTGATCGAGATCCGGTTCGGACAGAAATCGGTCCGGGCGGAGGTCCTTCAGATCTCAGAGACAACAAAAAAGGATGAGGCGAAAGAGCTTTTCCGCTTTGTCTGAAACAAGCAGGGGAATCAGACCGATGAGCACAGTCCGTACATCAAAAAGAAGAGAATCGGAAAAAGTGGATAACGGGATCGCGATGTTCACGATCACGGTAGTCGTTATCTGCATGGCGCTGGCTGTCGGGATCAAGGTACACTCCCTGCGCGGAAAACAGGAAATGTATCAGGAACGGGAGCGAGTCCTGATCGAACAGGTTGCCGCGGAAGAGGAACGTGCGGCAGAACTGGAACAGGAACGTCTCTATATCCAGACGAACGGCTACATCGAAAAGACAGCGAAGGAAAAACTTGGCCTGGTCAATCCGGATGAGATCCTTCTGAAACCGGAACAATAAACTAATATCCAGCACCCCTGGAATTATGAGCAAAATCAGTACGGGGAGCTTGCTCACCGGAATGATTTTGATTATAATTCCAAGGTGGCCAAGGTGCGAAGCAACTCTGGCCGCCGGTTACGAGGGATGCGAAGCATCCTGAGTCAGGGGTGCAGATTAATATAGAGTTTAGTGTCAATCACTGAGACCTCCGGACCAGAGCTGGTGCGGAGGTCGATTCTTGTATGAGAGTTTGGGGTCATATCTATGCTGCAGGTACAGAATGAAGTCAGAAGGCAGATCGCTCGTTACCACATGATCAGACGCGGGGACAGGGTGATCATCGGTGTCAGCGGAGGCGCGGATTCCACGGCGCTGCTCCATGTGCTGGCACATCTTGAGGGGATCCTGAAAGCCCAGTTCCGGGTAGTGCACGTACATCACGGGCTCCGGGGCGAAGAGGCGGACAGGGACGCGAAGTTCGTCGAGAATCTTTGCAGAAGCTACAAGATCCCCTTCAGAATGGTGGAGGTCCAGGCCGACCAGTTCGCGAAGAAGCACCACGTCTCCCTGGAGGAAGCCGGAAGATGGCTCCGCTACGCGGCTTTTGAAGAAGAAGCGGCTGCCTGGGAGAAAGAAGCTGACACGCACAAGGCGGTGCGGGTCGCTGTGGCACACAACAAAGAAGACAATGCGGAGACGATCCTGATGCAGCTCACCAGAGGGAGCGGTCTGAAGGGCGTCGCCGGTATGAAGCCGGTGCGCGGACGCGTGATCCGTCCGCTGCTTACGGTATCCAGGGAAGATATCGAGGCATATCTTAAGAAGGAAGAGCTGGAGTGGTGCACGGATTCCACCAATCTCCACGACGACTATACAAGGAACAGGATCCGGCATGACATCCTGCCGAGACTGATCAGCGACGTGAACAAGGGCGCGGTGGACAACATCACCCGCGCGGGACGGCTCATCGGCGAGGCGGACGTCTACCTCGCCAAACAGGCGGAGCAGATCCTGAAGGACACGCTGGTGCGGGATGAGGAGAGCGCGGGGATCGCCCAGAGCGATCTGGACAAGCAGGAACCGATCATCCGGACTTATATGCTCAGGCTTATGATCGGGATCGTAAACCGGACGATGAAGAATATCACCGCCAAGCATATCGAGGATCTTGACCGTCTGGCAGACAGCGAGACAGGAAAGCGGATCGATCTTCCCTACAACCTGGAGGCGGTGAAGACCTATGACATGCTCTGGATCGGGAAAAAGGGCTTTGTGGCTGAGAATTCGGTGAACGGTATCCCGGAGAGCAGAACTACCGCCGAGATGAATGAATTCTACAGAAAAAACTTCACTTTTGACGTGTTTGATTATGATCCGGACGCGGAAATTCCGGACAAAGAGAACGTCAGGTGGTTCGATTATGATAAAATAGAGAATGTGGTGGAGCTCAGACCGAGGCGCACCGGGGATTACATCATGCTGAAGGACGGCGGCAGAAAGACCGTAAAGTCCCTGATGATCGACGAGAAGATCCCTGCCGCGGACCGTGACCGCGTACCGGTGCTGGCCATGGGGTCCCACGTGCTCTGGGTGGTCGGGTATTTGAAGTACGATACAGAGGAGAAGAAACATGAAAGAACATGTCAGGATCATGCTGACGGAGGAAGAGGTCAACAGACGGATCGAAGAGGTGGCGCAGCAGATCAACAAGGATTTTGACGGAAAGCCGCTGCATCTGATCTGCATTCTGAAGGGCGGCGCCATGTTCATGTGCGAACTGGCGAAGCGCCTCACGATGCCGGTGTCTTTTGACTTCATGAGCGTATCAAGCTACGGCGGAGGCACGGTCTCCAGCGGTGTCGTCCGGATCATGAAGGATCTGGATGAAACTCTGGAAGGGAAGCATGTGCTCATCGTGGAGGATATCATTGATACCGGACGTACGCTGGCATACCTGATCGATGTTCTGAACAAGCGGGGCCCGAAGGATATCCATCTCTGCACGCTTCTGGACAAACCGGAGCGGAGAGTCAAGAAGCAGGTGACTGTGGATTACACCTGCTTTACGATCCCGGATGAATTCGTGGTCGGCTACGGCCTGGATTACGACCAGCGCTACAGGAATCTTCCGTATATTGGTGTTGTGGAATTTGAAGAAGACGAGGAATAAAGAGGTAATTCATTGAAAAGAGCAAACCCGTTCCGGAATCTGAGCTTTTTCTTTCTGGTGATGATTCTGGCATATACAGTCATGAGCTATACCGGAGGCATGACGCAAAGTTCCCTTTCGCGCCAGGAGTTTGAGACGCTCCTCTCCGACGGAGGCGTCACAGAGATCACCGTCCGGCAGAACAGGGAGACACCTACCGGTGAAGCCGTGCTGCTGGTGAAGGGGGATGACGGAAAACAAAACGCGGAGCATTTCTTTGTTTCCGACGTCAACCGCCTGCAGGAAGAACTGACAGAGAGAGGACTTGATTACAAAACAGAGAATATCCCGGAAAACAGCGACTGGATGAACTATCTCCTGCCGACACTGATCGCAGTGGCCGGTGCCGTTGCTGTGATCTGGATCATGCAGGGACGTGCCGGCGGCGGGTCCAACTCGAAGATGATGAATTTCGGGAAGAGCCGCGCGCGGATGACCAGGGACAACAAGGAGAACTTTGCCTCAGTCGCCGGCCTGGCCGAAGAAAAAGAGGATCTGGAGCAGATCGTTGATTTCCTGAAGGATCCTAAGAAATATACAGATGTGGGGGCGCGGATCCCGAAAGGGATCATTCTGGTGGGCCCGCCCGGAACAGGAAAGACACTGCTCGCGAAGGCAGTGGCCGGAGAAGCAGGCGTTCCGTTCTTTTCCATTTCCGGTTCCGACTTTGTGGAAATGTTCGTCGGCGTGGGCGCGTCCAGAGTGCGCGACCTGTTTGAAGAAGCAAAGCGTCTGGCGCCCTGCATCGTGTTTATCGACGAGATCGATGCCGTCGCGCGGCGAAGAGGATCCGGCCTTGGCGGCGGACATGACGAGCGTGAGCAGACACTGAACCAGATGCTGGTGGAAATGGACGGCTTCGGCGTCAATGAGGGCATTATTGTCCTCGCGGCGACAAACCGTCCCGACATTCTGGATCCCGCGATCCTCCGTCCGGGCCGCTTCGACAGAAAGCTGGCAGTGGGACGCCCGGATGTGAAGGGCAGGGAGGATATCCTGAAAGTCCACGCCAGGAACAAGCCTGTCGGCGATGATGTTGACCTGAAGCGCGTGGCAAAGACGACTGCGGGCTTCTCCGGCGCGGATCTGGAGAATCTTCTGAACGAAGCAGCGATCCTCACAGCCAAGGAAGGCAGAAAGTACATCTCTCAGAGCGATATCGACCGCGCTTTCGTCAAGGTCGGGATCGGCGAAGAGAAGAAGAGCCGCGTGATCTCCGAGAAGGAGAAAAAGATCACGGCTTATCATGAAGCGGGCCACGCGATCCTGTTCCATGTGCTCCCGGATATGGGACCGGTGCACACGATCTCGATCATCCCGACAGGGATCGGGGCTGCGGGTTATACCATGCCTCTGCCGGGCGAGGACGAGATGTTCAACACCAAGGGACGTATGCTGCAGCACATCCAGGTCTCCCTGGGAGGACGCATTGCGGAGGAACTTGTTTTCGGAGACGTGACCACCGGAGCCAGCCAGGACATCAAGCAGGCGACGGCATTGGCGAAAGCCATGGTCATGCAGTACGGAATGAGTGAAAAGGCCGGTCTGGTCAATTACGGCAGCGAGGGTGACGAGATCTTTATCGGACGAGATTTCGGCCAGACAAAATCCTACGGTGAAGCCATGGCTACGCTGATCGACAGCGAAGTGAAGCGCATCATTGACGAATGTTATGCTTCGGCAAAGGTCGTGATCGAACAGCACAGGGACGTTCTGGAACGCTGCGCCGCTATGCTGCTTGAGAAAGAAAAAATAGGACAGGAAGAGTTCGAAGC
>CACZFV010000116.1 GCA_902780465.1 uncultured Lachnospiraceae bacterium
AAAAATCATATATTTGATTTTATCATCCTCCGGCACTACAATCAAATCAGAAACAGAAAAACAGCCGGCCGGGCCGGAAACCGGCAAAGCAAAGATACAGCGGACAGAAATGCCGCAGGGAGGGAATCACATGAACAGCATGAAGGACATGAAGACTGTCGTCATCGGCACTGTCGGCGCGGGATACGCGGCACATCTCCACGGAAACGGATATGAGAAGGTGAACCGTGTGCCGATCCGTCTGAAGGGAATCTGCGACATGCAGCAGGATCTCGCGGAGAAGGTGAAAGAGCGTTACGGCTATGAGTACACCTGCACTGACTATAAAGTCCTGCTGGAGGACCCGGAGATCAACGTGATCGATATCGTCCTGCCGCCGTTCCTGCATGTTCCCTTCGCGATCGAAGCCATGAAGGCGGGTAAGCATGTGATCTGCGAAAAGCCCCTCACTGGATACTTCGGAAAGAAGGGGCAGGAGAACGTCGGAAAGACTGTGCCGAAGGCTGAGATGTACCGCGCCTGCCTCGAGGAGATGGACCAGCTGAAGAAGGTCGTCGAGGAGACCGGGAAGAAGTTCATGTACGCGGAGAACTTTGTCTACGCGACGCCGGTGCAGAAGGCGGCGGAGATCCTCCGGGCCAAGAAGAGCAAGATCCTGTTCATGAAGGGAGAGGAGAGCCTGAAGGGCTCCTCCAGCCCGGTGGCAGGCAAGTGGAACCGCACGGGCGGCGGCACCCTCACCAGGACCGGCACCCATCCGCTGGGCGGCATGCTCTGGCTGAAGCAGCAGGAAGCAAAGGCGAGAGGCGAGGAGATCACCCTGAAGGAAGTCTCCTGCGACGTTGGCAACGCGACCTTCTGCCTGAGTGAAGAAGAGCACAGACATATCGCGGCGAGACCGGAGGACGTGGAGGATTACGGCGTCCTGAGCCTCACCTTCAGCGACGGCACCAAGGCGCTCTGCATCGCCAGCGACACGGTCCTCGGCGGCACCAAGAACTACATTGAGGTCTACGCGAACAACGCAGCCCTGAACTGCAACATCACCCCCACCGACATCCTGAACACCTATTTCCTGGATGAGGACGGACTGGACGATGTCTACATCAGCGAGATGCTGCCCAGGAAGCTCGGATGGAACAAGGCCTTCGTCAACGACGAGATCATCCGCGGATACATGGGAGAGCTCCAGGATTTCATGGAGTGCGTCGCCCTGGACCGGGAGCCCATGTCCGGATTCGAGTTGGCCTACGACATCACGAAGGTGACCTACGCCGCGTACCAGTCTGCGGAAGAGGGGAAGAAGTTCGTCTTCTGACAAAGCGGAAGATGCTGTCTGCAGAATTTCATATCTATGGAGATCCGGCCCTTTGCGGCCGGATCTTTTTGATTGTGCTATACTCTTACTGCAGAACAAAGCAGCAGGGAGAAAAACCAATGAAAATTTTTCATCTGTCGGATCTTCACATCGGCCTCAGGCTGATGAACCACGACCTTTCCGAAGACCAGGAGTATATCCTGAAGGAGATCACGCTTCTTGCGGAACAGGAGCAGCCCGACGCCGTGGTGATCGCGGGAGATATCTACGACAAGGCAGTTCCCTCCGCGGAGGCGGTGGAGCTGTTTGACCGCTTTGTGTCGGGACTCACGAAGGCAGTGCCGGAGGCGGAGATCATGATGATCAGCGGGAATCATGACAGCGCGCCCCGGGTGAACATGTTCCGGAGCGTGCTCCGCCGGCAGCGGATCCACATGATCGGAACGCCCCCCCAGCGCCCGGAGGAGCACATCGAAAAGGTGACGCTTCAGGACAAGTTTGGAAACGTGAACTTTTACCTCCTCCCCTTTGTAAAGCCGTCCGTCGTAAAGGCGGTGACAGGGACCGACGCGAACGGAAACAATCTCTCCTACGACGAGACGCTGCGGCGCCTGATCGGAAGAGAGGAGATCGACCCGGAGGAGAGAAATGTCCTGGTGAGCCACCAGTTCTATCTTCCTGCGGGGCAGGACCCGGAGAAGGTGGAGCGGATGGACTCGGAGATCCGGACGGTGGGAAACATCGACGAAGTCCGGACCGACGTTCTGGAGCCCTTTGACTACGCGGCTCTGGGCCATATCCACAAGCCGATGAAAGCGGGCAGCGACTATTACAGGTACAGCGGCACTCCCCTGGCCTGTTCCGTCAGTGAAGCGGGACAGAAAAAGGGGGTCATTGTGGTGGAATTAAAGGAGAAGGGGCAGATCGCCCTGTCTGTTCTTCCCCTGACGCCGCTGCGCGAAGTCCGGGTGATCCGGGGAACGCTGGAAGAGGTGCTGAAACAGGGCTGCGGAGATTATGTCAGGGTGGTCCTGACGGATAAAGTGGATCTCGATGTCTTCGATATGCAGGACCGGCTGCACCATGCCTTCCCGTATCTTCTGGAGATCCGGAGAGAGGTGATCCGGGGGGCGGACTACACCGCAGAGTACACGGAGGAAGCGGCGCTGGATCCCTTCGAACTGTGCTGCGCTTTCCTGAAGGATCTTGACGAAGAGGAAAAGGTACTGCTGAAGGATGTCATCAACCGCGTGCAGGAGGTGCAGGAATGAGACCGGTCAGGCTTACCATGCAGGCCTTCGGCTCCTACGGCCGGAGGACCGATGTCGATTTTACGAAGACCTCCCAGAATCTGTTCCTGATCACCGGGGACACCGGAGCGGGAAAGACAACGCTCTTTGACGCCATTGTGTTCGCGCTGTACGGGGAGGCCAGTTCCGCGGCGAACAAAAAGACCGGAGCGGAGCTTCAGAGCCAGTACGCAGTCCCGGGGCTGGAGCCCTACGTGGAACTGGTATTTACGGAGCGATGCGGGGGAACAGAGGAGGAGTACAGGGTACGGCGTGTGCCGCGGCACGTGCGCCCGGCGAAGCGGAAAAACGCGGGGGACCAGACGGTCAGCGAATCTGTCGCCCTGACTATGCCGGACGGCACCGAGTATCCCCAGAAGGAGACGGACCGGAAGCTGGAGGAGATCACAGGACTGACGAAAAGTCAGTTCATGCAGGTGGCAATGATCGCCCAGGGAGAATTCATGGAGCTTCTGCGGGCGGATTCCAACAAAAAGAAGGAGATCTTCCGGAAACTCTTCAGCACCGGGCTGTTCCAGCAGATCGTGGATGAGCTCGCGGAACGGCGGAAGGGGAAGATGAATGTCATGGCAGATATCCGCTCCGCCTGCAGGCAGGAGGTCAGTCATGCGCTGATCCCGGAATTCTGGGAGAGGGCGGAGCTTCTGGGAGAGCTGAAGCGGAGGATCCTTGCCGCTGAACGGCTGAATACTGCGGAAATGGAACAGTTTCTTTCGGAGATGGAGGCGCTCTGTACTTTCCTTGGAAAGTGCGCCGCCGGGGCCAGAGACGCGGCAGACGCCCTTGGCCGGGAGCGCGACAGAAAGCGGGATGCCGTCACCAAGGCGGAGGCCCTTCTCCGGTCCTTTGAAGAAAAGGAGCGGGCGGAGAAGGTGCTCTCGGAGTGCGATGCCGCAGCCGGAAAGATCCGGGAGACGGAGCAGCTGGCTGCGAAGATCAGCGCCGCCTATGAAGTCGGCGCCGTGTTTACGAGGTACGGCGACGCTGTGAAACTGGCGGAGGATACCGCCGGGCGTCTGAAGAAACAGGAAGAGATCCTGCCGGAACTCACGGAACGGGCCGGTGCTGTTTCAGCGGCGGAACATGCCGCGAAGGAAGCGGCGGATGTAGAGCTGGCGGCATTCACGAAAGTGTCGGAGCGAGTCCGTAAAGCAGTGGAGACGCTGCGGAAGCTTTCCCAGGCAGAGCTTTCGGTCCGCAGCCGGAAGAAAGAAGTCTTTGAGGCGGAAAAACAGGCAGGCGACGCGGCGGATGCCGTGCTCCGCTTTGAGACCCGGGAGAGGGAATGGAGAAAACGCACGGAAGAGCTTTCGAACGCGGGCCAGCTTCTGGCGGTTTGGGAGAGCCGGGCGGCGGAAGCCGGGAAAATCGGGAAGGAGCTGCAGTCAGCAAAGAAAGAACTGGAAGATACGGAGATCCAGAGAAGCCGCGCAGAGAAAGCGGCGGCGGACTATGCAGCTGTCAGGACGCGCTACTTCGGCAGAAAGGATGAATATGACCGGAAGCAGAGAGCCTTCTTTGACGCCCAAGCGGGATTTCTTGCCCAAAAGCTCATCGAAGGAGAGCCCTGTCCGGTCTGCGGCTCCAGGATCCACCCCAGTCCCTGCAGGATCGGGGACGTTCACTCCGCGCTGACGCGGGAGATGCTGGAGAAACTGGAACAGGAGATCCGGGCGCTGGAAGAGGAGTTTACCCGCAGAAACGGGGCCTCCGCGGCGGCGGCGAAGCTTCTGGAAGAAAAGGAAGCCCGTCTGGAAGAGACCTGCCGGAAGCTCAGGGACCGTCTGGAAGAGGCGATTCCCGGGGAAGCCCGCCCTGGTCTGGCAGGAGCAGAAGCGGTCCGTGCGTACCTGAAAGGAACAGAAGCGGCCCGTGCGTTTCTGACAGGGGCAGAGAAGAGCCTTCTGAACTACGGTGAACAGCTTCGAAGAGAAGGCATCGTCCGCAGGGAAAATGACGTAGAGCTGAAAGGGCTTCTGCAGAAGCTGCAGAACTCAGCGGAAGAAAAAGAACTTCTGAAAGAAGTGTCGGAGAAGGCAGCGGAAGCGCTGACCGGGCGGAGGCAGGAACTGGCTTCCGCGGCGGCGGTCGCAGAGGAACTGAAGCGGCAGGTCGATTATCCGACAGAGCAGGAGGCCGCCGCGGCGTTTCGCACAGCGGAGCGGAAAAAGCTGGAAGCGGAAAGACAGTGGAAAGAAGCCCGGGACGCGGCGGATACCGCCGTCAAAGCGAGGCAGAAAGCGGAGACTCTGATCCGGAAGTACCGGGAAGAACTTCCCGGACAGCTTCAGGAGCAGGAGCGCAGAAAAAAAGCCTACGAATCGGTGATGGCAGAGAAGGATCTTTCCGAAACGGAGTGGAAGGAAGTGACGGGGCAGTATGAGTCCGCCCGGGCGCAGGAGCTCCGGAAGACTGCGGAACTGTATCACAGAAGAAAAGCGGCGGCGGAGGGAGCTCTGGCGGCCGCCAGGAAAGCGATCGGAGAGCAGAACAGACCGGATCTTTCCGCACTGAAGGAAGACTGCGAGGCGACGCAGAGGCAGCTGGATGAAGCCCAGGGCGTGATGGAAAAACGGAACGAAGAGTACCGTGTGAATCTCAGGGTCTGGAACACTCTGGCGCCGAAGATGGAAGAGCGAAGCAGGGTCACCGCGGAGTTCAACAGGATCGACGGGCTGTACGAACGGCTGGGAGGAAAGCGCAGCGGCGCAAGAATGGACATCGAGACCTTTGTGCAGCGCTACTATTTGGAGCGGATCCTTCACAAGGCGAATCTCCGCTTCCGGGAGATGTCGGGGGAGCAGTTCGAACTGCGGATGACAAAGGAGACAAAGGCAGGAGACGGAAAGAACCGGGGACTGGATCTGATGGTCTATTCCAATGTAACAGACAAAGAGCGGGAGATCCGCACCCTTTCCGGCGGAGAATCCTTTATGGCGGCGCTGTCCCTGGCCCTCGGAATGGCGGATCAGATCCAGGAGAGTTCCGCAGCCATCAACCTCGAAATGATGTTCATAGACGAGGGCTTCGGATCGCTGGACGATCACTCCAGGGACCAGGCAGTCCGGGTCCTGAAGGAAATGGCGGGCGGTTCCAAGCTGATCGGGATCATCTCCCACGTCACGGAGCTGAAACAGGAGATCGAGGATCAGCTCCAGGTGTGGAAGGACGAGGAAGGAAGCCACCTGCAGTGGCAGATCAGCTGAGGGCGGGCCGCTGCCTGGTCAGGGGCAGTTGCCGGCGGTCAGTTCACTGTGGGCCGGCGGTCAGTTGCCGGCGGTCAGTTCACTGAAAGCTGCGGAGCCGAGGATCAGCACGGCGCCGATCATACCGGCAGCTGTGAGGGGCTCCCGGAGCAGCAGGGCGGAGAGGAACAGGGCTACCACCGGATCAATGTAGCTGAACAGCGCGATGGTCTGGGCCCTGAGGCCGTCCATGCTCCCGAAGTAGAGCGCGTAAGCGATGCCGGTGTGGACGATGCCAAGCACCAGAAGAAGCAGCACGTCCCGGCTGGTGAGCTGAAGCGCGCTGAAGTTTTCCGTGACAAGAAGATAAGGGACCAGCACCGCTGCTGCGGAAAAAAGCTGCAGAATGGTCTTTTCATAGGCGTCCACCGGGGCGCCTTTTTTATTGACGATGATGACTGCCGCGTAGAGAGCCGCCGCTCCGAGTCCCAGAAGGATCCCCTTCAGGTTGTCGGAGGCACTGAAGGCACTTGCGGAGGAGGCTTCCGGAAGACCGGTCACCAGCACCATTCCCGCGATCGCTGCGGCGGCGCAGAGCAGCTTCTTTCCCGTCAGCTTTTCGTTCAAAAGGAGCGGGGACAGCAGGATCACGATAGTGGGCTGCATGTAGTAACAGAGTGTGGCGGTGGCAACGGTCGTGTAGTTGAAGGCTTCGAAAAGGAAGATCCAGTTGACGCCGATCATGGCGCCGGAGAGAATGAGACGCATCACTTCCTTCCGCGGGATGCCGTGGCGGATCGTCCCGCCGCGGAGCTTCACGAAGGCAGCCAGGAAAGCAGACCCGAGGAAGCCCCTCACGCAGGCCAGAAGCCCCGAGGACAGCGGTATGGATCTGCGGAAAATGCCGATGGTCCCGTAGATCACCATCGATGTGGTGAGCATCAGAAGCGAACGGCGGTCGTTCTGTCTTTCCATAATGATCAGTCCAGTTCTTTCTTATAATCGTTCATCCGGCACTTTCTCGAAAACATCCGGGCAGGTCGTTTTCGGTCATGCATAATATTATAGCCGATAAAAGGCGGCACCGGAATCGTTTGTGATACAATGGTGCGGTAAGCAGTACATTTCTGCAGTCAGAAATCATATGGGAGCTCTGTCTATGATCAACGATCTGCCGCTCCGCGGCTTGTTTATCGA
>CACZFV010000117.1 GCA_902780465.1 uncultured Lachnospiraceae bacterium
CGAGATCGGCGTTTGGGGGGACCAGTTTGAACCGGCCCGAAAGAAATACGGAAAGGGAATGCTTGGAGTGGGCGGTATGGATAAGACAGCCCTGCGCAAGGATAAAGCTGCGGTGGACGCGGAGATAGAACGGCTGAAACGCCTTTCGGCAATGGGCGGCTTTATCCCGTGTCCCGACCACCGTCTGATGCCCGGCACGAAATTCGAGCTGGTGCAGTATTATGCCGAAGAGATCAAGAAAATTTGATCCCGGTACATAGCCCTGGATCATATTGAACAGGGTCTCTTTGATGCGGTCTGTTGTAGGCCGGGTGTCCTCGCCCGGAATGGTCTTCAGCAGAAGACGCCTCGCGTTTCCCGCAATAACTCTCATACTGTCTCCTTTCAGGCGCCGGGGCCGACAGGGACGCTGTCAGGTACAGGCTGGACCGTTCCCGGACCGGCTTCCTCCGGCGAAGAATTCTCCGAAGGCACTGGCTGGACGATTGCCGGGGACGGGCCGCCGGGCGACGGGGCGTCCTGCACAGGTGCGGCAGTGGTCTCCTGGGCCGGCGCCGCAGGTGCAGGCGTTTCCTGTACAGGAGCTGCAGGAGCCTGCGTGCCAGGCCCTGGCTGCGCAGTTTCCTGTGAGGGCGCCGCAGGCGCAGGGATTTCCTGGACCTGAGGTGCGGGTCCCGGTGCCGCCGGGACAGGAGCTGTCTCCGCAGGTGCTGCCGCAGCTGCTGTCGTTTCCGCAGCAGAGGAAGATTCCGCCGCCGCTGTCGTCTCCGCAGCAGCAGTCGTCTCCTGCACTGCAGCCGGAGTCGTGGTGGAAGAGCCGGTTCCGCCGAGAGAATAAATAATGACGGGGGTACCGGCATCAATGTTCTCGTAAATGGACTTTGCCGCACTGAAGGGCAGGTTCACACAGCCGTGCGAGCCGTTCGTCATATAGATCTTGCCGCCGAAAGAACCTCGCCAGCTCGCGTCGTGGAGTCCCTCGCCGCCGTTGAACGGCATCCAGTAATTAACTTTGGTGGAATATCCCTGGCCCTTCAGGGTCGCGTTTCTCTGTTTGTACGCGACCGGGTAGATCCCCGGGTGCGTAATGGTGCCTTTCGAAACATTTCCGGACACCAGGTCGCTGGAAACGATCTGTTTTCCGTTCTTGTAAAAATACAGATGCTGGGCAGTCAGGTTCACTTCCACATAGGTATCGCCGTAGTCGCGGTCCCCGTATGCTGCAGCTGTTCTGGAAAAAGAGGGCGTCCTGTCGATGGTCTCACCGGTGGGCAGCGTGGAAAGGATCCAGTCTGTCTCTTCCTTCTGGTTGATCTTCCACCCGTAATAACCGTTTCTGATCGTGATATCCTGATCCCAGGAGGTCCGGAAAGGCTTCGCTTTGTGCCAGGTGTCGTACCTGGAGGCGAGATTCTTCACATACTCTTCCGCCTTGGCAGTGTCCACGGATACCTGATCACCGCTTTCGCTGAGGGTGAGCCAGTCGCGGATCACTGATCCGTCCAGGACGATGCCGCCGAAATCATAGTTCACCACTGTCCTTGAATAACGGTTCAGCGACTCACAGGAGGCGTTAAGGACTGGATCGTCCTGCCGGACCTTCGGTGCGTCGTAGACCTCTTCCTGATCCAGATCCAGCTCCGGCTTCAGCTCGCAGATCGCGGTACGGATCAGTTCCTTTGCCTTCTCCCGATCCAGTTTCGTCCCTTCTTTTTCCGGTATCACCTCATAGCCTGTACCTGGAATAAAGTCGGAGATCCTTGCGTCCTCCGGGGCGCGGAAGGAACTCTCCTGAAGGCAGGCGACTGCTCCGGTCAGTGTCTCGAAAGCCTCCGGATCGACTTTTCCCATTGCCGCTATCTCATAATCCTCATGACCAGAGACATGAAGTCCCCACAGGTACGGATTCTGCGCCGCGATCAGATTGTCAAAGGTCTCGTCAAAGACATACTCCAGCCCGCTTTCCTCCGCGGTGATCATGTCATCTTCCTGTTCTCTCGACTTCAGTGTCAGAGAATAGCTCCGGACACTGTCGTTCATGACCACCTTTGCGCCGTCGGAGGTAAGACCGGAAACATCGACCCCGTTCACCGAGGTGTTCGGGAAAAATGTCTTTTTGTAGCTCTGTGCCCGGAAGGCATAAGCTCCGACGCCTGCCAGCAGAAGCACGCCAAAAACAGCAGCAGCTTTTCTGAGGCCGCCGCCATTCTTTCTGCGCGCTCTGGAGTGATAGACACGCTCTTCTGTCTCTTCAGAAGAGCGCGTTTCCTCCTGCAGGCTTTCCTGATTCATTTCATCCATAATTTGATCGTTCCCTGATTCTTCAGCGCCGCTTCAGAGGATCACCTCCGGCAGCGCAGTTACTCTGTTTTTTGAGACCATGCCGCTTTCCAGAACTTTCTTCGCAGTCTGCAACACTAAATAATCATTATATATGTCACCCAAAGCAAAAGTCAACTCTCCGCTCTGGTTCAGTCCGAACAGATCTCCCGGCCCTCTCATTCTGAGGTCTTCGGCTGCGATCTCGAATCCGTCATTCGATCTTTTCAGGACCTGGAGACGTTCATTTGCAGTATCCGAACTCTTTCCCTGCACAAAGATACAGTAGGACTGGGATCTTCCTCTTCCTACCCGTCCCCTCAGCTGATGCAGGGAAGCAAGACCGAACCGCTCCGCGTTCTCTATCATCATGACAGTGGCGTTGGGAACGTCGACTCCGACTTCGACCACCGTCGTGGAGACCAGGATATTCGTTTCCCCGGATACGAAGCGCTCCATGACAGCCTGCTTTTCCGCCTCTTTCATCCTGCCGTGCAGTATGCCGACAGATGCTGTCCCGCGGAACACCTCCCTTACTTTCGCGCCGTAGTCCGTGACGTTTTCCTCGTCACAGAGCTCGCTCTCCTCTACCAGAGGGCAGATGATATAGGCCTGATGACCCGCCTCGATCTCCTTTTTGATATGAAGGAAAGCCTTCGGTCTGTCCTGTTTCCGGATCACGGCGTTTTTCACAGGAAGTCTTCCTTCCGGCTTTGACTCAATGGTGGAGATATCCAGGTCGCCGTACAGGATAACTGCCAGTGTCCTTGGAATCGGAGTGGCGCTCATCACAAGTCTGTGCGGATGATCCCCCTTCTCCGCGAGAGCCCCCCGCTGCGACACCCCGAATCGATGCTGTTCGTCTGACACCACAAGCGCCAGGGCTGCATATTCCACGTCGTCCTGGATGAGAGCGTGCGTCCCGATGATGATGTCCGCCTCGTGACGCCGGATCATTTCCCTCGCTGCTTTTTTCTCTGAAACTTTCATGGAACCGGTCATGAGAAGCAGCTTCGGCGGATCCGCGGCGCCGCGGAAAAAGCCGCTGAAAGTGGCGAAATGCTGTTTCGCAAGGACTTCGGTAGGCGCCATCACCGCACTCTGGTAACCGTTGCGGTATGCTGTAAAGACCGCAGCGAGCGCGACCGCGGTTTTTCCGGAGCCCACGTCACCCTGGATCAGACGGTTCATGACGCGTCCGGAAGAAAGATCGTCCGCGATCTCCCGGGCTGCCTTCTCCTGAGCCGGCGTCAGGCAGAACGGAAGCAAACCGCGGATCTCCCGCCCCGCCTCTTCTGTCTGCATGACGCAGGGTGAACGGAGCGACTCATTCCGTTCCTTCATCTCCTTCACATGGGAAAGGAAGCTGTAAAATTCATCGAAAACGAGACGTTTCCTTGCTTCCGCAAACATTTCCATATCTTCCGGCTCATGAATTACTCTGGATGCCTGGTCCAGTTCCATAAGACCGTTTTCCTGCCTCACGTCATCCGGCAGCCAGTCCCTGATCTTCGGAGCGGTCTCCAGCGCCTTAAGTATCAGCTTCGTCATAGTCCGGTTGGAGATCCCGTCGGTCAGCGCGTAGACCGGCACAGGACGACAGGCCATGCGTCGGTATTCTTCCTCCGGAAAGATCCCCGGCTGTTCCATCTCAAAAGACCGGCCCTTCAGGACTGTTTTTCCCACAAATACGCGGTACGTGCCCTCGCGGAGCGATTTCTTCAGGTAGGGCATATTGTACCAGACTGCTTTCAGGCTTCCCGTTCCGTCGGAAAGTACCCCGCGCGTCGCCTGGAATCTCCCCCGTTTCAGGACCGTCAGCGGTGCTTCCGGAGCTGCCAGCACCGCAAATATCCCGTCTTCCCGGATATCTCCCGCAGAGATCACCTCCGGAAACCGTTCAAAGCGGTACGGATAATGGCGGACCAGGTCTTCCGCCGTAAAGATCCCGAGCTTCCGGAGAAGCTCCGCTGTTTTCGGGCCAACGCCCTTCAGTGCTGTTACCGGCACATCCTGCAAACGAAACCATCTCCTTTCCTGATTCAACAGACAACGGACTGTTTCCCGGCAGGAAAGATTCTGATGCTCCTGCCGTGAAACAGTCCGTTCCGCAGGTGTGGTCCCTGCGTCCACTGCGTTTTACTCCGCAGATATAAAGTAATAGTATACCGGCTGGCCGCCATAATTCAGCTCCACCTCCGCGTCGGGGAAGCGTTCCCGGACTGCTTCCTGCACCTCTTCCGCTTCTTCGGTGCTGACGTTCTCTCCGTAGTACAGAGTGATGAGCTCGGTATCATCGCTGGAGATCTCTCCGACGGCATCCAGGACAGTCTGCCCCACGGTCTTTCCGATGGTCAGCATGCCGTAGTCTCCGATGGCCATGATATCGCCTTCGTGGATCTCAAAACCGTCGATATGCGTATCCCTGACTGCGTAAGTGATCTCTGCTGTCTTCAGCGCATGGCAGGCATCCGTCATGGCTTCCAGGTTCTCCTCCGGGGAACTCTCCGGCATAAAGCTCACCATTGCGGTGATTCCCTGGGGGATGTTCTTGGTGGGAACAACGACGACCTTCTTGCCCTCTGTCAGCTCTGCCGCCTGGGTCGCTGCCAGAATGATGTTGGAGTTGTTCGGAAGAACGTAGACCGTGTCCGCGTTGACCTTGCCGATGGCGTTCAGGATATCCTCAGTGCTGGGATTCATCGTCTGTCCGCCTTCGATCACCATGTCGACGCCGATCTCGGAAAAGATATGGCTGAGTCCGCTGCCTGCGGAGACACTGATAAAGCCGTACTCTTTTCTTTCGGCAGCGGCGGATGCTTCCGCTTCTTTCTTCTTCTT
The DNA here is from genome assembly GCA_902780465.1 of uncultured Lachnospiraceae bacterium. GTDB lineage: Bacteria > Bacillota > Clostridia > Lachnospirales > Lachnospiraceae > Moryella. Next base: position 5,161 of record CACZFV010000117.1, read on the forward strand.
TTCCTCCGCGGCAATGCGGGACGCGTCCTTGATCAGCCGCTCATTGTGCTCCTCCCGCATATTGTCGATCTTCATGCGGGACAGCTGTCCGTAGGTAAGACCCTTCTGGATCGCGAGGCCGGGATCATTGGTATGCACATGGACCTTCACGAATTCGTCCGAAGAGACACATACGATGGAATCGCCGATGGATTCCAGAAATGCCTTGAACTTCGCCTCTTCCTCCTCCGGGAGCGGAGATTCAAGAAGGACGATGAACTCGGTACAGTATCCGAACTTGATGTCGGAAGTGTCCAGGGAGGAAGTGTCCACCGTCACGCGGGCTCCGCCCTGCGCGGAGGGGCTGCTCTCCTTCAGAGTCACTTCCCCGCTTTCTCCGGTGATCCCTTTCAGTGCGCCTTTGATGACCACCATAAGGCCCTGCCCGCCGGAATCCACAACACCGGCCTGTTTCAGAACAGGGAGAAGCTCCGGTGTTTTCTGAAGCATTTCATCGCCCGCACTGATCACCGTTTCCATAAACGCAAGAATATCAGTCTCTGTCTCTGCGAGTTCAGAAGCTTTCTCACTCATAGCCCGGGCCACAGTGAGGATGGTTCCTTCCTTCGGTTTCATGACGGCCTTGTAGGCTGTCTCCGTGGCCCGCTCCATTGCAGCTGCGAGACGCTTCACGCCGATATCCCCGGTGGTGTCCAGTTCTTTTGTAAGTCCTCTGAGCAGCTGGGAGAGAATGACGCCGGAATTGCCGCGTGCTCCCCGCAGCGATCCGGAAGAGATCGCCTTGCAAAGACCGTGCATGTCAGGATCTTCAAGATCCGCGACTTCCCTCGCTGCCGTCATAATGGTAAGTGTCATATTTGTTCCGGTATCTCCGTCAGGAACCGGAAAAACGTTCAGTTCATTGATCCACTCTTTCTGTGCCTCCAGCTCATTTGCTGCGGCAAGGAAAGCTCTGCGGACCATTGAAGCATCGATCTGCGTGATATTCAAACCTCAGTCCTCCTGCCGTCAGTCTATGGGCCTGACGCCTTCCACATAAATTTTGATTTTTTCGATCTCCATGCCGGAAAAAGCTCCGACTTTATATTTGACGTTCTCGATCAGGTTGTCCGCCACAGTCTGGATATTTACACCGTAGGCGACAATCAGATGGAACGACAGCTGAAGCTTGTTCTCCGGTGTAATAACTACCGAGATGCCCTTGCTCAGGCTCTCCCGCTTCAGAATCTTCACCAGACCGTCCTTGACGCTGATCGCAGCCATACCGACCACTCCGAAGCACTCAACTGCAACAGAGCCGGCATATGTGGCGATGACATCCGGCTTCACTTCGATCTGTCCCATTCCGTTGTCCAGTCGTCCTTTGACCATTTATTTCTTCCTTTCTGATTTCTCAGTATATGAATCCAATCTTATTGATGAGGCAAGTATAACTGATTTTACACAAAAATAAAAGAAGGAATAATAAGTGCTTGCAAAAGAAATATGTTTTTGATAAAATGTTCACGTTATGGAGTCCGGAAAGGGCCCCACTATGGAAGATAGGAGGTGTTAATCATGGCAAGGTGTGCAATATGTGAAAAGGCAGCTCACTTCGGAAACAATGTGAGCCATTCTCATAGAAGAACAAACCACATCTGGAAGGCGAATGTCAAGTCTGTCAGAGTGAAAACAGAAAGCGGCGTGCATAAGATGTATGTCTGCACTTCCTGTCTGCGCTCCGGCAGGGTCGAAAGAGCCTGAGCGTAAAACTGTTCTTTTGTGTCTTAAACAGGGTCGGACCATATGGG
>CACZFV010000118.1 GCA_902780465.1 uncultured Lachnospiraceae bacterium
CAGCGATACCGTGCAGGAGAAGCTCTCCCTGGCGAACCGCTTCGGCATCGCCATCGGCTTCTTCCGCCCGGGTCCGAAGGAGTATATGAACATCGTCCACGCCCTGGCAGCGCGTCATCCCGAGATCCGCATCGACGACAAGGAGCTGGAAGTCCTGGCGAAGCGCTGGGAGATCGAGCACGGCGGCTACTCCGGCCGCGCCGCCCAGCAGTTTATCGATTATCTCGCAGGCAAGGCGAAGGCAGAAGGCCGGTAACCAGGACTGTGGCGGGACTGTCCAGGGACTGTCGCAGGATTGTCCAGGAACTATCGCAAGAACGTTCCGGGCGTTTTTAGGTGTTTTTTCAATATTTGTACCCCTTATAAAGCCTCCAGAGCCCCGGTTTATTGCTTTTGAAACTGCTGTTTGGGCGTTTCCGACCCATTTCCCGAATTTTGTTCCCTTTTTTGAACAAACCAAAGGAAGAAAATATGCAAAAAAGGGTACAAAAATCTGGAATTGCTTAAAAAACGCCCTCTAAAGCCTCCAGAGCCCCCAAATCTCTCTTGAGAATTCTCTTAACAGGGGTACAATTCTCTTCAAATATGCCAGAAAACGCCCTGGCGCATCAGAAGAGGCGAGAGGTGGGAGACCTTTGTTAAAAAACAAAACTGCCGCACTAACCAAATGTTAGTGCGGCAGACTCGCTTTACAGCACGCTCAGGATCGATGCTCCTGCGAGGATGCCGGCTCCTGCCAGCAGGACTCCGGCGATGAGCATCCAGAGCCGCGCGTTCTTTTCCAGCACTTCGCCGGTCTCCGGGTCATAGTAGAGGGTGATGGTATCGCCCACCTTGAAGCTCTTCTCCCGTTCTGAGTTCACGCTGCAGCGGCGCACATTTTCCTTGCCGTCCAGTGTGTATCGCACCACCGGGTAATAGGTGAACCGCGCGGCTTTCACCATCTTCGACTCTTTCGAGATCTGTCTGCTGTACAGTCCTGTGATCACGGCGGGCAGCTCCTGGAGCCTTCTTTTCCGGTAGTCCAGCCACTTCCACACGAGGCTGATGCCGGCGCCGGCCAGAACTGCCGCGAGGCACGCCATGGCCGGGACTTCATGCCCCCTGTTCTCTTCCAGCGCCAGTATGATCAGGAGCGCCCCTCCGATCATCATCACCAGCGGATGAAACAGGTTCTCCCCTCCGGCCTCGGCAAAGGCAAGGTTCCCGTCCGGTCCTTTGGTCACGATGAGCCGCTGTCCTGCCGCGTATTCCACGGGGGATTTCAGCATGTTCCGGTTCATATGGCCCTTCTGGTCCCGGTATTCCACCGTCGTATTATAGTAATCGAAGGTCTCGCGTCCCTTCGCATCTTTCTTCACCACATGCTCGGTCTTTAAGACCGTGCCCTGCATGGCTCCTCCCGGTCCCAGACTCCGGAGCCAGGTCCGCGTCTGTCCCGATCCCACAAGGAAAATAATGATTCCGGGAATATACAGCAGAAGCTGCGAGAAGTTGTCCATGTTGTTTCCTCCTGTCTTCTTATCCCGGAACCTGGACGACCTTCAGTCCCGACCGCGTCAGCTTTTTGACGGCGTCAGCATCCGCCCGGCTGTCCGTGACCAGTGTGATCGGATAATCGTACATGCAGCTTCCGTACCGCTGGGATTCGTCGCTCTCTTTTCCCCTGATCTTGGTGTGATCCGCCAGAACATAGATATCTTTTTTCGTTCTTGCGAACATCGCCTCGTTGATCCCGATCTCCGTGGGAATATCGTAACGGAACTCCCCGTCCTCATAGACCGCGGCGCAGCCGATGAACGCCTTCACCGCTTCCATTTCCAGCAGGTTCCGCATGGCCAGTTCCCCGGTCATGATCCTGCTGCGGAGCTCCCCTCCGCTGAACCGGATCGTGACCCCCGGGGGATAGGACTCCCCGATGGCCCAGCCGTTATTTGTAAAGACCGTGACCCGGCGGTTTCCGACATACCTCAGCATATTCAGCGCCGTGCGGCTTCCGTTGATGAAGATCCGGTCGCCATCCGAAATGTATCTGGAAGCAAACTCGGAAATGCGGTCCCTGTAATAGTTGATGTTCAGCGCGTCTGAGCCTGTTTTCACTGCATGATCCAGGGAACAGGCGCCCCCGTGGGTGCGGTAGATCAGCTTCTGGCCTTCCAGTGTCTGGAAATCCCGGCGGATCGTCATCAGCGATGTATTGAACATTTCCGCCATATCTTCCGTCCGCACTTCGCCCTTCTCCCGCACCATCTGCAGGATATTCAGCTGTCTTCCAAGAACTGCGTCCCGGTTGTTTTTCATGGACTCGCCCCCCTTTGGCTTCATTCAGGTATTATCAAGACGCAGGGGCCCGGTCTTCTGACCGGGCCCCCTTTCATTCAGACGTATATCAGATCCTTACTCCAGAAGGCCTGCTTCTTTCAGCGCAGCTTCGATCTCCTTGTCGGACATCACGTTCTTCAGCGGGATCAGGACGGTTCCGTTCTTCTCGCATCCCTCAAAAGTCTTGACGAAGGTCTTCGCGCAGAACACCACGTCGTAGTTGCGGGCAGCGGTCTTTCCCTCGGAGACCGGGCAGTGCCTCAGCTCAGCCGGCTTGATTCCGTTTCTGGTCATAACTTTCTTGATCGCATTCTCCATCATCAGGGAAGATCCGGCGCCATTCGCGCAGCAGGCAAGCAGCTTCTTTCCATCCAGTTTAGCCATTTTAACTATCTCCTTTCAAGTCCGGCCGCCCCCGCGGCCTGTTTTGTCTGTAATGTCAGTATATCACAACTTACACTCTCAGTTTATTAAATACTGTTTTTCCCACGGAAGAGGATCACTCTTCGGTCGTGATTCCCTTCTTCTCCTTGTATGCCTCGTAGTCCTCGGTGATCAGGAAGTAGCCTTCCGGATCCATCCTGTACTCGATCTGCGGGATGGCAAGCAGGACAACAACGACGATCGCCACGCCTGCGTAGCCGAGGAAGCGCATCACGACGGTGAATGCCGGCCACACGGTATCCCAGTCAAACATGCCGAGGTATCCGCCGTAGTTTGCCATGCCGACCCAACCCGCGATAAAGGCAGCGCCGAACACCTGAATCAGGCCGGAGATGAACGGGATCACCAGGCAGGCCGGAAGTCCGCCCTTTTCATTGGCAACAAGGCCGATGGTCGCATTGTCGAAGAAGACCGGAACGAATCCGCAGATAATGATGGTCGGGGAGCCCATGACGATCAGGGCAATGATAGCGACCAGCTGTCCGCAGAGACCAGCCAGGAAGCCGAAGGTAACAGCGTTGGAATCGCCGAAACCGAAGCAGACTGCGCAGTCCACGCCCGGGACGGAAGACGGAAGAAGCTTGTCAGCGATACCCTGGAAGGAAGCGGTCAGCTCGGTGACGAAGGTACGGACGCCCAGCTGCAGGATCGCAAGGTAGACCGCGAAGTTCAGGGACGTATTGAAGCAGTAGAACACGAAGTTCTCAGTATCCTTGGTGGAGCCGTGCTCAACGAAGAAGGGCTTGCCGATGATCGCCATGATGACGCCGAAGAAAGCGGTCATGAGGATTGCGGTACAGACCATGTTCTCATTGAAGATGGAGAAGAAACCGGGCATTTCCATCTCGCCGACCTTGTGGATCTCTTTCTTTCTCTTTCCGCCGTTGGTTCCGAAGATCTTGTCGGCAAGGAAATAGCCAAGACGGATTCCGAACATCTGCTGATGGGCAATGGCGAAGCCCGCGCCGTCGGAAAGCTCCTGCATGGGCTTGACGGTGAGGTTGGAGCCGACGGCCCAGTAGGCGCCCAGGATGACGGCCATGACAACCATCAGGGCCACATTGTTCTCAAGGAGCTGCGGCAGGGCGAACATGATGAGCCAGTAGGCGGTAGCGGCCTGCTGCACCTGCACGTGGCCGGTGGTGAACAGGGTGCGGCACTTCGTGATCCTGTTGAAGCGGACCAGAAGGATGTTGACGATGAACGCGATGAGCAGCAGGGTCATCGCCTGGGAGAAGCCCTTTCCGAAGACCTCCTCCACGCCCGCGGTAACCGCGTTCTGTCCGTAGTACGGGTCAATGACGCAGGCCGTCAGGTTGAAGCGGTCCTTCAGTCCCGCGAGGATCGGGCGGAAGGTGCCGGTCAGTCCGCCGGAACCGGCGTTCAGGATCAGCATGCCGATGATGGCCTTCAGAGTGCCGGCAAGTGTGTCGTACCACTTTTTCCCCATCAGGCAGTAGCCCAGCAGGGTCAGGAAGCCGACCATGTAAGGCGCCTTCTGCAGCACGTAGGTCGCGAAGAACGACCAGATTGACATTAAAATATTCATAAAAACCCCCTTATTTTCAATGCATGTTGTTCATGCATTATTTGACCTTATTCCTCTTCAGTGTTGTACTTCTCATCCGCCGCCAGGATGTCCTCAGGCGTTCTCGCAGCCGCCAGGGCATCGATCAGCTCGTCGTTCATGAAGATGTCGGAGAGCTGGGAGATATTGTTCATATGCTCCTCCGGATTGGCCGCGGAAAGAGTGAAGAACAGGTTTGCTTCCTTCTGCTCTCCGTCCTCATCCTTGCCGAAGTCGATCATCTTCTCGCAGACCATGAAGCCGACGCCGGTCTTGAACGCGCCCTCCGCGTTCTCGGTGGTGTGAGGCATGGCGATGTTGTGTTCAAACACGACGTAAGGACCATACTTCTCGATGCAGGCGATGATCTGCTTGTAGTAGTCCGGTGACACGGTGCCGTCCGCCACCAGGCTCTCCGCGCTTAAGCGGACGCCCTCCTGCCAGGTCACGCCTTCGCCGTCGATGAAACGATAGTGCTTCTTCTCAACGATGTCTTTTAATACGCTCATTTTTTCTCCTTCAGGCTGCTGATTTTACAGGCAGGAACGGAACGGGATGTTCTGCGGTGCTTCGAAGCAGTCCTCAAAGCCTCTTCTGTGGTGGTAGTAGATCTTGTCCTTATCCTGCGGATACACGTACTTGCCGCCCACCTGCCAGAAGAACGGATGGAACTTGTACTCGTTGCGGTCCTTCTTGAAGTCGTAGAGGACCTTGATCTCCTCGCAGTCGGCCTGGAAGTTGGTCCACACATCCCAGTGGATCGGGATGACGACCTTGCAGCGCAGGTTCTCAGCCATACGGAGGACATCGATGCTGGTCATCTTGTCCTGCATGCCGATCGGGTTCTCGCCGAAGGAACCGAAGGCCACGTCGACGTCGTAGTCCTTGCCGTGCTTCGCGAAGTAGATGGAGAAGTGGGAGTCGCCGGAGTGGTAGATGTTGCCGCCCGGGGTCTTCAGCAGGTAGTTGACTGCCTTCTCGTCCATGTCGTCCGGGCACTTGCCGGTGAGCTCTTCTCTGTCAGGTCCGGTGGAATCGGTGGTGACGATGCAGGTCCCGTCGAAGCTGTCAAGGCAGACGATCTCGATATCCTTGATCTTGATGACATCGCCCGGCTTCACGACCTGGATGCGGTCCTCCGGAACGCCCCACTTGATCCAGGTCTCAGCGGACTTCTTCGGCCCGATGAAGGGGACCGGGATCTCGTTTCCGTTCTCATCGGTGGTGGTCATGCCGCTGTTGATGACGTGGGCTGCCCATTCCGCGCTCATATGATCCTGGTGATAGTGAGTCGCAAGGACTGCGTCAACCTGCTTGAAAGCGAAGGGATCGATCACAAAGGGAACGTTTCTCAGGTTCGGCTGCATTGCGCGTGCGCCGCACATGTTGGCCATCTGGTGTCCGACTGCCATCTTGCCGTTGCCGTGGGTCCGCTTTCCGTTTCCGCACCACAGGTCAATGGTGATGTTCGCGCCGCCCGGGGTCTTGAACCAGATACCGGTGCATCCAAGCCACCACATCGCGACCTGTCCCTCAGGAACGACTTCATTCTCGATGTCTTCCACCAGCCAGGTGCCCCATTCCGGGAAAGTAGCCTTGATCCAGCTCTCTCTGGTCATCTCGGAAATTTTGCTCATAAAAACCTCCTCTGTAAATAATGGTCTGCTACGTTTCAGTTTCTGCTGCTCTGACGCATTTCCGCTTCAGATCCGGCTCCGCTTCCGGATACTGTAGTTATTTTAATTCCGAAGTGAAAGATTCACAATACATTTACGTTCGTTTTAATGTTCATTTTTGTTTCCGCAGGATTTTTATGGGTTTTACACAAAAGTTATCGTTCGCTTTTGTTGATTTTTTCTATGGTTTTTTATGAGCCATTTTATAAATCGAACATATAACAACACTCAAGATTCTTGCGAAGGGGTGTTGTATACATTATAATGGTAGACAGTTATGAATCTTTTTCTGCTTCTCCCTACTCCGCTCACATTGTCAGCATCATCTCTAATTCAGAAAGGAAGCCATTCTGTTATGAAACCATACGCGATCGGACTTTATGAAAAGGCGATTCCGGGCGACTTCTCCTTCAGGGACAAGCTCATCTGCGCCAAAGAATGCGGGTATGATTTTCTGGAGATCAGCATCGACGAGACCGATGCCAAGCTCTCCCGTCTGGACTGGAGCGCCGAAGAACGCCTTCAGCTGGTGAACACCATGAAGGAAGTCGGCCTTCCGATCCGCAGCATGTGCCTCTCCGGGCACCGGAAATATCCCTTCGGGGATCCTGATCCGGCAGTCCGCGCCCGCAGCCTTGAGATCATGGAAAAAGCCGTGATCCTGGCGGATGATCTTGGCGTCCGCATCATCCAGCTGGCAGGCTACGATGTCTACTATAAAGAAGGAACAGAGGAGACCCGGAAGCTGTTCGAAGAAAATCTGGCGAAAGCCACGGCCATGGCTGCCTGCAGAGGCATCGTCCTCGGTTTTGAGACCATGGAGACTCCTTTCATGAACACGACCGAGAAGTCCATGTACTACGTCAACAAGATCAACAGCCCGTGGCTCGGCGTCTATCCGGATTCCGGCAACCTTACCAACGCCAG
>CACZFV010000119.1 GCA_902780465.1 uncultured Lachnospiraceae bacterium
TGGACGCAATGGATGTCAGCGAGCCGCAGTACGGCGAGCGCTACATCCATGCGTCGAGGCACATCCCCTCCAGAGAAGAAGCGGAAGCCGTCACCCCGGAAAAAGAAGCTGCCCGCTACCGTCATTTCTTCGAAGTGACCCTGAAACGTCTTGAGGCCTATGACTGCTTCGACACCCTCGGCCATCTCGATTTTGTCGTGCGCTACGGTCCCAACAGGAACCAGTTTTACGATTTTAAAACCTACGGAGACATCATCAGCGCCATCCTGGAGCTCCTGATCCGGAAGGACAAAGCCCTGGAAGTGAACACCGGCGGTTTTAAATACGGCCTCGGCCACCCGAATCCCTGCGAGGAAGTCCTGAAGCGCTACCGCGAACTCGGCGGCAGGCTCCTCACCGTGGGAAGCGACGCCCACGTCCCCGGGTTCGTCGGCTATGAATTCGACCGCACCGCGGAGCTGCTGAAAGAGATCGGCTTCAGGGAATATGCCCTGTACCGGAAGCGCGTGCCTGTGATGCTGCCGCTGTAAAGCGCTCCGGATTGAAGATGCTTCCTTTACAATGCGCTGCGGATCGAGGACTGGTCATATTTCTGCTGTTTTCAGTTTTGTGGACCCAGCTTTGAGCCGGATGAACTGGGTAATTTACAGCTTCAGACAAATTTAATGCACACATTCGTGAGAATGTGTGCATTTTCTTTTAAAGCTTAAATCTGAGAGTTTCAAAAAGGAATCAAAATCAGTAATCATCGCCCATCTTATTTCATACTTGCCCAAAAAACGCCAAAAACTGTGTCCACATTTTTTCAATTGCCCCTTTCCGTGACCACAGCCGGTTAAACGGTCCACCAACGGCCGGAAAAGTCTGACTGCTGACAGACCGGTCATACAACAAGGCAGGGGCTGAAACCCATCCCCTGCCTTCTTTCCGACTGTTTATCAGGAAAAACACCTGATGAAACCCTTGATGTCTTTACTTCGCGTTGTGGCTCTTCGCGTGGCTCGGAGCGACGTACTTGCCGTTCTCCTTCTTCACAAGCTTACCTTCCTTAACAAGCTCGTTCGGGCTGTAAATGTCGTTGATGTTCCAGCAGCCCGGGGTCGGCACCACGATGTTCTCCATCGGAGCCTCGACAAGGAATGGTCTGCCTTCCTTGTTCGCCTGCATAGCCTTTTCAAGAGCCGGCTTGAATTCTTCGGCGCTGTTCACGCAGATGGACTCCACGCCGTAGCCCTCGGCGATCTTCGCGTAGGAAATGAAGTACTTGTCGCCGTTCGCCTTCAGGAACTGGGTGCCGAATTTGGTCTTGTAGTTGGCATTCTCAAGGCCTGCGATGGTGCCGAACTGGGAGTTGTTCATGACGACCCAGGTGCAGGCGATGCCGTGCTCGACTGCTGCTGCCAGGACTGCGACGTTGATGCCGAAGCCGCCGTCGCCGGTCAGGTTGATCGCGATCTTGTCCGGTGCGCCCAGCTTTCCGCCGAGGACTGCTGCCGGCCCGAAGCCCATGGTGGCAAGGCCGGAGGAGTGATGAATGCTTCCGGGCACGGTGATGTCAAACTCCTGGGCAACACCGTTCTTGTTCCAGCCGACATCCGTAAAGATCTGGGAATCCTCCGGGATGACTTCCTTCACGTCCTTCAGGATGCGCTGCGGGGTCATCGGGAATCTGGAATCCTCGGAGATCTCCTTGTTCCACTCCTTGAAATCTGCCTTGGCCTTCGCGATCTTCTCTCTCAGCTCCGGATCGTTCTTACCCTCCGGGCAGATCTTCTTCACTTCTTCAAGTACCTGCTGCAGCGCGATCTTCAGGTCGCCGCAGGCGCCGATCTCCACCGGATAGTTCCGGCCGATCTCTGCCGGGTCGATGTCGATCTGCAGGAAGGTGGTCACGTCGGGATCAAAGGTCACGCCCTGATACCAGGAGGAGCTGTCCGCCTCACCGAAGCGGGTTCCAAGAGCCAGGATGATGTCGGCGTTCTTGGTCAGGGAGTGGGTGAACTCCAGGCCCCAGAAACCGGTCTGGCCGATCATCAGCGGATGCAGGTCAGAGAGGCAGCCCTGGCCGGCCAGTGTGCGGGACACCGGGACATCCAGGAACTCCGCCAGTGCAGCCAGCTCTTCGGAAGCCTCTGCAAGGAGGATGCCGCCGCCGGCGTGTATCACCGGGTTCTTCGCTTCCACCAGGCGCTTCGCGATCTTCGCCGCCGCGCTCTGGGAGATGCCGCCCTTCTCGGTCTCGTGGCTCTCCTTGTAGGTCCTCTCCCACAGAGCCTCGTCCATCTCACGGGAGAACATATCCATGGGAACGTCGATCAGGACAGGGCCCGGACGGCCGGACTCAGCCAGACGGAAAGCGCGGTCCATGATCATGGGAAGGGCCTCGACATCGTCGATCCTCCATGCGCGCTTCACCACCGGACGAAGCAGCTCATACTGATTGCCGTCCTCGTGAAGCTGCAGCTCCTGGTGCGCGTGGCGTCCGAAATAGAAGCTGGGAACATCACCCGCGATGACTACCATGGGGATGGAGTCAAGCTGTGCGTTCGCAACACCGGTGATAACGTTGGTGATGCCAGGCCCAAGGTGGCACATAACTACAGAAGCTTTGTTAGTGACGCGGGCGTAGCCGTCCGCCGCGGTGGATGCGATTGCCTCATGACGGCATCCGATGTACTCGATCTTCTCACTTCTGGACAGCGCATCCAGCATGCCGATGACGGTGTGGCCGCAGAGGCCGAAAAGCTTGGTGACGCCTCTTCTCTCAAGGTAGTTGACCAACAGGTCGGAAACCAGTTTTTTGCCCATGACTTTTTCTCCTTTTCCTTTAACATTGTTTATGGTTGTTTCTGACCGCTTTACGTGAACCTCTTACCATGAACCGCTTTACGTGAACCGGGCAGAATATTTTATACTATCTCATCTTATAATATATGATTCTTCTGGATCAAAAAACACCTGCCGCCCGCATAATGCTGCGGCAGGCGCTTTTTCCTTTATGGGATGTTGCTTCTGTATAAGATGATGCTTCTGTACGGGATGCTGTCTTACTTCTCCGCAGCGATCTCGTTCAGTTTGTCCGCGATAGCCTGATAGCCGCTGAAGAAGCTGCAGAGCACCGGGGTCTTCGTGTCGGTGAGATCCGGGAGCAGTGCTCTCATGGACACCTGGCTCATAACGATGGCATCATACCCTTCCTCATCCAGCTTGCGGATGTTCTCCAGCAGGATGCGGTTGTGCTCTTCCGGATGGCCCGCCACCAGAGCGTCCCACGCCGCGTTCTGCACGAACAGCTTGCACTCGGCCTTCTCGCCGCGCTCCGCTACCAGGCGCTCAATGATCCTTGCCACCGGGCCCATGGAGGTCTCGACGGTTCCGAAGATCGCGAACTTCGTTCCGAGCTTCGCCGCTTCCTGGCACATGGGATCTTCGATCTTCATGACCGGGATAGAGACTTCCTTCCGGTACTCGTCCGCGACTTCGCCCACGGTAGAGCAGGAGTTGACGATCAGGTCCGCGCCGGAGATCTCCGCAGCCTTCGCGTAGAGCTTCATGCGGTCGTACACTGCCTTTGTCGGTCCGCCGTTGGCGCGGACATCCGCCAGAATGGTGCTGTCGGTGATGAATTCCACCTTCACGCCCGGAACCTTTTCCTTCAGAAATGCAATCGTATCGTCACGCTTTGCGAAACTGGTCTGCAGGATCGTTACATGCGGGTTTTTCATTTCGTTCTCCTCCTGTTTTCAGGCTTTCTTTTTCTCTACCAGCTTCGCCGCCTCTTCGACGATGGAAGCCGTATCCATATGGCAGTCTCTGTAAAGAAGCTCCGGATCTCCGGACTCGCCGAAGCGGTCCGGGATACCGATGATCTTCACCGGGACCGGCTGGTTCTGAACGACTACGGAAGCCACCGCGGCGCCAAGACCGTTGATCACGCTGTGATCTTCCACGGTCAGGATCGCACCGGTCTCCTTCGCAGCCTTAATGACCGCTTCTTCATCCAGAGGCTTCAGGGTCATCATATCCAGCAGGCGGACGTTGATGCCTTTGTCCTTCAGCTGTTCAGCGGCGTCCGCGCACTTCTGAAGCATGATGCCGGAGGAGATGATGGTGAGGTCCGTGCCGTACTCTTTCACGGTGATGGCCTTGCCGAACTCAAACTTGAAGGTCTCCGGATCATAGAAATCCGGCACCGCGTTCCTGTGCAGGCGCACATACAGTGGTCCCTTGAAATCCACTGCCGCGTGGGCCAGGGCCTTTGCGGAGACGCCGTCGGAGGGCTGGATGATGGTCAGGTTCGGGAAGGTGCGGGTGATGCCGATGTCCTCGACTGCTGCGTGGGTCGCGCCATCGCCGCCCACCTGAAGTCCGGTGTGGGTGCCGAGGATGGTCACATTTGCATTGGTGTGGCACACGAAGGTGCGGACCTGCTCACAGGCACGCATGGTCGCGAATACTGCGAAGGTGGAAAGGAACACCTTATCGCCGCAGGTCGCCATGCCGGCAGCCGTGGCTACCATGTCCTGCTCCGCGATACCGATGGTAAAGGCTCTGTCAGGGAACTGCTCCTGGAACTTCTCCAGGTTGCAGGCCTTGGTATCTGCGTTCAGCACCACAAAATCTTTTCTGGTCTTTCCGATCTCGCAAAGTTCATTACCGAAAACATGACGATCCGCAATTGTCTTAGCCATCAGACCACACCTCCTTTTTCGATCTGGGACAGAGCTGTCTGCATCTCTGCCTGGCTGGGTGCCTTGCCGTGCCAGCCGGAATCATCCTCCATGAAGTCAACGCCTCTGCCCTTGACGGTCCGCATCAGGATCACCACAGGATGGCGCATGGTCTTTGCCGTGTGCAGCGCGGTGAGAATGTCCTTCATGTTGTGGCCGTTCACTTCCACGACCTTCCAGCCGAACGCTCTCCACTTGTCGCCGATGGGCTCCACCGTCATGATCTCGTTGACCCAGCCGTTGATCTGGACGCCGTTGCAGTCAACGATCGCCACCAGGTTGTTCAGGTCATGATGTCCGGCTGCCATGGCAGCTTCCCAGACCAGACCTTCCTGCAGCTCGCCGTCGCCCAGCATGCAGTAGGTCATGTAGTCCTTTCCGTGGACTCTCGCGGAAAGCTGGGTGCCGACCGCCACCGCCAGACCGTTTCCAAGAGAGCCTGTGCTGATGTCGATACCCGGGGTGGTGTGCATGTCCGGATGGCCCTGGAGCATTGCGCCGTACTCACGGAGGTGGTTCAGCTCCTCCGGATCAAAGAAGCCCCGCCGTGCCAGGCAGCTGTAGAGTGCCGGACAGGAATGGCCCTTCGAAAGAATGAAGCGGTCCCGGTCCTCCCAGTTCGGATTCTTCGGGTCGATGTTCATAACGTGGAAATACAGTGCCGTAATCATATCTGAAGCAGAGAGCGATCCGCCGGGGTGTCCCGCCCCTGCTTTTGTAATCATTGAGATGATGTCCTGACGTGTCTGCACCGCCTGCTCTTCCAGGCGCTTCACGTCATCCTCCGTAAAGTAGAACCGACTTGCTCCCATCCTGACAACTCCTTTCTTTTTTGTACCCTTCGGGGCTTTATCCCCTGCTGTTAATTCAATTATAATCGAGGCTTGAAAAGAATCAAATTGATGCTTGTAACCTGAGCCATCACTTTTTGTGATATAATGATGCTGTCCCAGTTTCCGAAGCAGAAAGGATACATCATGGATCTTACTGTCATGAAATACATCGTCAGTGTCGCGGACTGCGGCAATTTCAGTCAGGCCGCGGAGGTCTGCCACGTCGGGCAGCCCGCCCTGTCCCAGCTCATTGCGAGGCTGGAAAAGAAAATGGGCGTGCGCCTGTTCTACCGGAATCCCAGAGGCGCCGTTCCGACAGAAGCGGGTGCGGAGTTTGTGCGCCGCGCGAGGGAGATCCTCCGCAGTACGGAAGAGCTTTCGGAACAAATGTCCGCCTTTGCCGGAATGCACAAGGGTTCTCTGACCCTCGGCCTCATCACCAGCCTTCAGTGCATTGAATTCGGTTCCATGCTCTCCGCTTTCGTACACACCTATCCTGACATCTCCTTCAGCATCCGCCAGTTCGGGACCTACCAGCTGATCGATCTGCTCACAGAGCGGAAGATCGATCTCGCTTTTCTGAACCTTCCGCTGCAGGGTCTTCCCCCGCAGCTCTCTTTTGAGCACCTGGGAAATGACCGGTACGCCCTCGCCGTTCCATATGACCATCCCCTCGCAGCCCGGGCAGACCAGGCGGCCGCCGTCAGCATGCGGGAACTGAAGGACGAGCGCTTCATTTTCCACCAGCCCTGGCAGGTCGCGTCGGAACTGGTGCTGGAGGCCTGCAGGAATGCCGGCTTCGAGCCGAATATCGTCTGCCGCTCCGGAGAGCCCACGACCTCCATGTATATGGTACAGGGCGGAATGGGCATCGCGCTGTTCCCGGAGGAGGAATTCCACAGCCGCCAGATGGACGGCATCCGCCGGCTGCGCATCAAAGATGATATCATCAAGGATGTCGGCGTCGCCTGGAGAAAGGATTCCGAGTCCCCCCTGGTGACAGAAGCGGTGCGCTTCGCGAAAGAATGGAGCCGGCTCGTATAAGGAGGTATTTCAAATGCATCTTGATTTCATGGTAGTCTTTTCCAATCTCCTGGGCCTGTTTCTCCTGATCGGCGCAGGCATCCTTGCGGTGCGCCTCCGGATACTTCCAAAAGAGGCATCCCCTTATTTCTCCACGCTGCTCCTCAAGATCACGCTTCCCTGCACGATCTTTATTTCCCTCGCCACAAAGGAGTAT
>CACZFV010000120.1 GCA_902780465.1 uncultured Lachnospiraceae bacterium
AGGACGGGGCTGATGGGTTTTCCCCTGTCGCGTCTGTCAGTAAATCTGGGAACACCACTACCATTTCCATAACCGACAAGAACGGCACTACAACGGCGCAAGTGTTTGACGGTGTGGGTGATGTCGCATCTGTCAACGGCAAAACGGGTACGGTCGTTCTGGATGCAGATGATGTAGGTGCGCTCCCGGATGACACAGTCATCCCCACAGTCCCGACAAATGTTAGCGCATTTACAAATGATGCCGGGTATCTGACCTCATACACGGAGACAGACCCAACAGTCCCGGCATGGGCAAAAGCGCAGAGCAAACCGACATACACTGCGGCAGAAGTGGGCGCATTGCCCGACACGGTCACCATACCGACCGCCACAAGCGATCTGACAAACGATAGCGGTTTTGTGGACGCTTCTGGTGCGGCATCTGCCGCGCCTGTGCAGTCGGTCAACGGGCAGACCGGGACGGTGGTACTGGATGCCGATGATGTGGGGGCGCTCCCTGATACAACGGTTATTCCGACCAAAACGAGCGACCTGACAAACGACAGTGATTTTATGTCGGGAATGACCATCCTTGCGTATGGTAAAAGCACATGGAATGACTTTTTGACGGCATATACTGCGAAACATGTTGTTTACTGCAGAGCATCGTCTAACTCGAATCCTGCCTCTGGAAGTCAGACTCGTATGGCTTTTATGGCGTACGTCAATAATGAGACAACGCCCACAAATGTTGAATTTCAGTATTATCGCTCTGTAAACGCTCACTCTGCGACTCAGCAAGGCGACCAAGTTTATGTCTATAAACTGGATAAGACTGCCGGGTGGTCTGTTGTTGTCCGCGAGTGCTATACCCGCATTGTCGCCGGGACAGGGATCACGGCGACATACAGCAACGGCGTTCTGACGATTGCGCTTGATTCATGACACCAAAGGAGGGACCTATGGGAGATACAGCAATCACGTTTACTTTATCGGATGTCCTCTGGATCTGCGGGGCAGTCTGCACGATCGCCGCAGCGGTCGCTGTTTTTTACAAGGCGGTCGCAAAGGCACAGGAGCCGGAGGTCATCCAGAACCAGCGCCTGGATGCGCTGGAAAAGAAGGTCGACAAGTTCGCAGAATTTTTCGACCGTGACAACAAGCGGCTTAATTCTCTGGATGAAGGGAATCGCGTGACCCAGCAGGCGCTCCTGGCGCTGATGAGCCACGCGATCAATGGGAACGATGTAGACAAGCTCTCGCGGGCCAAGGACGACCTGGAGAGCTACCTGATCAACAAGGGAGGGACGACCATATCATGAGCAACAAGGTTTATGATATCCTGAAGTGGGTGATCGCGATCGTGATGCCGGCGGCTGCAGTGCTGTACGGCAATCTCGGTCCGGACTGGGGATGGTATAATCCTCAGCTGATCGTGAAGACAATCACTGAGATCCAGCTGTTCCTCGGCACGATCTTCGCGGTGAGCTGCTATAGCTACGCCAAGGGGGGCAAGGGATGACAAATTACGAAAGACTCTGTAAGCTCCTTGCAGGGCCTCCGACGGCGTATACCCCGAGCGGGGTAGCACAGTGGAAGAAGGCCGGGAGATACGGCAAAACGCCTAGCGTCGGAAGCCTCATGTACTTCTACAGCGCCAGCATGAAACGCGTCTCCCATGTTGAAATGGTCATCACTGCGGTAATGAGAAACGGCCTGTGGATTGTTGATGCCATCGGCGGGAACACAGGCGCCGGCGGCAATGAGACCAGCTTCCGGGATGGCGGGAAGTGCATCTGGAAGCACTATGAGTTCCTGCCTTCCCAGGTCGGCGGCACGAACCATATCAACGGATTCGGATATCCTGTCTTCGGCGCAGACACCTGCTCCGCAGAGCAGCTGACCGAAGAGGCGAAACTCTGGGTCGGATACCTGGAGAAGCGCAGCGCAAAGCAGCTGGAAGACAAGACAGCAAATGTCGGTGATAATAACTGCACGATCTTCGGACGGTGGTATGGAGAGACCGTCGGAGACACTGCCACATATACCTGTGCACAGTGGTGCAGTATGTTTTGTATGTACTGCGCCAAGGAGGCCATCCGGAAGGCGCAGGACTGGCGGACCGGCTGGATCCTGGATGTTGACGGATGGACCTACCGTAAGGCAGACGGCAGTTACTGCTCGGATGAATGGCTGCTCTATGGCGGAAGATGGTTCGTATTTGACTCCTCCGGGAAGATGATCACCGGGTGGTTCAAGGCCGCGGAAGGTTGGTACTACCTTGCCGGCGACGGCGCCATGTGCGCTTCCCAGTGGATCACAGACGATAACGGGAAGAGCTACTACGTCACACAGACCGGCCTCATGGCCACCAGCTGCTATGTCCGGTCCGACAAGCCATTCGGGCCCGGCCGGTACATCTACTACTGGGTAGGGGAGGATGGCGTCTGGGATCCGCAGTGGGATACCGAGAAGCCTGATCTTAAAAAATACTACTGTGCTATATAATCATGGTAAGCATCTGCCTGTGGATGACCGCCGCACTATAAGCGGTAGCGTGTACCACTTGCGGATTCTTGACCTGTCACGCCTCTCAACGATGCGGACTAGGACAGGTAGTTTTCTGGCTGCTGTGCGGCCCAAGCCTCTTCGGATCGCGACCGGAAGAGGAGATCAAAACGGTCAAGGTGGCGAATACGTGGCAGGGTGTAAAAGCCTTGTGGCACACCTGGGAGGAAAGATTGACCGTTTCCGGGGAGTTGATGCCTGTCATTGACTCCCTATTTTTTTATGCCATGCACCACGTCATGCACCACGACCGAAGAAACCGCATGGTTGACAGCACTTTTCTGGGTTCAAGTCCCATTTCCCGCATCGATAAAAAACCTTTGGACGAGAGTTCAAAGGTTTTTTTCTTTTTATTGCTATAAAAACCAACACTTTTTTTTCCTGCACGGTATACTGGATGTTAAGGGAGCGTTAAGAAGAGATTCCATGCCGGAGGGGAACCATGAGTACGGAAGTATCAACAGAGCGGAACAGCAGGATCATTGACGGACTGACGGTCGCTTTTTCGGCTGCGCTGTTTCTGGCGGCGGTCGCCGGCGCGTTCTATACTAAGACCTGGGGCACACTGCCGCAGGACTTCAGGCGGATCCTTGTGACACCGGGTCCCCTGGTGACGGACTACTTCAACATCGGGAGCCTGCCAGCCGCGTTCCTGAACGCGGGATTGTGCGGCGCCGTGATGAGCGCTTTCATGATCCTCCTGCCCGGACATTCCCATGTGAACACGCTGGCAGGTTATTTCCTTGTCATAGCCCACTGCTTCTATGGCCTGAATTTCCTGAATATGTGGCCATGCTTCCTGGCACCGTTCCTTTACCTGAAGATCAAAAGCCTGGATTATAACCAGAACCTTCACGTCTGTATGTTTGCCACCTGCTTCAGCCCTTTTGTGAGCGAGCTTCTGTTCCGTTACTGCAACGCTGATGCGTATGTGGTCGGAGAGGGCAGGACGAGCGCCCGGGGGATCCTCCTGACGGTGTGCTTCGCCCTGGTCCTGGCTTTCGTCGCGCCGGCGGTCCTGCCCGGCGTCAAGGCGTGGCACAAGGGCTACAATCTTTATAACGGCGGTCTTGCCTATGGCATGTTCGGATTCCTGGTCTTCAATTTCCTCTACAGGACAATGGGCGTGGTGGCACCTTCCATCCCCGTGTATGCCAACGGAGTCTACAACCGCTTCGACCGCTCCTATCGTCTGTTCGGGAATGTGTTCTTCCTCCTGCTGTTCCTCCTGTGCCTCCAGGCGGGCTGGTACCTGAACGGGAAGAGCTTCCGGGGACTCCGGCACCTTCTGCTGGACACCGGATACCAGAGCAATTTCGCGAGCAAATACGGCATGCCTCTGTGCCTCATCAATGTCGGACTGTACGGGCTTCTGTTTCTCGGCTACATCAATCTGGTGATCTTGCTCACCACAGGAGCGGGATTCACAGGCCCTACCTTCGGCGTGATCTTCGCCGCCCTCACCTTCACCTCCATGGGACAGCATCCGCGGAACGTGTGGCCGATCTTTCTCGGTTTTCCGCTGCTGAATCTGTTCGCCACACTGTTCAACAATTTTATTGGCGGCCACGCGATGTGGACAGTATCCACCCAGGCTTATATCAACAGCGTTGCTTTTGCGACTGGTCTGTGCCCGATCGTGGGGCGCTACGGGGAAGCAGCCGGAGTCGCAGCGGGTGCGCTGTGTGCGGCGCTCTGTACCGCCACAGGGGCGCTTCACGGGGGGCTGATGCTGTACAACGGAGGATTTACTGCCGGAATCGCGGCGCTGATCCTCATCCCGCTGCTGGAACACTATGTGAAGACACCGAGAGATGCCATGGACCAGCACATCGATCTTTCCGACATGATGACACTGGACGAAAATGCGAAACGGCCGTCGAAATGACGGCCGTTTTTCTTTGAGGAGGATCAGGCAGAAAAGAAGAGTTTCAGGCAGCTGTGACTCCGGCTTTCCGGATCCTTACGCAGATCATGGGGGCCACGACTGCGGCGGCGCACATTTTTATCAGATCCAGCAAAAGGAAAGGCAGGACACCTGCGCCGAGGGCAGCGCGGAAACTCATTCCTGTGGAAAATGCAAGCCAGCCGGTGCCGAGAAGATAAGGGATCCAGGTGGCAGCTTCCATGACCGCTACGCAGGCGGGACGGTTTTTCCAGTATCTGCTGATAAAAGCGCCCATGATGAGGATCATGGGAAGAAAGCCGATGATGTAGCCTCCTGTGGGGCCGAACAGTTTCTGGGGTCCGCCTGTGTAGCCGGAGAACACCGGCATGCCGACAAGACCCAGCAGCATGTACAGGAGATACGCGAAGAAGCTGGTACGGGTCCCGACAATGTAGACCATGAAATACAGGGCCAGATTGGTGAGGGAGACCGGTACGGGACCGATGGGAAGGGATGCCGGGCCGAGGATGCAGAGGACTGCGGTCATCAGGGCAGTGGTCGTGAGAAGACGGATCTGATCGTTACTGTTCATGTTTTTCTCCTTTCAGGCGGTAAGGATAGTCCGCCCGTTCTTTTTCAGGCAGTGTCCAGTCCGGCGTGATGTTTCTCCCGAGAGACTCAAGCATCCGGCGGTCACCGGCGATGGTGGAACCGGAAGTGGTCAGCATGTTTCCGGTGATACTGGCGCTGGCGCCGGAAGTGAAGGTCTCGATCCCGTTGTCCTTCATGAGTGCGCGTCCGCCTGCCAGCCGGATGTTTGCCTCAGGATTGATATAGCGGAAGATGGCGATGGTGCGGAGAATGTCCTCCTCAGTGAGCCTCGGCAGATGCTCCAGCGGGGTGCCGGGGATCGGCATAAGGCTGTTGATGGGAATGGACTGGATCCCGAGTTCCGAAAGTGTCACGGCCATATCGATGCGGTCTTCCCAGGTCTCGCCCATGCCGATGATACCGCCGGAGCAGACGCAGAGTCCCTCTGCCTGGGCAAGCCGGATATTCTCCAGCTTGTCCTCAAAGGTATGGGTGGTACAGATATTCGGGAAGTTTCTGCGGGATGTTTCGATATTGCAGTGGATGGAGGTGATCCCGGCGCGGTGGAGCCTGTGAAGCTGTTCAGCTGTCAGAAATCCGAGGGAGCAGCAGAGCTCGATCTTCAGTTCTCTGTTCATTTTTTCCAGAACTGAGATGATGCGCTCAAAGTCTTCAGGCCTCGGTTTCCGGCCGGAGTTCACGATGGAAAAGCGGTCCACGCCTTCTTCTTCGTTTGCCTTTGCCGCATTGAAGATCTCCTCACTGGAAAGAAGACCGTGTTCCGCACAGTCTGTGTGATGAAAGGCGGACTGGGCGCAGAAGCGGCAGTTCTCGGAACATTTTCCGCTGATGCCGCTGATGATAGTGCAGAGATCCACCTTTTCGCCGACCAGTGCTTTCCGGATCCGGTCGGCGCCCTGTCTCAGTGCGTCCAGATCCGTGGTGACGAAGGCGGAGAGATCATCTTCTTTTACGAGCCGTCTCCCGGCGATGATCTCATCGGCCAAAGCGATGCTGTTCATGATTCTGTCCTCCAATGTGTGTAAATAAACAGGCAGCCTTGAGGAGACGGCCCGAGCGTCAACCGAATCTGACAGATGAGGTTGACAATTACGAATTATAGGCATAAAAAACAGGAATGTCAACCTGCATGTGAAGTGTGGGTTGACATTCCTGCCTGTCTCAGTTTTACCGCAGGCGGGCTCCAGGAGACTCAGTAGGCTTCCTGAATATATCGTCTGAAGTCTTCATCGTCCGTTATGCCGAAGTACGTCCGGATCTCTTCCGGTACCCGGTCCGCGTGGAAGCTGAAAAACCGGGGATCCTGGTCAGAGGGACCGGGCTCTTCAGTGACAGCGGGGCGGACCTGGATCTCTGCGCCGTTCCAGACTCTGAAAAGAGGATCACTGACATAGAGACCTCCCTGGGACGTACCCTCAAGGATACTCCGGATCTCCTCCGGGTCAGTGATGGTGAGAGAGGGCTTCCGCCAGCTTTCCCTATCAAGTTCCTCCCGGTCCAGTCCGTCCGGCGCGTCCGTGCTGTCACTCAGAGTCACAGTGATCTTTTCAGGATCAAGTCCGCTGTTCAGACGGACACCGCATTTCTCCAGCGCTTTTTTTGTCTCCTGGAAGGAAGGATAGACAGGATACCATCCGACTTCGTTAAAGACCTCGGCGGAGAAATAGTTTTTGTGGTCATTCCGCATCCGGTC
>CACZFV010000121.1:0-3789 GCA_902780465.1 uncultured Lachnospiraceae bacterium
CAGACAGAAAAACAGACAAACAAGGTGGTTTCAGGGTAAAGCCGGGACCACCTTTTTTGGACGCAGGGTGTGTTTTCAGGTCTTCAGATTGCCGCAGTGACAGGCTTCCGGGCAGGATTCGCTTTTTCCGGCGGTGTGACGGACCTTGTTTTTTCAGCGTCTCTTCCTGCCGCAAGGAACACCTGGCTGATCCTCCCGCTGGGAGCAGCAGCGTTTGTTGTGTTCTACACGATATTCCGTCTCATGATCACGAAGCTGGACCTGAATACGCCGGGGCGGGAGGACGAGGCTCCGGGTGGAAATGAGGGATTCCGGCGCGGTGGATGATAAAGTCATTAAGAAAGCCGGAGGCAAGGCAGTGATCCGGCCGGGGAAGAACAGTGTCCAGGTGGTGATCGGACTGAAGGTCCAGAGTGTGGCGGACGCGGCGAGAACGCAGCTGGGTATGTGACCCCAGGCAGGAAAAAGGATTTACAGGTTCTTTAGTATAATAAAAAATGGAATACGGCGATGACCGCCGGAGTAATAATCTTAAAAGAAAAGGTCCGGGTCATGAACAGAACAGAAACGAAAATATGTCCGCAATGCGGAAATCAGGTCGCAGATGGCGCGAAGTTCTGCGTTAGATGCGGCGCGCTGATGCCCCAGTGGAACCAGCAGGGGCAGCGGGCCCCGCAAAACCAGCAGTTTCCGCAGGGGCAGTGGATCCCTCAGGATCAGCGGGCCCCGCAGAACCAGCAAAGTCCGAAGAAAAAGGGAGTCCCGCTGGCAGTGAAGATCCTGGTGCCGGTCCTTCTTCTTCTTCTTCTTCTGATCTGCGGAGGGGCTTTCCTGCTGTACAATCATCAGCCGAAGGTCCGGATAAAAAAATACATGGATCTCGGGCAGAAATACCTCTCTGAGATGAATTACGACGAGGCGCTGCTTGCTTTCGGAAAAGTGATCGAGCTGGATCCGAAGCAGATCGACGCGTACGAAGGCATGGCCGACGCGTACGAAGGCAGGCAGGATTATGAAAAAGCTGCTGAGACGCTGGAACGCGGTATCGAAGCTGCCGGAGCGGATGAGGTGTCGCGCAGTCAGGCGAAAAAGCTGACGCTCTGGTACGGGAAAATGGCAGGAGAAGCAGCAGCGAACGGGGATGATGCAGCCGCGCTGCGTTATTACTCCAGGATCCTGGAACTTGATTCCGGCAACGCTGAAGCTGCGGCGTGGGTCGAACAATACCAGCGGAAGGAGACGTTTTCCGAGAAGTCCGGCACCCTGAGCCAGGAAATGGGCGAAATGCTGAACAGAGAAGACTACGAGGCGATCTACAGTCTGATCGAGTCTGACCGTTTCGCGGAAGTCATCGAAATGATGGACCAGTTCGGGATCAGTGACAGAATGATCTTCGACACTGCAAACGGAAAGGTGGGTATATACAAGGTGAATTCCCGGTATGGCCCTTACATGCTGTATTACGGCAGTTACAGCGGAGAGGTCCGGGAAGGCAGCGGTGTCTGGATCGGAAGCTCCGGCGGCTCCTATTACTGCGCCGTGGGGCAGTGGGGCAGTGACAAGCCGAACGGACATCAGGCGATCCGCGAGTGGAACCCGGATCTGAACGAAAGGGTTATCAAGAGAGAGATCAGCGGCAATACGGTGAATGGTCTCTGGAACGGTTCCGTGGACTGGGGATTTATTGAGAGTGAAGGAAAAAAAGGTTATATCACGGAATTTACCAACGGCAAATGGAATGTGCTGCGCCTTGATTCCCACGGAGACTCCTGGATCGTTTCCGACAGTCACTACGGGTTAGGTAATTCGGATCATATGGTGATCGATGTCGGGGAGGAAAATGAGATTCGGGGCATCGCCGGATTCTCGGAGAAGGACTAAATTATGATCGACGATTATTTTGAAAGACCTTACTGGATCGTGGACATCCTCCCCTTCCAGGTGCCGGCGGATTCCCCGGGACAGTATTTCACAGTGGAAGAGTACTACCTGCGAAAACCGCGCTGGCAGGCGCTCCGCCGGAAATATCTGGAGATCCTCCTGAAACTGAACTGCTATTATGACATGGAGGTCACAGCAGATCCGGACGGTGATGGAGACCCGGTTGGGGATATTGACCCGGGCGGAGATGTTGAACCGGACGCGTGGCCGGGGTCCGGATGGCAGAAGAATCCGGCACCGGAGGCGCTGGAAAAACTGATCATGGAAGGACCGGAGAAAAACCCGGAATATTTCACGGTGTATGTTCTGTTTGAGACAGAAGATACTCTGGCTGTGCTGAACTCCGATGACAACTATATGACGGTCTATGACCCGCCGGAGCATCTCCGGGATCTGCTGCAGGTGCTTGCCGGAGCAGAAGGTCTGTTTATGTGGCAGCCGCCGGAATAATTAAGATCCTGACATACGCGGACAGACAGAAAGCCTGCTGTGTATGTCAGGATCTTCTTTTCCGGGATATCCCGGCCTGCTTCGACTCTTTTCAGCGCTGTCCGGCCTGCTTCGACTCTTTTCAGCGCTGTCCGGCCTGCTTCGACTCTTTTCAGGGTTGTCCGGGCGGCATTATCTTTTCAGCGACGCTGTGCAGACGGGAAAGTCAAAGTAGGTGTCGGGGTAAGGCTCATCCTTCAGCATGAAGTGCCACCACTCACAGTCGATGGGAAGGAAGCCGTTCCGTACCATGACACGCTGCAGGAGCATCCGGTTTTCGTACTGGGCATCGGTGATCCCGTGGTAATCGGGATGGGAACGTTCGCCGAAGAAATCGAAGGGGCTGCCCATGTCGGCTTCTTTCCCGGTACGCATGTCAAAGAGGGTCAGGTCGATGGCGCTGCCTCTGCTGTGACTGGAATTCTTCGCGATGTACCCGCGGCGGAACAGCTCCTGCTTCTCCAGGTCCGGATAAAAATACTGCTTCATGCGGATGTCCTGGTCTTCGATCCCCCAGAGGACGAAGTGGCGTACTGCGGTGGCGGGGCGGTAGGCGTCGAAGACTTTCAGCTTGTAGCCCATCACGAAAAATTCGTTGCTGACGTCCTTCAGCGCCCTGGCGGCGTCGATGGTCAGAATGGCGCAGGGCTCTTCGTATCCGTCGATGCGGTCTCCGATGAAGTTGTAGGTAGAATGGTAGCGGATCTCCTGGATCATATGCTTTACATAGTCCGCAAGCAGTACAAAGCCTGAGGAATCCATGCAGGGTTCGGGTCTTTTCATTGGTGCTGCTCCTTTGTACAGTATTACTCTCAGATGCTCCGGCGCGAGGGCCCGTTCCGAATCCCGCGGCTTTTAAGCCCTGCGGTTCAGAACATCCTTATTATACCAGATTGAGGGAAATCCCGCTCTGATATATAATATTCAGATAAGGCTTTGAAACCGGAGCCGGGAACAGGCCCGGAACAGCCGGAGACCGGAGGCGTACATGTCATTTTTATCAGCAGATTTTATTCTCTTTTTACCGGCAGCGGTGCTGCTGTACTATCTTGTACCGCGCCGCCTGAAGCCCGTCTGTCTGCTGGCGGCAAGCTATCTTTTTTACGCCTGTGTCAGTGTCCGGTTCGTGCCGTGGCTTCTTGCCTATACGGTCCTGACCTTCTTCGCGGGGCGGCTGATCGCCGGAAAACGGGATGAAAAGGGAGCGGACCTTTTGCTGGGCATCTGTCTGGCGCTGCTGTTCACCATCCTTCTTTCCTTCAAATATCTTCCCGTGGACCGCTTCTCGCTGGTGATGCCGGCAGGCCTCTCGTTTTTTACCTTTGAGGCAGCGGGGTATCTTATCGATGTGCGCCGGGG
>CACZFV010000121.1:3819-10534 GCA_902780465.1 uncultured Lachnospiraceae bacterium
CAGGCTGGCATTGTTTCTGTCCTTTTTCCCGCAGCTGCTTTCCGGGCCCATTGCCCGAAGCAGCACGTTTCTTCCGCAGCTGGATAAGCCGGCGGTATTCTCCGCGGACAATCTTTCCGAGGGCGCGTTTTTAATGCTCTGGGGTTATTTCATGAAGCGTGTGGCGGCGGACCGAGCGGCGCTGTTCGTGAATCAGGTCTACGGAAACTGGCAGGGCTGCGGGGGACTGGTCCTCGCGGGGGCGACAGCGCTCTACGCGCTGCAGGTCTACTGCGATTTCTACGGTTATTCCACCATGGCTCTGGGGGCGGCCCGCCTCTTCGGCATCCGTCTGCAGGACAACTTCACGGCGCCGTTTCTTTCCAGGTCCATCGGGGAATTCTGGCGCCGCTGGCACAACTCCCTGACGGGCTGGTTCCGTGACTATCTCTACATCCCTCTGGGCGGCAACCGGAAAGGCAGAGTCCGGAAATACCTGAACATCATGATCGTCTTCCTGGTCAGCGGAATGTGGCACGGGAACACGCTGAACTACGCAGTCTGGGGCGCACTGAACGGATTCTTCATTGTTCTCTCCGACATTACAAAACCGGTGCGGAGTTTTCTCGGCGGGCGGCTGGTCCGGGATCCGGACTGCTTCAGCTGCCGTCTGGTGTCCTCCCTGGTAGTTTTTGCGGAGTTCTGTTTTACCCTGGTCTTCTTCAGGATGGAGTCTTTCGGGGAGGCGATCCGCCTGATCCGGCAGATGCTCACGATCCCGGGCATCCGGAGCTTCCAGGAGAGTGTCTTTTTCAGCGTGGGAGAGGAGATGCCGAACGCGGGCGATCTTCGCCTGCTGCTCATCTCGGCGGCGGTCATTCTGTTCGCGGACTGGATGAAGTACCGCGGCATTTCTGTCGTGTCCTGGGTCCGGAAGCAGGAGTTCTGGTTCCGGGATCTGGTGCTGATCTGCGGCGCCCTGCTGGTGCTGTTCCTCGGCGTGTGGGGCGAGTCCTTCAGCGCCAACAGCTTTGTATATGTACATTTCTGAGGAGATCAATAAATTGGAATCTGAAAAAAGACCATGGGCCGCGCTGCGGACGGGGATCCTCCTCCATATCCTTGCAGGAGGGCTGCTGTTTTTCTTACTGCTGGTGCAGCTTTCCTACATCCATCGCGGCTATGACCGGATGATGCGGTTCTACGGCCTTCCGAAGCAGAGTCTGGACGCAGTGGTGGTGGGCACCAGTTCCACCTTTACTTCCTACATGCCGATGGAGGTCTGGAACGAGGACGGTATCGCTTCTGCGGTGGCGGCCACCAACATGCAGTTTGAAGGGACGCTTGTCCATACGATCCGGGAGATCCGGAAGTACCAGACGCCGAAGGTCTGGATCATCGACCTCATGCCCTTTATCCGCGGGCACTACGCGGGGCAGGAGGCGTGGAACGGAGGCGACCGGAACCTGAATATCCGCTACAACGTGGACAGTATGCGCTGGTCAAAAAACCGGATGGACCTGATCCATGAGATCTGCAGTGATTACGGGCTGGGGCTCAGGGACGAGATCTACTATAATTTCGACCTGGCGCGGTACCACATGACGAAGGCGGAGCTGTCCCGCTTCGGCAACGCGGTGCGGGACCTGAACTACGGGTACCAGCATCTGCAGAAGGAGGGCGGCGAGCCCTTCGACGTGTCCGTGATGACAGAGGGAACGGAGAAAGAGACACCCCTGGAGGGGACGGAGCGGAAGAACCTGGACGGGCTGCTTACGGAGGCGGCTCTGCTGAAACAGAGCGGTGCGGAGGTGGTGTTTCTGTTCCAGCCTTTCTGGTTTGAAACGGAGGAAGAGGCAGGCAGGAAGACCTGGCTCTGCAGGATCCTTTCGGAGCAGGGCTTCAGGTTCTGGGACCTGACGCTGGAAAAAGAGGCGGCGGGACTGATTCCGGATGAAGATTTCCGGGATTTCCTGCATTTTGACAGTCTGGGGAGTATGAAGTCGACGCGGCTCATCTCGTCGCACCTGAAGCAGGACTTCTCACTCCCGGATCACCGGCAGGACCCGGACTACGCGTCCTGGAACGCGGATTATCCGCAGTGGGCGGAACTCCGCGGCGGATACCTGAATGTGGATACCGCGGCTGTCACGGCCCTGCGGCAGCAGTCACAGTAAAGCAAACGCGACAAAGCTGCTGCGGCGGAAAAAACAAAAGGAGGAAGGCAGATGATCGGAAATCTCAGATACGAGGAGCAGATGGAGATCGCGGAGATGCTCTACGAGGCGGAGCGGACAGCAAAGCCGATCGGAAAGATCACGGACCGCTATCCGGAAATGAATGTTCACGATGCCTACAAGATCCAGGAGATGGGTGTCAAGCTCCGCATCACCGGACGCGGAAGCATCATCGGCAGAAAGCTCGGCGCCACGAACGAGCATCTGATGCAGACACTTCAGGCGGAATCCCCGGATTTCGGCTGCCTTCTCAACACGTCCATGGTGACGGAAGGCGTTGCGATCCCCAGAAAGAAACTGTATCACCCGCGGGTGGAGGGAGAGCTTGCCTTCATTCTCGGCGAGGATCTGAAGGGACCGGGCGTCACTATCGCTGATGTGTACAACGCGACGTCCTGGGTGCTGCCCTGCTTTGAGATCTGCGACACCCGGATCGACAGTGACGACCTGACAGCGCTCGATTCGATCGCGGACAATGCCGGCACGGCCCGGTTCATGCTGGGCAGCATGCCGAAGCACCTGGGCGAGATCAACCCGCGGCTCATCGGCATGGTGATGGAGAAGAACGGCGTGGTGGTGGGAAGCGCCGCCGGCGTCGAAGCCATGGGAAATCCGGTGATCGGCGTGACCTGGCTTGCCAATGAGCTGTCGCGGGTGAATGTCGGCCTGAAGCGCGGCGACATCATCCTGTCCGGCGCTTTCCTCTGGGCAAATGACGCCGAGCCGGGAGATGTCTTTACGCTCTACACCGACGGCTTCCCGGGAATCACTCTGAGGTTCAGCTGAACCAAAGACCGCCGGCAGACAGTACTGACCGCCGGCGGCCTCTGGATCATTTCTTCAGAAAGCGGAAAGTGAGGTCATCACCGCTGCGCTTAAGCTCCGCAAAGGAGCCCACCATCATGGGCATGGAGGGCGGGAGATGGCCGAGGTCCGCGTCCATGAGGATGGGGACGTTGTACTTGCCGAGGATGTTCGTGACGGCGCGGTACTGGTCGAGCCCCATGATCTCCTCGCCGAAATGCAGCGGCCGGCCGAAGACAAAGCCCTTCGCGGTGCCGAACCACCCGCAGTGGTCCAGATGCCAGAGCGCCCGGGTGATGTCCAGGACGTTCAGGTCGCAGGACTCGAAGAACCACAGGACGCCGTCCTTTTTGTAGCGCTCCAGGAATTCCGGAACCTTGTCGAAGGAGGTGCCGCCGAGAAGTGTCAGGATGTCGAGGCAGCCGCCCAGGAGACGCCCTGAGAGGGAGACATCGCCCGCGTCCTCCGGCCACGGCACAAGAACGGAGGGTTCCGTGACATTGTAGGGCACGCAGGGATTTTCCTCGTCCTTCAGACTCTCGGACTCCCACATGCCGTAGGACTGCACGGTGTCCTGGGTGCCCATCAGAAGGCCCATGGCGTCGTTCAGCACCGGATGCCAGGGCTCCATGCCGAAGGCGGAGATGTTGGGGCCGTAGATCGATGCGGTGTCGCACAGGGTCGCGAGCAGGAAGGTCAGGTTGGTGTTGTCGGAGAAGCCCATGAACCACTTCGGCGGCGCTTTCTTAAGAAGGTCGAAGTCCACGTGGTCCATGACGGTGCACATCAGCTCGCCTCCGCCGCAGGAGATGATGGCGTCCACCTGCGGGTCGGTGAAGAACTGGTTCACCTCGTCGCCGCAGGCTTCCGGGGTGTTGCTGATGCCGATGCCGCAGTCGGACCAGCAGTTGGGACCCAGCTTCTCCTGGAACCCGGACTGCCCCAGGGCGGGAAGCGCATGGAGGAAACCGGAGCGGTAGGGCTCCTGCGTGCAGGCAAAAGAGGGGGCGATGAAGCCCAGGGTTCCGTTTTCCGGAAGGCTTTTCGGATATCTCATAGTATTCGCATACCTTTCTTTGAAAGTTTTTTGGCACAGACAGTATAACACGGAAGGAAGTCTCAGGTCGATGAACAAAAACAATGTTGCCGGAATACCGCTGCCCCTCTATCTGGGGGTGCTGGTTCTCACGTTTGCTGGAATGTATACCCACAGCATCCCGCGGGGGATGGTCGGCGGCTTCCTGGTCCTTCTGGTGCTGGGCGAGGGTCTGAACTGGGTGGGGAAGACGGTGCCGGTGGTGAAGACGTTCCTCGGCGGATCGGTCATCTGTATTCTGGGCGGCGCGGTCCTGGCAGCGGTGGGAGTGATCCCGGAGGACACGCTTCAGCTTCTGGACGGCTTCGTCAACGAGCAGGATTTCCTGGTGTTCTATATTGCGGCGCTGATCACCGGCAGCCTCTTCAACATCGACCGCGATCTTCTGATCCGGGCCTCGGTGAAGATCCTTCCGACCTCTCTGATCTCTATCGCCGCCGGCGTGCTGGTGGTGGGACTCCTGGGGATGGCAGGAGGAATGAAGTTTACGGAGGGGATCCTCTATATCGCGATCCCCATGACCAGTGGAGGGATGACGGCGGGCGCGGTGCCGCTTTCCGCCATGTACGCCCAGGCACTGGGGCTGGACGCGGGGGATGTCCTGACGCGGATCGCACCGGCGACAGTGCTGGGCAACATCGTCGCGATCATCCTGGGTGCCCTTGCGAACGCCCTGGGGAAAAAGCGGCCGGAACTGTCCGGAGACGGCAGGCTGGTGAACGACGGCAAGGCGCCGGAAAAGCGGCCGCCCATGAACCCGACCTTCGCGAGTCTCGGCACCGGACTCATCATCACCATGGTCTTTTACTCTGCCAGCGCCCTTTGCCACCATTTTGTACACATCATCCCCACCTACGCCTGGATGATCGTCATGGTGGTGGCGGTGAAGAGCGCGGGCATCCTTTCAGAGGAGCTGGAGGACGCCGCACGGGAGTGGGGCTATTTCTGCATCCACAGCATGACAGCCGCGGCCCTGACGGGAATCGGCTGCACCCTCATCGAACTGAACACCATCATGCACACCCTGACCCTCTGGTATCTGTTTACCGTTGCGGCGGGGGTCCTGACTGTCACGCTGACTGCCGGCTTCATCGGAGCGCGTTTCATGGGCTTCTACCCGCTGGAGTCCGCCATCGCCGCCGGTATGTGCACCACCAACATGGGCGGCTCCGGAAACGTCGCGGTGCTGAGCAGCGCCGAGCGGATGGAGCTGCTGCCCTTCGCGCAGATCGTCCTCCGCTCCTGCGGGGCCCTGATGCTGACCCTCGGCGGGATCCTGGTGCAGGTGCTGGGGTAAGGGAAGGGTGCTGGATTGGTTACCATAATCTTGGAATTTGTGGTATGATGAACAGGTCAGAGTGTTGTAATCCAGGTCTGTGAGGGTGGTCCCGTATGCTGAAAAAAGAAGCGAAAACCATACTGTCCACGCAGAACGGAATGAACCCGTACCGGGGATGTGAGGACGGGGGATTCCGGGACGCACGTTTTACGGACAGCAGAAGAAAAAATGATCCGGGAGAGCCGGAGGCGAAGATCAACGCAGCGGAACTCCTGGAGATGACGCTTCGCAGAAAACGCAGCAAATGCATGATCGCCGCGGGGGGCATGTGCGACCCCTATCCGCCTGAGGAGGAGGAACTGCGGCTGATGCGGAACTGCCTGGAGGTGATCGACCGCTACGGTTACGGCGTGACGATCCAGACGAGGTCGCCCCTCCTGCTGCGGGACCTTGACCTTTTAAAGAGCATCAACCGCAAATCCCGCTGCATCGTGCTGGTCACGCTGGCCGCTGCGGAGGAATCTCTGCGGGAAAAGCTGGAACCGGGCGCCTGCAGCACGGCGGAGCGGATCCGTCTGCTGAACAGCCTGAAGGAAGCCGGTATTCCGACGGTGGTGCGGCTCACGCCGCTGCTGCCGATGATCAATGACACGGCGGAGAATCTCCGGGCGCTGATGGAAGCCTGCGTGGGCGCGGGCATTTACGGAATCCAGACCTACGGCCTTAGCTTCATGTACCGCGTCTCCGAGAGGGAGCGGTTCTACAGCGCGCTGGAGGAGCGGTTTCCGGGGATGAAGGAGAAATATCTGGAGACCTTCGGACAGGGGAACGAGCTGGTCTCTCCGGCGAAGGAGGAACTGACGAAACTCATCCACAGGACCTGCGGGAACTATCATATCGAGGACGACGCGGGACGCATCTTTACCTGGCTGCACGCCTTCGTCGACAGGGAAGCGGGAGAGCAGCTGAGTCTGTTCGACCTGCAGGGAACGGACTGGGGCCAGTGAACAGCCGGCGGGAGTGATATGGATACAGTTAGAATGCGCTACAATTTTATCGGAAGAGTCCAGGGAGTCGGATTCCGCTACACCGCCTACTATGTGGCGAAGCAGCTGGATCTGACCGGTTTCGTGATGAACGAGGACGACGGCAGTGTCACCATGGAGGTGCAGGGAAACCCCTTCGCCGTCAAGGACATGGTGAACCGCATCAAGGAGAGCCGGTGGATCCACATCGATTCCTCGAACCCGCGGCGTATCCCCACCGTGGAGGGCGAGCACTCGTTCCGGGTCATCAGCACGGGCTACTGAATTACATTGG
>CACZFV010000122.1 GCA_902780465.1 uncultured Lachnospiraceae bacterium
TGCTCGAAAGGAGGGCTTCAGTGATGGTCAACCTGACAATTGACGGCCAGAGGCTCTGTGTGGAAGAAGGAACAACGATTCTGATGGCAGCAAAAAAGGCGAGCATCAATATCCCCACTCTCTGCTGGCACGAAGATCTCGGGATCAAAGCCAACTGCCGGCTCTGTGTGGTGGAAGTGGAAGGCATGCGCCAGCTCCCCACCTCATGTTCCACACCTGTCTCCGAGGGCATGGTGGTCCACACCGCCTCCCCGAAAGTGCTGAAAGCCCGGCGCAACCTTCTGGAGCTCATCTTCGCGCGGCACCCGCAGAACTGTCTGGTCTGCGCGAAAAACGGGGAATGCGACCTCCAGAAGCTCTCCCAGACCCTGGGACTGCACAACGAAAACCGCTACGACCAGCGGCTCCGCAGCCAGCCGGACGACTGGAGCTCCCCCTCCATCATGCGGAATCCGAAGCTCTGTATTCTCTGCGGACGATGTCTTGAGGTCTGCAACGAGATCCAGAAGGTGAATGTTCTCTCCAGGGAGAACCGCGGCTTCCACACTCTGATCGCTCCTGCCTACGGCGAACTTCTAGCTGACACCAACTGCATCAACTGCGGCCAATGCGTGCAGTACTGCCCGACCGGAGCGCTGACGGTTCACTATTTCACCAACAGGGTCCTGGATGAAATGAGCGCCGGGAAAAAGCTGATCATCCAGGTCGCTCCTTCTGTCCGCATCACCCTGGCGGAGGCCCTCGGTGAAGAACCCGGCACCGTCAGCACCGGCCGCCTGGTGACTGCCCTGAAGCGCCTCGGTTTCTACCGGGTCTTCGACTCCGATTTCTCCGCGGACCTCACCATCATGGAGGAGGGAACGGAGCTTCTGCACCGCCTGAAAGCCCACGCCTCCGGCGAGACAGGAGCGGAAGATGCCCCTCTGCCCATGTTCACCTCCTGCTGCCCTGCCTGGGTCAAGTATCTGGAGACCTATGAACCAGGAATGACTCCTCACCTCTCCACGGCAAAGTCCCCGCAGCAGATGTTCGGTGCGATGATCAAGACCTGGTACGCGGAGCGTGAAGGCATAGATCCCGCAGAGATCTGCAGTGTGTCCGTGATGCCCTGCACTGCGAAGAAATTTGAGTGCCAGCGCCCCGAAATGAACGACAGCGGATTCCAGGACGTGGATATCTCCATCACTGTGCAGGAGCTTGCCCGCATGATCCGCACCGGCGGCATCGATTTCAAGAACCTGGAGGAAACAGCATTTGACGATCCCTTCGGCCTCGGCTCCGGTGCAGGCCTCATCTTCGGCGCCACCGGCGGCGTCATGGAGGCAGCACTCCGGACAGTTTATAAGGTCCTCACAGGCAAAGAGATGGAGTCTCTGAACTATGAACCCGTCCGCGGCTTTGAAGGTGTAAAGCAGGCTGCTGTCGATATCGGCGGAACGGAAGTGCGCGTGGCCGTAGCCCACGGCATCGCCAATGCGCAGAAGGTCGTGGAAAAGGTGAAGTCTGGAAAATCAGACTGGCACTTCATCGAGATCATGGCCTGTCCGGGCGGCTGCATCGGCGGCGGAGGGAATCCGCCGAAGACCTGGAAAAAGATGGAGGAGCGCAGAAAAGCCATCTATGAGGCTGCCGCAGCTCTGCCGGAACAGCAGTCCCACAACAACCCCGCCGTCGCGAAAGTCTATGAGACTTATCTCGGAGAACCCTGCGGCGAGCTTTCCCACAAGCTTCTGCACACCCGTTACTTCAACCGCCAGGATCTGCTTCGCTGATCCCCCGTCCACACTTCTCTCACGAGCATGTGGTTTGGTCTTGGCTTGGTTTGAGCTTGGCTTGGTTTGGGCGTAAACTTGGTTTGGGCGTAATCTGGCTTTTCCGGGATTTTTGTTCCCTTCAGGACCCTTCAATTCCTGTTTTTCTGCCCATATAAATGATCTTATTGGGCGTTTCAGGAGTATTTTTCGATTTTTGTTCCCTTTTCTCACTAAAAACAGGAGCGTAAAACTGTGAAAAAGGGAACAAAATATTGAAAAAGCCTTTGAAACGCCCAATTACTCTCTTCAGGGGGTCCGGAATCCTCTGAAAACTGCTTTTAAAAGGGAACAATTTTTATAAAAAAGCCCGGGAACGCCCAATCTCAGTACGCAGGCTTCCGGGCCGCTTCCGGACCGCTTCCTGCAGGCTTCCGGGCCGCTTCCTGCCTGCTCCCGGCAGGCTTCCAGGCCGCTTCCGCCGCGTCATTCCGGGAAACAAAAGAGTCCGGGAAACAAAAGAGGGCTGCTGCACCAGTTGATCTTGATCAACTTAGTGCGGCAGCCCTTTCTGCTTTAAATCTCTGTTACACAGCCCTGAGGTTTCCTGTAGCGATCACGTCCACGCCGGTGCCCGCCACATCCTTCAGAAGCACTTCTCCGATCGTCACCGGTGCCTTGGCGACGATGCCGTTGATGTCGTCCATGACCTCGAAGATCTTCGCCTTCGGGATATCATTGGCGGTCTTCACAGACACCACCGGACGGATCCCGCCGGTGACGCGCACGGTGGAGGTCACGATCCGCGTGGGATTCGTCACTTCCTTGCGCGCGTAGATATCGCCCCGCTTGCAGGTATTGCCCTTCACGGAAACGACTTCGCCGTTGTCCAGTTCTACTGTCATCGGGCAGCCCATCGGGCAGCCGATGCAGATCAGTTCTCTCTTCTCCATGCTGCCTCCTTATTCTTTCTCGATCTTCACAGTGATGGTCTTCAGCTCCGGATGCGCAAGGATATCCTTCTTCTGAAGGATGATCTGCTCCATCTCGCCGGGGGCCATGATCTGTTTCTTTCTGTGCTGCACCCGCTCGTCATCGAAATACACGCTGACGTAGCTGTCCTTAAACACATCGCCCACGCGGAAGCGCACCGTGAGGAGATCCTCCATCCGCTTCGCATCGATGGTCGCCGGCACCGTGTAGCGGGCGCCGTCCGTGGCCTTCAGCTGGATCTTCGCGTCGTTCTCTTCATCCAGTTCGCCCTTGATGAAGCGCACCGCGTTCTGTCCTGCTCTGACTGCCTCTTCGGAGACGTAGTCCACCAGGTCGTGAACGTGAAGAACGTTGCCGCAGGCGAAGATGCCCGGGACGCTGGTCTCAAGGCTCTCGTTTACGTTCGGTCCGCCCGTGACGCCGTTCATGTCGACGCCTGCCGACCGGGACAGCTCGTTCTCCGGGATCAGACCGCAGGAGAGCAGCAGTGTGTCGCAGGTGTAGCGGATCTCCGTGCCCGGGATGGGACGGCGGTCCGGTCCGACTTCCGCGATGGTGACTGCGGAGACGTGCTCCTTGCCCTCGATGTCGATCACCGTGTGGGACAGCTTTAACGGAATGCCGTAGTCATCCAGACACTGGACGATGTTTCTCTTCAGGCCGCCGGAGTAGGGCATCAGCTCTGCCACGACCTTGACCTTCGCGCCTTCCAGGGTCATTCTTCTCGCCATGATGAGGCCGATGTCGCCGGAACCCAGGATCACGACCTCACGGCCGGGCATATAGCCCTCCATGTTGACGAGACGCTGCGCCGTACCGGCGGAGAAGATGCCTGCCGGACGATAGCCCGGGATGTTCAGGGCGCCTCTCGGACGCTCTCTGCAGCCCATGCACAGGATCACCGCGCCGGCCTTGATCTGGAACATGCCGTCCTCGCGGTTCATCGCCGTGACCACGCGGTCCGCGGAGATGTCCATGACCATGGTGTTCAGCTTGTACTCGATGCCGAGATCGAGGACCTGCTTGATGTAGCGTCCGGCGTACTCCGGTCCCGTCAGCTCCTCCTTGAAGGTGTGCAGGCCGAAGCCGTTGTGGATGCACTGGTTCAGGATGCCGCCCAGCTCATGGTCGCGCTCCAGGATCAGGATATCGTCCTCTCCCGCCTGCTTCGCGGAAACCGCTGCCGCAAGACCTGCCGGGCCGCCGCCGATAATGACGATCTTGTAACTGTCTTTCACTGCAGCGCTCATGCCTTTCCTCCCTTCGTCTTCTCCAGGACAAGATAGGATCCTGCGTCATTCTTCCGGACTTCCTCCAGCGGGATGTTGAGCTCTCTCTGTAGGATCTCCATGACACGCGGGCTGCAGAAGCCTGCCTGACATCTTCCCATGCCTGCGCGGGTCCTGCGCTTCACGCCGTCCAGGGAACGGGCGCCCAGCGGACGATGGATCGCGTCCAGGATCTCGCCTTCCGTGATGGACTCGCAGCGGCAGATGATCCTGCCGTAGGCCGGCTCCTTCTTGATGAGCTCGTTCCGCTCCTCAAGGCTGAGCTCCGAAGGCTTCAGCACGTCCTTCCGTCCTGCGATCCAGTTTTCTTTCTTCTCAAATCCGAACTTCGAGCTGATCATCTCGCCCATGTACTCGCCGATGGCCGGGGAGCTGGTGAGGCCCGGGGATTCGATGCCGGCGCAGTCAAAGAAGAACGGAGCGTCCTCCGGCTCGCCGAGAATGAACTCGTGGTTGTCTTCGTGGGCGCGGAGTCCCGCGAAGGAAGTGATCACCTGGCGCACCGGCGCGTTGGTCACATACATAGAGGACTTCTGCAGGATCTCGTCGAATCCCTCCTGCGTCGTCGCCACAGCCTCTTTGTCCTCAATGTCGATCGCGGTCGGTCCGACCAGCGTATTTCCGTGGATAGTGGGCGCCACAAGGATGCCCTTGCCGAGCTTTGTGGGCTGCGGGAAGATGGTGTGCTTCACAAAGCCGCCCGTGGTCTTGTCCAGAAGGAAGTAGTCGCCGCGGCGCGGGGTGATGTGGATCTTCTTCGCGCTGACCATGTTGTGGAAGAAATCAGCATAGACACCGGCTGCGTTCACGACAGCCTTTGCCTTGTACTCGCCATTGCAGGTGCTGATGTGCCAGATCCCGTCCTCGTCCCGGCACAGCTTCTCCGCCTTCGTGTTGAAGAAGAAGTCCACGCCGTTCACATTGGCGGACTCCGCCATGGCGATGTTCAGGCGGAAGGGGCAGATGATTCCCGCGGTCTCCGCGTACAGAGCGCCCTGGGTCAGGTCCGAAAGATGTGGTTCCATCTCCTTGGCCTCTTCCCGGCTCAGAAGCTTCAGGCCAGGGACGCCGTTCTTGATGCCGCGGTCATAGAGTTCCTGCAGTCCCGGAAGTTCATCCTTGTCAATGCAGACCACCAGAGATCCGTTTCTGTCAAAGGGAATATCCAGTTCCTTGCAGAGATCCGTCATCATGGCGTTTCCGCGCACGTTCATCTTTGCCATCATTGATCCCGGCACACAGTCATAGCCCGCGTGGACAATGGCGCTGTTTGCCTTGGAAGTGCCGGAGCAGACGTCCTCGCCCCTTTCCAGGACACAGATCTCCGCTTTGTAGCGCGACAGCTCCCGCGCGACAGCGGCACCCGTGACTCCGGCGCCGATGATGATTACATCATAAATCATGAAGGTATTCCTCCTAAGTAAACACTGGTATGTTCTTTGTTGTTTTTTTGAAAGAAGGAGCCGCCAACCGAACGGTCTCGTACTTCGATTGATGGCTCCATCTCTGCATCTCTGAGCTTATACGATCTAAATATATTCAGCCGTTATTCAGTTGAAAGACTTGCTGTATTCCGATTATGCCGCGAACACTGCCATGTGGAGCAGGGATGCCACGATCGCACCGCAGATGGGAGCGATCGCCGGGATCCAGCCATATGCCCAGTCGGGATCCTTCTTGCCCTTGTTCGGAGCAAACAGCTGATAAGCCAGACGCGGAGCAGAGTCTCTTGCTGCGTTCATTGCGTAGCCGGTCAGGCCGCCGAAGGAAGCGCCGCAGGCAACGATGACGCCATAGACCAGGAACCATGAAACCGCGGAATCACCTGCGTTGCCCGGGATGGAGGCAAGGGTGAAGACCAGGATGAAGGTCGCGAAGAACTCGGACAGGAAGTTGCGGCCGGTGTTGCGGATGGACGGGCCGGTGCAGAAGCAGCCGCGGATCGTCGCATCGTCATCCGTAGCGGCAATGTGATCGCCGTAAAGGACCATCAGGATCGCTGCTCCGACGAAGCCGCCTGCCAGCTGTGCAATAATGTAGCCGGGAACCAGACCCCAGTCCATGCCGCCGCGGATCGCCGCGCCGATGGTAACTGCAGGATTAAAGTGAGAGCCGGACATTGCGCCGAAGCAGAATGCCGGGACCATGACTGCCATGCCCCAGCCGATGAGGATGTGGACAACGCCGGCACCCTTCATTCCGGACTTGTTGAGGCTGACGTTGCAGCAGACGCCGTCACCAAGGATAACGAGGAACATCGTTCCGATAAATTCACCTAAATAAGCCTGCATATCATTTCCCCCTTTTTCTTGTTGCTGTTATGAGTTATTTATGGTGTTTCCGGAGGCCGGTGATCCCGGCCCCCGGTTGCATCCGGTCTTTATTCCTTCGCCCATCCGAAGGTAGCCTTGACTGCCTGCTTCCAGCCCTTCAGCTCTTTCGCTCTTGCCGCGTCGTCCATTGCCGGCTCGAACTCCTTATCAATCGCCCAGTTCTTGATGACGTCGTCCTTGCTTGCCCAGAAGCCGACTGCCAGACCTGCCAGATAGCTTGCGCCCATAGCGGTGGTCTCAACGCAGACCGGACGATGGACCGGAGCATTGATGATATCGGACTGGAACTGCATCAGGAAGTTGTTCTTGCAG
>CACZFV010000123.1 GCA_902780465.1 uncultured Lachnospiraceae bacterium
TTACGGGCGCATTCAGGACACCTTTACACCTGTGGTGCGGGAAAAGCTTGCGGAGTTTGATACGGAGGTGATCGGGCAGAAGCTTTCCTCCGACGACCCGGAGATGGAGAGCCGCTGCATAAAGGAATTCCTGGAGCAGGGGGCGGATATGATCCTCTGTACAGGCGGCATGAGCGTGGACCCCGATGACAAGACGCCTTACGCCATCCGGGAGACGGCGGACGAGGTCATCACCTATGGAGCACCAGTGCTTCCGGGCGCTATGTTCATGCTGGCGTACAAAAACGACGGAGACAGAAAGATCCCCATCTGCGGCCTGCCTGGCTGTGTGATGTACGCGAAGCGGACGATCTTCGACCTGGTGCTTCCGCGGATCATGGCGGACGAAGTCCTTACGGCGGAGGATTTCAGCGTTCTGGGAGAGGGCGGATTCTGTCTGAACTGCCCGGTGTGTACATTCCCCAACTGCGGATTCGGAAAGGGACAATGAGATGAAAGAGCTTTTTGATATCGTCAGTGAACTGAACCTGAATCACGACAGTTTCCTTTTTACCCTGCTGGACGGAGAGTACTGCGGAGCAAAAGCCCTGGTTTACGGCGGGGCGGTCAGCTGGTGTTCAGGAGAAGAGGCATTTTTTGAGGAGCATCTGGAGGAACTTTCTGGAGCTGAAGATACCGGGATCCGGACAGTTGGCGGACGGAGACTTTACGCGGAGCGTTTCGGAAGGGAAAAGCAGGTGGTGATCTGCGGCGCGGGGCATGTGGGTGCTGCAATTACCACAGCTGCAAAATTCATCGGCCTTCGTGTTACGGCGATCGACGACAGGCCCATGTTCGCGGACGCTGCCCGGGACGCCGGAGCGGACCAGGTGATCTGCGACGATTTTGTGGAAGCGCTGAAGGAGATCCCGGGCGGCAGTGACACCTACTTTGTCATCGTGACCAGGGGACACCGCTGGGACCAGGAATGTCTCAGGGAGATCGCGAAGAAGCCACACGCCTATATCGGCCTCATGGGATCCAGACGCAGGGTGAAGTTCGTGAAGGAGGCGCTGGCGGAGGAGGGCATCTCCAAAGAAGTGCTGGACCGGGTGTATACCCCCATCGGACTGAATATCGGCGGGGAGACTCCGGAGGAGATCGCGGTCTCCGTCATCGCGGAGATCATCGAAGTAAAAAACAAAAAGCAGAAACAGTATGGCTTCAGCGAAGATATTCTTGACGCGGTGACGGGAGAGCATCACCATGAAGCGCTGATGGAAAAGAAGAAGATCCTTTCCACCATCATCAGCCGGAAGGGCTCAGCGCCCAGGGACGTTGGGACGAAGATGCTGGTCCTGGAGGACGGAAGCTGTATCGATACCATCGGCGGCGGCTGCGTTGAGGCGGATGTGATACGGAAATGCCGGGAGCTGCTGCTCACGGATACCCCGCAGGCACAGGTGATGCATGTGGACCTCACTGCGGAGGAAGCCGAGGAAGAGGGAATGGTCTGCGGCGGTGTGCTGGAAGTGCTGCTGGAGAGGGTATGACGATCCGCATATTGTATACCTCAGTGGGAGAAGGGAATCGGAAATGCGCGACCGGTACGGCAGAAAGATAGATTATATGCGGATCTCGGTGACGGACCGCTGCAATTTCCGCTGCAGATACTGCATGCCTGACGGAATAAAGCAGGTCCCGATGTCTAAGATCCTTACCTATGAGCAGATCGCGGAGATCTGTGAGGCTGCGGTCTCTTCGGGGATAACGAAGTTTAAGATCACGGGCGGGGAACCGCTGGTGCGTCTCGGCTGTCCGGACCTGGTCCGCATGATCCGGGAGATCCCGGGGACGGAACAGATCACCATGACTACCAACGGCATGCTGCTTTCTGAGATGCTGCCGGAGCTTAAGCGGAGCGGCCTTGACGCTGTGAACATCAGCCTCGACACACTGAAGCCGGAGGTGTTCCGGTTTATTACCGGTGTGGATGCCCTGGACAGGGTGCTGGGAAGCATCCGGGACGCAGTGGATGCCGGCCTCCGGGTGAAGATCAATTCCGTGCTGCAGCAGGGCGTGAATGACGGCGAATGGAAGGAACTTATCCGTCTTGCGGAACATCAGCCGGTGGATGTCCGTTTCATTGAGATGATGCCCATCGGTCATGGAAAAGATTTTACAGAGATCAGCAACGAGGAGATCCGGAGAAGGGTGACCGAGTTCTGGCCTGGCACCCGGGAGGACAGAACAGTCCACGGGAACGGGCCTGCCTGCTATCTCCGGATCCCGGGCTTTCTGGGAAGCATCGGCTTTATCAGCGCCATGCACGGGAAGTTCTGCGGCAGCTGCAACCGGATCCGCCTGACGTCCCAGGGAAAGCTGAAGCCGTGCCTCTGTTACGGGGAATCCGTGGACCTTATGGACATCTTCCGCGTGCCTGACCGGACCATGAGGAAGCAGATGCTGGAGGAGAAGCTTTCCGAAGCGGTGGGGAAAAAGCCGGAGAGCCACTGTTTTACGGAGCTTTCGGAAATTACGGAAAAAAAAGACATGGTACAGATCGGGGGATGATGATGTCGGAGGAAAAGAACACTGCCGGGATGAAGGGAAAAGTGACCGCGGTCTGCGTCAGTGAAAAAAAAGGGACACAAAAAACGGAGGTGCCTTTTGCCGTGCTGGTGCCGGACTGGGGAATCGAAGGGGATGCCCACGCAGGGAAGTGGCACCGCCAGGTAAGTCTTCTTGCTTTTGAAAAAATAGACGAATTCCGGAAGAAGGGCGCGGAAGTGGATTTCGGCGCCTTCGGTGAAAATCTCATCGTGGAGGGCTTTGACCTGAAGGAACTGCCTGTGGGAACTCGTTTCCGCATCGGCGAAGTACTTCTGGAGCTCACGCAGATCGGAAAGGCATGCCACAGCCACTGTGAGATCTACAAGGTGATGGGAGACTGCATTATGCCCCGGGAGGGTGTGTTCACGGAGGTCATTGAAGGAGGAACGGTACGTCCGGGTGATGAGATCACTCTGATCTCTGCGGATCCGGAGAGGCCTTTTACGGCTGCGGTCATCACGCTTTCCGACCGGAGTTTCCGGGGGGAGCGCGAAGACAAAAGCGGTCCGGTGATCGTTGAGATGCTGAAGGAAAAAGGGTACAGGGTGGTGGAGACCCTGCTGCTGCCGGACGGGAGACCGAGGCTCGAAACAGAACTGAAGCGGCTGGCGGACCAGCGGCAGGTGAACGTGGTCTTTACGACCGGCGGCACTGGTTTCTCGGAACGGGACCTGACGCCGGAAGCCACCATCGCGGTGTCGGACCGCCTGGCGCCGGGGATCGGCGAAGCCCTGAGGGCCTATTCCATGACGATCACACCGAAGGCCATGCTCAGCAGGCAGACAGCAGGGATTCGGAAGAAGACTCTCATCGTAAATCTTCCCGGCAGCCCGAAGGCCTGCAGGGAAAACCTGGAATTCCTGCTGGGACCGCTGGAGCACGGCCTGGGGATCCTGCGTGGGACTGCGACAGACTGAGCGGTTCATGATCAGGAAGCAATGAGGATTGTGAATGCCCGCTTTTCATCAACATGATAAGGTGCCGGACCCACCCGGATGGGCGGAAAGAAGGCCTTTCCGGAAAATGGAGGCACCTTGCTTCAGAGCAGCGAATTATATTTAAAAATAAATTGCTTTAAAAAAAAGAATTGCCCGGTTTTAAGCTGCTTAAAAAAGAGGATGTATCAATGAAGAAAAAAATATTTGCGGCAATGACGATGGCGGCGGTTCTCCTGGCAGCCTGCAGCGGAAGCGCGGCGCCGGACACCAAAGCGGAAGAAAAGCAGGCGGCAGAAGAAGGAACGGAACTCTATGTGTTTGCGGCTGCTTCCATGACAGAGACCCTGGACCAGATCAAGGAGAAGTACGAAGCTGAAAATCCCGGCATCGTGATCGTTCCTACTTACGATTCCTCGGGCACCCTCCTGAAGCAGATCCAGGAAGGCGCGGACTGCGACTTGTTTGTCTCGGCTGCTCCGAAGCAGATGAACGCGCTGGAAGAGGCGGGAAGCCTGGCGGAAGGTTCACGGATCGATCTTCTGGAGAATAAGGTGACCCTGGCAGTTCCGGAAGGGAACCCGAAGGGCATCGAAAGCTTTGACCAGCTCTCAGAGCTCCTGAAGAGCGGCGACGTGTTCCTCTGCATGGGCAACAGCGACGTGCCGGTGGGTCAGTACACCCAGAAGATCTTCGCGTTCTATGAACTGAACGAAGAAGAGCTTGCAAAGGCCGGTGTCCTGACGTATGGTTCCAATGTCAAGGAAGTTAC
Source organism: uncultured Lachnospiraceae bacterium (assembly GCA_902780465.1). GTDB lineage: Bacteria > Bacillota > Clostridia > Lachnospirales > Lachnospiraceae > Moryella. The sequence goes on from CACZFV010000123.1 coordinate 4,300, forward strand.
GACGCAGGTCAAAGAAAGCAGCGTGGACTGCGGTATCATCTACGCGACAGACGCGTTCTCAGCAGGACTGGAAACAGTGGACAGCGCGACAAAGGAAATGTGCGGACAGGTGATCTATCCCGCTTCTGTCCTGAAGGACAGCAAAAACGCCGGGGCGGCGCAGGCGTTCCTCGACTACCTGACCGGCAGTGAAGCTTCAGAGATCTTTGAGAGCGTCGGATTTACTCCGCTCAGCAAGTAAATAAACTGTGCTGTGAGCGGTCAGAAGAAAGGCTGAAGTGAATGATGGACTGGTATCCTCTGATGAATTCGCTCCGGATCGCGGCGATCGCGACGGTGGTGATCTTTTTCCTCGGCATACTGGCAGCAGAGCTGTCCGCCGGCCTCCCCGGAGCCGTAAAGGGCGTCGTGGACGTTGTGCTCACACTTCCCCTGGTGCTGCCGCCCACAGTAGTAGGGTGGGTGATCCTGCTGCTCCTGGGACCGAAGCGGATCATTGGAGGATGGTTTCTGGAACATTTCGGGATCAGACTGGTGATGACCTGGTGGTCCGCTGTCTTCGGAACGGTAGCAGTGGCGTTTCCCCTGATGTACCGGACTGCGCGCGGGAGCTTTGAGAGCTACGACGAGACGCTTTCGGACGCGGCCCGCTGCCTCGGAACTTCCGAGTTCCGCATCTTCTGGAGGATCAAGGTGCCGAGCTGCTGGAGAAGTCTTCTGGCAGGAGTGGTGCTGACCTTTGCCCGGGCGCTTGGAGAGTACGGAGCCACCTCGATGATCGCGGGATACACCCCTGGCCGGACTGCCACCATTTCTACCACCGTGTACCAGCTGTGGCGCACCGGGGACGATGCCGGAGCGTTCCGGTGGGTCATGGTCAATATTGCGATCTCCGCGGTATTTCTGATCGCCCTGAATGTACTTGAGAAAAAGAACAAAAGTGACTGAAGCAGCCGGACATGGAGGAAAAAAGCATTGATCTTCGGGAAAAAGAGCAGAAAAAGAGACAGAAAACAGCAGCACCGGCGCCGCCCAGATCTCTGTCACAGTGGAGAATCCGGGCTCGCTGCTGGACGCGGATACTCCGGAGGCTTATGAGAAACTGAAGCTTCTCCTCTGATCCCGGGAACAGCATTAACACATGAGCAGAGATTCTGTTTTCTGGGCTTCTGTGCTATAATGCAGTACTATAATCAGGGTGACAATGGCATCCGGCCTTTGCAGGACGGATGCACGGAACAGGAGACAGATATCTATGGCGGAAAAGATCCTTGTGACACGCTCCTCACTTCCTCCGCTGGAGGAGTATGTGGATGAGATCCGGAGCATATTTGAAAGTCACTGGCTCACGAATATGGGAGAAAAACACGAGGCGCTGGAGCGGGAGCTGAAGCGCTTCCTCGGTGTGGAACAGATCTGTCTCTTTCAGAACGGGCATCTGGCACTGGAAATGTCGCTTCAGGCTATGGGGATCAGCGGGGAGGTCATCACCACGCCCTACACCTTTGCCTCTACCACCTGGGCGATCCTGCGCGCCGGCTGCACCCCGGTGTTCTGCGACATCGACCCCGTTACCTTTACCATGGATCCGGAGAAGATCGAGGGACTGATCACGGAACGCACCTCCGCCATCCTTCCGGTGCACGTCTACGGAAAGGTCTGTAACGTGAAGGCCATTCAGGAGATCGCGGACCGGCACGGACTCAAGGTCATCTATGACGCAGCCCACGCTTTCGGTGAGGAACTGGACGGACAGGGCGTCGGGAGCTTCGGAGATCTTTCTATGTTCAGCTTCCACGCGACGAAAGTATTCCACACCATCGAGGGCGGCGCTGCCTGCTTCCGGGATCCTGCCCTCTATGACCAGCTTTTCCGGATCAAGAATTTCGGCATCCAGGAGAATGAGACCTACTGTGTGGGCGGAAACGCCAAGATGAATGAGTTTGAAGCCGCCATGGGACTCTGCAACCTGCGGCATCTTTCCGGGGAGATCGAAAAGAGGAAGGCGGTGCATGAGCAGTATATGGAGCGGCTTTCCGGCGTTAAGGGCCTTCAGCTTCCGGCTTCACAGCCCGGAGTGAAGAGGAATTACGCTTACTTCCCGGTGATCTTTGACCCGGAGAAGTTCGGCGAGGACAGAAATGCGGTCTGTGCAAGACTGAACGCGGAGGGCA
>CACZFV010000124.1 GCA_902780465.1 uncultured Lachnospiraceae bacterium
TTCTCAGCGGAACTCTCCGAGTTTCTTCAGGCCCTGCTCGGCGCCTCGGATCACGACGATTACCCGAGCGTGGTCCTGGCTTACCGTTTATATAAGGAAAGCCTGGATCATCCCAGCGCCCTGGACCGGCTGGAGCAGATCCTGATCTCCCAGGAATCGCCGGATGGCGGTCCCGCCATCACCAGACCCGGTGGTGAACGGATCACGGTACCCGAGATGCTGGCTGAGGCGGCGCAGGAGCCTTGTGTTCTGGAGATCCGGGAGGCACCGGCCGGGGATTACGGGCCGGCGTACCCGGAAAACGTGCAGGAAAGACCCGGTCTGTTCCGCCGGCTGTTCCGAAAAAACAGCGCCCCGGAGACCGGGGCGCCGAACAGGGCGGAATCCAGTGAGGACGAACAGTGGCTCGACACGCTTGTCCTTCGCTGACAGTTTCTGATATTTTTTACTCTTCCTTCGGAGTTTCTACAGCTTCCGCTTTCTTTGGAGCTTCAACAGCTTCCGCTTTCTTCTTCCTGGGCGCTTTTTTCTTTGCCGGCGCTTCGGCAGCCGCCTTCGCGGTCTTCGTCTTTGTCGCGGTCTTCGCCTTCGCGGCTTTTTCCTTCGTCGCCTTTTCCTTCACGGTCTTCGCGGCCTTCTTTTCATCGCTCTTTGACACTTCGCGCTTCTTCGGCTCGTCGAATTCATAGACCTGGATGCCGTAGGGCTTCATCGGGTTGTAAACATGGTACGGCTGACCGTCGCACTCTCCCTTGAAGGCTTTGAAGGAGACCGGTTTTTTCTTCGCCATCTTGTAGTTGCCGACCGTCTCGTCGAGGACCAGCTTGTAGGTGCCGGGGAACGGTACGCCGACGGTGTAATCGCTCCGCTCCATGGGAGTGAAGTTGATGGCGAACAGCAGGGATTTCTTCTTTTCCGCGTCATAGCGGACAAAGGAGAAGATGGAGCGGTCCGCATCGTTCGCGTTGATCCACTGGAAGCCGTTCCAGTTGTCGTCCATCGAGAAGAGGCAGGGGTGCTCTTTGTAGAGATGCAGGAGGCCTTTGACAAAGTTCTGCATATCCTTGTGCAGCGGCTCATCCAGCAGCTCCCAGCTCAGGGAGACGTTCTCATTCCACTCATGCCACTGGGCGAACTCCTGTCCCATGAAGAGCAGCTTCTTTCCGGGATGGCCGATCATGTAGGTGTAGCCGCACTTCAGGTTCGAGAACTTGTCCTCGTAGATGCCGGGCATCTTGTTGATCATGGAACACTTCAGGTGCACCACCTCGTCGTGGGACAGCACCAGGATGTAATTCTCGCTGGTGAAATAGGTGAGACCGAAGGTCATCTTGTTGTGGTTGTTCTTCCGGAAATAGGGATCCAGCTTCATGTACTCCAGGAAGTCGTGCATCCATCCCATGTTCCACTTGAAGGTGAATCCGAGACCGTTGTTCTCCGGGCGGTGGGTGACCATCGGCCACGCGGTGCTCTCTTCCGCAATGATCATGGTGCCGTCCTTCCGGCCGGCGATGACAGAGTTCAGGTGCTTAAAGAACTCGATGGCTTCAAGGTTCTCGTTCCCGCCGTACTTGTTCGGGCACCAGTTCCCGCCGGATCTGCCGTAATCCAGATAGAGCATGGACGCGACAGCATCGACGCGGAGACCGTCCACGTGATACTGGTTCAGCCAGTAAAGAGCGTTGGCGATCAGGAAGTTCTTGACCTCTGTCTTCTCATAGTCGAAGACCTTGGTGCCCCAGTCCGGATGCTCTCCCTTCCGGGTATCCGCGTACTCATAGCAGGGCGCGCCGTCAAAGTCCGCCAGTCCGAAGGAATCCCGCGGGAAGTGCGCCGGCACCCAGTCGAGGATGACACCGATGCCGTTCTGGTGCAGATAATCCACGAAATACTGGAATTCCTGCGGCTCACCGTAGCGGGAGGTGGGAGCGTAATATCCGGTCACCTGGTAGCCCCAGCTGCCGTCAAAGGGGTGCTCCGCGATGCCCATAAGCTCCACGTGAGTGTATCCCATGTCCTTCACATAGGCAGCGAGTTCATGAGCCAGATCCTTGTAGTTCCCGAAACCGCCGCGCTCTACGTTTTCTTCGTTCCGCTTCCAGGAACCGAGGTGGCACTCGTAAATGCTTATGGGAGCATGGCGCGGATCCTGCTCCGCTCTCTCTGTCATCCACTTCTCGTCATTCCAGGTGTAGTCCCAGGGCTCCACCTCCAGGCGGGATGCGGTTCCGGGCCGGAATTCAGCGCCTCTGGCGTAAGGATCCGCCTTGTACAGAAGATCTCCTGCCTGCGTTTCGATCACGAATTTATACAGCATGCCGGGCTGCAGATCGGGGATAAAGGTCTCCCAGATGCCGCCTTCGAAGATCTTCTGGCAGAAATTCGCCTCAGGGTTCCAGTCGTTGAAGTCGCCGACGATACTCACAGCCTTTGCATGGGGTGCCCATACAGCAAAGTGATATCCGTCTTTTCCCTTATAGTTTTTCGGATGAGCGCCAAGCTTTTCGTAGATCTTGTAATGTGTGCCCTGTCCGAACCAGTAGCAGTCGGTTTCAGAAATAAAGCCAAGTCCCTGATTGATGATTGCCATAAGAAACCTCCGTCCTGTATTTTTCTGCCGCTGTGGCTCTTATTCATTATTATAACCTCTCCGCAGACCTTTTAAAACATTCACTTTGGGAGAAATTGCATGTTTTCTGCTGATACTCTGTATATTCCTGTCCTTCTGTTTTTTCTGACTGCTGCGGCGTTGTATGATGCGCTGTATCGGAAGATCCCGAACTGCCTGATCCTCGGAGCGCTGTTTCCCGGCGGTTTTCTGCTGGGTCCGCCTTTCCTCATCCGTCTTCTTGCAGTCACAGCCCTGTTCTATCCCTGCTTCCGCCTGCGCCTTACCGGGGCGGGTGATGTGAAGCTTCTCGGGGCAGTGGCCGCCTGGAGCGGTACAGACAGGTTTCTCCTGTTCCTGTTTTTCAGCTTCCTGACCGCTTCTGCTCCCGCGGCTCTTCTTCTGGCGCGGAAGATGGTCCTGGAGGAGGCGGGACGCAGTGCTCCGAAGTCCGGCAGCCTCCGGATCCCCATGGGTCCTTTTTTCCTCGCCGGATGGCTTATCACCGTCAGCATGCTGAACGGCGGCAGTCTCTGGCAGATCATTCCGCAGGGAGGCAGATGAAATGAGACGAGTCATGGCGGTCCTGGACCGCGACAAGGAATATGCATCCCGTCTGGCAGCCTATCTCAACGAACAGGAGCGGATCGGCTTCCGGACCACAGCTCTGTCCTCTCCCGAAGCCCTGAAGGAATTCCGGAAGACCGCCCGGGTGGAGATCCTGCTGCTCTCGGAGGATCTTGCCAGTGAAGTCCACGGCCTGACAGAGGACTCAAAAGTGATCCTTCTGAGCGACGACGGCTTCGTCCGGGGCGGGGACCAGCGGCCCTTCGGCGCGCCGGCTGTCTTTAAATACCTGCCGGCAGACCGCATTGCCCGCGAGATCATGAATATCTACGCGGAGGATGAGTCCCGGTGCGTCGCCCGGGCCCGGCGCGACCAATGCGAGATCTACGGTGTTTACTCCCCGGTGAACCGCTGCGGCAAAACGACGCTGGCCCTGACCCTCGGACTGGTCCATGCCCGGCGGGGACGCACTCTGCTCCTCACTCTGGAGGAATTTCCCGGTGTGTTCCGGAACATCCGGGACCCGTCCTGCGAAGAGGAAGAAGATCTCTCCGACGTGATCTACCGCTACCTTCAGGGTGCCTATTCCTGGAGCAGGCTGAAGGGTGCCGTTCACTCCTTCGGCCCTCTGGATTACATCCCGCCGGTCCGCTGCGCGGAGGACATTACACAGATCTCCTCAGAGGACCTTTCCCGCCTGTTCCGCCGCATCGCGGAGGAAGGCGGCTACGCTTCGATCATCCTGGATTTTGGTTCCTTCGGCCGCAGGGCCGCGGAGCTTCTGGATCTCTGCGCCAGGATCTTCATGCCCGTGGTGGAGGATCCCGCTTCCTCCCTGAAGCTGGATTCTTTCCAGGAGTTCCTGGATCGTCTGGGCAAAGAAGAACTGAGGGACAGACTTGTAAAATGCGTTCTCCCCTGGGATCCGGAAAAGGCCGGGGACTACGCCCGGGGTCTGATCTCCGTATATGAGAGCGGCGTCCTGTACGATTACGCCGCCGGACTGCACTGAATCCGGGCTGTCTGCCGGAAAACAGACTGTTTTTACTGTGACAAAGAAATCACTGCCAAACAACATAAGGAGGATATACCATGACCTACATTGAATTTCTGGACAAGATCACCGAAGATCTCCGGGAGGACTTCAGCACGATCCTGCCGGAACGGTACCGGAAAGCGGAGATCGGGAACCGCGAAGTACAGAAGCTCCAGGGGCGTTCCTACTTCGGGCTGACCTTCCGCCCGGAGGGAGCTGTTGCGGAAGCCAGTCTCGACCTGAAGCCGCTCTACGAATCCTTCATGGACGGCCGTCCCTATCCCGCTCTTCTCAGGGAGCTTGAGCAGGAGCTTCTGAAACTCTCGAACCGCATGCCCTCACCGGACCCGGATCTCTTCAACAGCTATGACAGGCTGAAGCATCACCTGATGATCCAGCTGATCCCCCGGAAAGGCAACGAAGAGATCCTGGAAACGCTGCCCCACAGAGACATGGAGGATCTCTGCGTCGTATACCGTTTTGATCTCGGCTGCCTCGGCTGCCCCGACAGCTCCATTCTGATCACCAGTTCTTTACTGGAGGGATACGGTGTCACTCCGGAACAGCTTCACGCTGACGCGCTAAAATACGCTCCCCTGCTTCATCCTGCTTCTTTCCGCAGACTCCGTGACATCCTCCTGGAGCGAAGCGGGGCGGAAATTCCAGAGGAAGAGGGCGCTCCGGACATCTTTGTCGCCACCGTGGAAAACGGGTATTCCGGAGCTGCTGTTCTTCTGTACCCCGGCTTCCTGGATTACGCAGCGGGACGGCTGAAAGACCGGTTCTATATCCTTCCCTCCTCGATCCATGAGCTTCTGTTCATCGAGGACAAAGACGACATCCGCCCGGAATTTCTGAAAGAGATGGTGCACTCCATCAATGAGGCCCATGTCGCACCGGAGGACCGTCTCTCCGACTGCGTATATCACTACACCCGGTCCGACGGTCTGCTGAAAGCAGTGTGACGTACAGTGATCTAATGCTATGGCAACTGTTCCAAAGTGCCGGAAAATCAGTTATAATGGCGTCATGAATTCAAAAACGCAAAAACTGACTTTCGGAGCAATGCTCATCGCCGTCTTCGGCGTCCTGATCCTCCTGAACCGCCAGACCGGCGGTCTCTTCGAGGAAGCTTTCGTGTACATTTTTCCGCTGCCGATGACTGCCTATTCCGCGAAATACGGTCTGCGGAGCGGAGTGCCGGTCTTTATCGGCATGGTCATGATCACCTTGTTCTGCGGCAGCTTCACGGCGATCTTCTACGCCATCACGGCGGCGCTTCTGGGACTGGCCTTCGGCGCCTGCCTCCATCACCATGTGGACACGACCCGCACGATGATCCTGGTCATGGTCCTGGCAGCCGTCTTCAACCTCCTGAGCACCATCGTCCTTGCCTCTCTGTTCGGCTACGACCTGAACCGGGAGATCACGGAGATGCAGAATATGATGTCCATGGCCATGGAGAAGGCAGGCGTGATGATGCCGGAGAACGTCTTCACCCACGATTACCTGAAGCGTCTGATGATCGTTTCCATGGTATTCATGGGGGTCATCCAGGGATTCCTGATCTTCCAGATCTCCCTGATGGTGCTGAAGGCGCTCCGCTTTCCGGTGCAGCAGGCGAAGCCGATCCGGGAATTCTTTCCTCCGAAATGGAGCGGATTCCTGGGGTTGGGGCTGTTCCTGCTCTACCTCTTCACCTTCGGCCGGAATGGCGATACCCTGGCAGAGACCCTCGGCCAGACGATCGGTGTCTGCGGATATCTTTATCTCTCCTGCTTCGGCGCCATTGCGCTGAGTCTGCTGGTGCAGGCCTATATCAGCAGATCAAAGCTCGTCGCCATCCTTCTGTGCATCCTTGCACTGCTCATGTTCCCGCTGCCCCTGACCTTCCTCGGTTTCTTCTATATCACAGGAAGTCTGCATGAGTCACTGCTTCAGAGACTCTCCGCACAGTCCTCCGGGAAATAAAACAGTACCGTATGAAAAGAGAGCCGGAAAACTGCCCAGCCACACAGTTTTCCGGCTCTTTTCCTGAAGCCTCTGAAGCTTCCGGGCGTTTTTCACGTTTTTTTCAGAATCTGTACCCTTTTAAAGCCTTTGCCGACCCGCCTTTTCAGCTCCTGCGGGAAGTATAAAACTCTCTAAAAGGGAACAAATTTTTATAAAATGCCGTGAAACGCCCAAACTGTCTCTATAAGCCTTCTGAACTATCCTTCAAACGCACTTTTCAGGGGAACAAAATTCTTGCAAAAGCCTGAAAACGCCCAACCGGCTTCATATCATCTCTTCTATCTCTGCGGCGCTGTACCCCAGCCCCGCCAACACTGCTTCCGTGTGATATCCTTCCGGGAAACCCGCGTGATCATAGCGGGGAGGGCACTCGGAAAGATGCAGCGGATTCCCCATTTGCGTGATGCGGACTGTTCCGGCGTACCCTGCACCGGCTACTTCTGTCCCGGGCACTTCCACCTCGGGCCACATCCCCCGCGCGTTAAGATGGGGGTCCCGGGTGACTTCTTCCAGACTCATCACCGGCTCCACGCAGGCGTCCAGTTCCCGGAACACCTCTGTCCACTCGTCCCTGGTGCGGGTGCGGAAGATGCGCCGGAAGGTCTCCTTTGCTTCTTCTGTTCCCTCCTTCGTCCTGAGGACCGCCCCATCGCTCCACTCCGGCTTTCCAAGACCTTTGCAGAGAGCCGCGAAGAACTTCGGCTCCAGGGAGCCCACGCTCATATATCCCCCGTCCGACGTCTCGTAATAATCATAGATGCCCCGCCGTCCAGCAGTCCGCTCTCCCGCTCCGGAAGAGCGCCGCCGGCGAAGAAAGAGGCTCCGTCCATGGAATTGAAGGGGACCACGCAGTCCTGCATGGAGATGTCGATGAACTGCCCTTTCCCCGTCCTTTCCCTGCAGTATACCGCAGCGAGAATGCCGCAGACCGCGTTCATGGAACCGCCCGCCACATCCGCGATCTGGAAGTTATAGAGCGAAGGGCCGCCCTGCTTCCTGCCCACGGCAAAAGCGACGCCGGAGCGCGCCAGATAGTTGATGTCGTGTCCCGCTTTCTTCGAGAAGGGCCCGTTCTGGCCATAGCCGGTGATGGCGCAGTAGATGAGCCGCGGATTGACAGCCCGCAGCTCTTCGTAGCCGATACCGAGTTTTTTCATGACGCCAGGGCGAAACTGCTCCACCACGATGTCATATTCCTTCACCAGCTTTTTTACCGCCTCCACCGCTTTCGGCTTCTTCAGGTTCAGATAGATCGTCTTTTTGTTTCTGCCAAGCCAGGCCTGCGCTCCCGTCACTTCCGTTCCCGGGATGACAGGCGGCCAGTTCACCACCAGGTCGTATCTGTCCTTGCTGCTGATCTTCAGGACCTCCGCTCCCATGTCCGCAAGGATCATGGTGGCGTACGGCCCCGGCAGCAGCGTGCTGAAATCCAGCACCTTCAGTCCGTCCAGCGCATGAGGCATCTCTCTTCTGTCTTCCACTTCCAGTCCATCCCTTCCACCTTTATTACTTCTTCTGTCTTTACTGCTTCTGTCTTTACTGCTTCCATCTTTACTGCCTTCTGTCTCCGCTGTCCTTTACCTCTGTTCCCGGGCCTGCTCCCTCTCCCGGTCCAGGGCACTGTTGCGGAAATAGAGGACGATGTCAATGGAGACCATGACCATGTTCAGAATATAAAACCACACCGAATACGCCAGCACGCCCGTGCGCTGCCAGCTCACGATCTTTCCTGCCAGTCCCACCATTCTCTTCACCTGATACCTATGATACCATCCCGGCAACGGCTCCTCAATGAATACGGAGAAACTGACAGAGCAGCCTTCACTGCCGGAAGACGATGCGCCGCACCTCTTCAGTATGCGGAGAGCCCCCTTCTTTCATTCCTGCCCGGTTTCTGCTATAATATGTTAACTGCACGGCACTCTTTCGCAGCCCGCGCAGGAATCAAACAGAACACAGCAGAACC
>CACZFV010000125.1 GCA_902780465.1 uncultured Lachnospiraceae bacterium
AGGGCGACATTATGGTCTCCGTGAAGGGAACAAAGTTTGAGACCGGTGAAGTAGTGGCGTTCTATTACAACAACAAGATCCTGGTGAAGCGCGTTATCGCGAATGCCGGCCAGTGGGTGGACATTGACCAGGACGGGAACGTCTATGTGAACAACGAGAAGCTGGAGGAGCCTTACATTGAAGAGAAGGCTTTTGGTGAGACGACTATCGAGCTCCCCTACCAGGTGCCGGATTCCAGGATCTTCGTGATGGGGGACAACCGGGACGCGTCCATCGACTCCAGAAATACTTCCGTCGGCTGCGTGTCGGACGAGCAGATCGTCGGGAAGATCGTCTTCCGGATCTGGCCCTTCTCCGGCATCGGCCCAGTGAAGTAGAGGACAGTGCATGGAAAAACAGAAGAAAAAGCGCAAATTTCGTTTCATGGATCTGCTGATCCTCCTGGTATTCCTGACCGGGCTGTGTATTCTGCTGTATCCGCAGGCCAGTGATTACATCAACCGCATCCGGGTGGCAAAGAACATCGGGGATTACCAGAGGAATGTAAAGGAGATCTCTCCTGAGGACTACGGTGCTATTTTTGCAAAGGCACGGGATTATAACCGGAGACTGAAAAAGAATCCGAATCCTTTTGGCAGTTCAAAAAGGACAGAGGGTTACCAGGATACGCTGGTAGTCGGCAGCACAGGCATCATGGGCTATGTGATGATCGAGAAGATCAGGGTGCGTCTGCCCTTCTACCACGGGACAGAGGAAGAGGTGCTGCAGAGAGCCATCGGCCATGTGGAGGGGAGTTCGCTGCCCATCGGAGATCCGGGGGAACATGCGGTGCTCTCGGCCCACCGCGGCCTGCCCAGCGCGAAACTGTTTACGGACCTGCCGGAGCTTGTCGCCGGGGATGAATTTGTCGTGACGGTCCTGGACAAGGAGATGGTCTACGAGGTGGATCAGATCCTGACCGTGCTGCCGGATTCGCCGGAGGCCTTCGAGGCCCTGAAGCCGATACCCGGCAGAGACCTGGTGACACTGATGACCTGCACGCCTTACGGCGTCAACACCCACCGCCTCCTGGTGCGCGGGCACCGGACAGGGGATCTGGAACACCCCGAAGATGTGAACGGATCCGGAAGCGGCAAGGACAATGGCATTAATTTTGACCGCTATATCCCGTATTTTGCTGGTGCTGCGGTAGTGATCTTCCTGCTGCTCTGGTTTATGCCGGTGAGGAAGAAGAAAAATGGCAAGGGGGAAGAGTGATGAGCAGGCCAGGATCAGAGAAGCAGCGTAAGGCGCATTTCGTTCTGCTGCTGGCATTACTGCTGTTCTGCCTCGCCGGGACGGTATATGCTGAAGAAAACTATCCGAAGGATATCCGCCCGGTCCCTGCGGCGGATCTCTCCGGGAAGGTGGTCATCCTGCAGTCCAATGACGTGCATGGAGCGATCGAAGGCTACGCGAAAATGGCAGCCCTCCGGGAGGCATACGAGAAACTGGGTGCCGAAGTGATCCTGGCGGACGTCGGAGATTTCAGCCAGGGGGACGCGAACGTGAGCATGTCTTCCGGGGCCGACGCTTTTACGATGATGAACGCGGCGGGATACACCGTGGCGACGCTGGGAAACCATGAATTCGACTATGGATATGAACAGCTCAGGAAGAACCTGCAGAAGGCGGAGTTCCCTGTGATCTGCGCGAACGTCTTTGAGAACGGATCGGAGATCCTTGAACCTGTTTTCATGTATACAGCAGGAAACGGGTGCAGGATCGGTTTTATCGGCCTGGAAACGGAGGAATCCAAGACCAAGGCAAATCCGAATCTGACCATCGGCCTCACTTTCTATGGCGGAAGCGATATGTACCGCATTGCGGAGGAGCAGGTCAGGGCGCTGCGTCAGAATGGAGCGGATATTGTTATCGCGCTCGCGCATCTTGGCGTAAGCGATGAGGCTGCAGACGGAGGGAACCGCTCCCTGGACCTTTATAAAAACACTTCCGGGATCGATTTCATTCTTGACGGTCATTCCCACACGGTCATGACCGGAGGCAATGCAGGAGAAGCCATCCAGTCCACAGGAACGAAGTTCCAGTATGTCGGCGTCCTGGTCGTCAGCGCGGATGGAAAGCCGGAAGACCATTATCTGGTGGAGACGGAGCAGATCACGCCGGATGAAGCAGCGGCGGCATCTGTTGAGGCAAAAAAGATCAAGGAGCGCGTCGACGCGGAATATGAAGTAAAGATCGCGGACAGCGAAGTTGATTTTGAAGGAGACTGGGAGGTCTACTGGACCCGGGAGGCCAACAGCGGAAACCTGATCACAGATGCCATGCTCTGGTATATCCGGAAGGATCCGTCTGCCCTGAAAGTGCCGGAGGACCATCTGGTGGCAGTCATCAACTGCGGCGCGATCCGCGACGGCATTCCGGCGGGTGAAGTAACGAAAAGGATGATCAAGACGGTATATCCCTTCGGGAACACACTGACGATCTCTTACGTGACCGGTGAGGAGCTTCTGGAGCTCCTGGAAGCATCTACTTACTGTACACCGAAACCAATAGGAGCTTTTCCGCATACCGGCGGTATTTCGTTTACCCTGGACACGACCAAAGAGTATGATCAGGGATCGCTGTATCCAGGTTCCACCTACTACGCTCCGGAGTCCATCCGGCGCGTTACGGTGAACAGCGTGAACGGGAAGCCGTTCTCTCCGGAGGACACCTATGCGCTGGCGGCAAATAATTTTATATCTGCCGGCGGAGATACATATTTTGTGCTTGGCATGAAAGACGGCTTTGACACAGGTGTTCTTCTGGACGATCTTCTGATCAGGTATATTCAGGAGGAGCTTCACGGTGTCCTGCCCGCGTCGAAATACGCTGAGGTGCGCGGGGACCAGAAGATCATTCTGGCGGGAGATCCTGTTTCCCCGGAAAGCGCGGCAGCCGCTTCGCCCGAGGAAAGGAAGGCAGCAGCGGCCGCGGCAGGGAATGTATACACAGTCGAGCCTGGAGACAGCCTCTGGAAGATCGCGGAAAAGTTCCTCGGCGACGGCAGCAGGTGGAAACTTATTTACCAGAACAACCGGGACGTGATCCGCAGGCCGGATCATATTATGCCGGGACAGCTTTTAAAGCTGCCGGATGCTGCCTGACAAAAGTTCACGTTTCAGACTGAAGATAAAGCAGCTTTAGGGATAAGCTCCTAAGGCTGCTTTTTCTTTTATTCAGAACTTTTACAAGTCAAAAGGCAGTACTGGCTAAGCCGGCAGTTAAAGTACCGGCAGGTACTGCAGCTGACTGGGGGTATATGAGAGAACTCCTGAACTGCACTCCCTCGAGCTGGCAAAGGTATCCTGGTTTCAGCGCGCTTTCCGCTTGATTTGGGGGCATACAGACTAAGTTCCCGTCCGCACTCCCTCCTGATTATAAAAACGGAGGGAGTGCGGACGAGGACTTGCATCATATAGCCCCACGGTAACGGAAAATACTGCAGTTTCAGGCAGCAAAGACCTGTCTCAGAGGCCTGGAGCAGGGAGTGCAGGTCACGACCTTGCCTGTATACCCCCAAACATCTTCTAATCCCTCAGGAGAAATCCCCCGGGAGCATTCTCCGGGAGTCTGGCTTTACTACGTTTCTCCGAAGAACAGGATGTGTCCTTTATAGACATTATCTTAAATCTGAAGGGGCTATCCACTTTAGTACGGCGCCTCTTTTTCTTGGGATCGTACCCGATGCTTCCACGCTTATCTTTCACTGTGACGCATTTTTTGCGGAAGTATTTTGTATTATAATATTATCAGAACTATATCTATTAGCAGGTGAAGTCTGACCTGAGAAAGGAGATTCAAACCATGCAGGAATCTCTGATGAATAAATTCCTTGGATACCTTAAAAAGCATATGCAGAAAAAGCGCTGGCGCGCGGCAGCAGTCTGCTTCGCGGGAGTGGTGGTTTTCTGTACGACTTACATGCTGATCCTTCCCGCTGTCACCATGACGAAGGGGTATCCCTCCCTCAGCGCGGAGACCTTCTCCGCCTGGAGCGGCGACGAGCTTACAGTGCGGGTAAAGGCCGGCACGGAAGAAGGCGGAAACGCGAAGATCTATGTGCTTACCCTGGACGGGTACAACGCGGATCTTTCCGCGGAATACGTTTTCAGCGAGGAAGGAACCTGCACCATCACTGACACAGAGGGAAAGGAGATCGTGCTGCACCGCGCCATCCGGGAGGATGGAAAGGGTGCGGTGGATTACTGGTTCTCTCTGGAAGAAGAGGAGCTCACGGAATTTACCCTGGATCTTTCCGACAGTGTGGACCCGAACCGTTTCGCGGTGATGGTGGAAGCGATGAAGAACGCGGCGGAAGAGCCGGAGACAGAAGAATTCTCCGGAACAGAGGAGAAGGCCACCGCATCGAACGCTTCGAGACCGGACGCGGCATCGGACTCCGGGACATCAAAAGCGACCGCGTCGAACGCGGAATACAGCGCGGGAACAGGTACCGCGTCTCCTTCTGATGCAGAAAGCGCGGCGGAAAAAGGACAGCAGGCTGCGGTGGTGTACGAGGAGGAGGACGGTTTTGTGCAGCTCCAGGACGGCGAGATCGTGAACGACCTGGAGGAAGAGGAAGAGACAGAATCTACGGAGACTGTGGCGTCCCTGAAGATCTCCGCAGGCTTCGGAAAAGATTTTTACGCCGCGGTGAAGGACGCGGCGCGGAACGCTGACAAGCGCGGCGACGCGCAGGTGAAATTCTCCTGGAAAGAAATGGTGCAGTCGGAAAAGGTCATCACGCCGGAGATGTTCTGGTCCGGCGACGGCGCTCAGGTCCTTATGATCTTCGACGGGGACGCGAGGCTTCCGGAGGGGGCCTACCTTTCCGTGGATGAGATCCCCTACGGCTCCGAAGAATATGAGCAGTATCTCGCCCAGGCGGCGGGAGCGGTCATCGATCCGGAGAGCGGCGGCACGGAGGAGCGGGCGGTGAATTTCGCACGGTTCTTCGACATCACCATTCTGGATCCGGAAGGAAACGAAGTGGAGCCGGCGGCGCCGGTGCGCGTCATCATCACCTGCGACGAATCCATCCGTACCAGGGAAGAGGACGATGTGAACGTGCTGCACTTCAAGGAAGAAAAGGCGCCGGAGAAGGTGGCTTCGGAGACCGTGAACAGCGGCAGCGTGAGCGAAGAAGAGGCGGACGCGGTCACCTTTACCACGGACAGTTTCTCCGTGTACGGCGTCGTCACCACCACCATCGAAAAGACCATACTGGCCTCGGACGGCCATATGTATAAGATCACTGTGACCTGCGGCATGGGAGCCGGGATCCCCCGCCGCGCGGAGCTCTCTGTCCGGGAGATCCTTCCGGAGAGCGCTTCCGGAGAGCCGGATCCTGAATACGAAGAGTACACAGCCAGCGCCGGGAGCATGCTCGGCTTCAGCAGCGCGGAGTACTACCGTCTCTTTGATATCAGCATCGTGGATCCGGCGGATCCTTCTGTCCGTTTCCAGCCGAAGGAAAAAGTGGACGTCAGGATAGAACTGCTGGATGCCGGCGATTCCCCGGAGGCCTTCTCCGTCCTGCATTTTGATGAGGCGGCTCCGGAGCAGCTGGAAGCTGTCACGGACGGGAATACCGTGAACTTCAGCACCGGCGGATTCTCCGCCTACGCGATCATCCGGGGACCGTCGGCAGCGGACAGCGGATGGACCAGAGTTTCGTCCCTTGAGGAGCTTTCAGACCTTTCCGGCAGGCTCACCGGCTTCTTCGTCAGCCATAAAGACGGGTATTACTTCACGGACCAGCAGGAAGAAAAGGTCGGCGGAAAAGACAGGACCGGGATCCGGAAGACGGCGAGGTCGCTGAATGATCCTGAAAACGCGGAAGGCGCGGTGCGGTATTACTTCGAGAAGGAGCAGGGTACCGATCATGGTTACCGTGTTTACTGCCTTGACGGAAACGGATCGGAGGCAGGGGGCGGGACCGGCAGAAAGTATGTCCTGCAGTCAGGAAATTCCCTGGCTTTCGTAACTGACAAAAACAGCGCGTCGGTCTTCACGGTCAGTCTGTTCCCCGGAGAGTCCGCTGTCTTCCGCATGCTCGGAGCGAACGGGTATTACTGGAACATGCAGGGCGGCGCCGGCGGAAAAGTCTTCGCGGCATACAACAACGCGAATGACGTGAACGCGAAGATCGTCCTGGAATATAAGGTCAGTCCGGATTCCGATCCTTACGGGCTTGGCGGAAAGAGCTATGGGCTGATGAATTACAGCGGCGGTCTCGCCGGCAGGGCGCTGACTGCGTCCTCCGCGGGAGAAAATGCC
>CACZFV010000126.1 GCA_902780465.1 uncultured Lachnospiraceae bacterium
TAGGACAGTTTTAGAAGTAAATTCTCTGACTGCGGGGTATGGGAGCGGTGAGGCGATTAAGAAGCTTACCTTTTCTTTGAAGCGCGGCGAGATCCTTTGTCTGGTGGGGGAGAGCGGCAGCGGAAAGAGCACTGTCCTGAAGGCGCTGATGGCAGCCCCGGAGGTAAAAGTGCTTTCGGGAGAGATCAGAGTATCTGGAAAAGCATTAAATGACCTCTTGGAGAAGGACCGGCAGGTATATTGTTCGGACAGGATGGGCATGATCTTTCAAAGCCCCGGGGCGGCATTTAATCCCATCCGCACTTATCAAAAGCAATTTATCGAAACCTTGAAGAGTCATGGAAAATATCATGGGAAAACATTTCGCGAAGAGGTGACGGCAGTATTTGGAAAGGTGGGATTGCAGGATGCGGATCGAATCCTGCGGCAGTGTCCCTATGCCTTGAGCGGCGGCATGAATCAGCGCATCGCCCAGCTGTCATCGTCTGTGTGGCTGTGCGTGAGCGGCCTGCCGCTGAAGCGCTTCTTCAATACCAGCGGCATTCCCTACAGGGAGATGGGACTCTCGAAAAAGCTGCCGGAAATGAGCGAGGACGAACAGCTCGCACTCCTGGCCACGGATGGGATGCTGGTAAAGCGCCCGCTGGTGGTCGGGGACGGATTTGTGCTGACAGGTTTTAAGGAAGAAGAGTGGGCGGCAAAATTGGGGCAGCCCATGACGAAGTAAAAGAATTCACACAAGAAAATTTGAGGGATTAAGCGCCGAGTTTACCGGATTAAATGCCGGATTTGCGGGATTAAGCGCGGAATTAAATGCCGGATTTAAGGAAGTGGTCACGGAATCGGGTATTTCAATTTTTGTGGACACAGTTACAGGGTGTCCGGAAGGAAATTTCGGAGGAAATCCTGATTTTTTGAATGAGTTAATTAACAGATTTAAATGAAGTGTCAATTATAATTTGATGACTCTGCGACGCGTCAAAAGATTTTGCTGTTTTGCTATCTAATTTTTGAAAATGTACCCCGGGAGGTGTGCCCATATTTTTAAGAAAGCCCCGTTTCGTGACCACTGCCCCGAAAAGCCGGAATTCCACTGCCAACGGCAAAGTTTTTTCCAGGGGCCATTCATCTATACTTTATATTTATGACTATAATCCGATGCTTTTGGGATAAATTGATGAGAAGTGCAGAGATAGAAAACAGCACCCCGTCAGGGGTGCTGCTCTGTTATCTGAGATAGGCGGCTTCCCGCAGGCGGACTTCCCGCAGGCGGGCTTCCCGCGGCTGCCTCTTGTTTTACAGTTCCTCGAGCCCTTCCAGTTCCGGAACGGCGTCTTCCTCGAAGCTTTCTTTTCCGAGTTCGGTGATCCGGATCCCGCCGGCTTCGCCGTACTGGTAAAGCTGGTCAAGGAGTTCGATGGCGGCGCGGATCTTGGTGCGGAGCAGGTACCCGCCGGCTTCGGAGGTGCGGTACAGGGTATCGGCGCTGATCTGCGGCGTCCAGTCGTAGGCTTTTCCGTGGAATTCCTGGATCCGGAGCAGGATGCCGCTGATCTCCTCCCGGGTCAGGGGAGCGAGCTCCGGCGCTTTGAGGACAGCGTTCAGGGAGGCAAGAGCATCCTCTTTGGACTTCTGGTCTTCGGAGAAGGTCTCTTCCACATTGTCGAATTCGTGCTTTGTGTCGATGACATCTTCCGCGTAAGAGGAGCTCATGGCAAAGAGGGAGAAGACGCCCTCCATCCTGGGACCGGGATTCAGGAAGCGTTGCATTTCGCGGTAGCACTTCATGCGGGCCTTCTTCGGAAGACGGCCCAGGAGTTCTGCCTCGTCGAAGAGGATCAGCCAGCCGGCGTATTTCTTCTGGCGGAACAGATGACTCATGAAGTGGAAATAATCCATGTAATGCCGGGTCTTAGAGAAGTTTTCGCGGAACTTTGCAGGTGTTCCGAGAAGCCGGCGGTAGCTTTTTTTGATCAGGGCATTGCCCGCGAAGTCTCCTTCAAAATCGGAAAGGAAGGTAAAGCGCTCTTCTTCATCCTGGGTATTCAGGTACGCTTTCAGGAGGAAGTAGAGCTTGTCCGTCTCCAGTTCTCTGGCAGTATAGGCAAGCAGTTCTCCGGACAGGGCGTCGTTTTTCGTCATGCTTTCCAGCAGCGTGGAGAACCCGGGCTGCTTCGCGCCGGGAAGGAAGGTGCTGGCCATGATCTTCTGGTAAAGCAGCCAGGGCTTGTCGAGGGGCGTCTCTTTCCCGAGGGGCACCAGAGAGACGACCATGCCGGAGGTCGTCGCCATGCTGAAAAAGGTATTCAGAAGGTGGGTCTTTCCTTCACCGTAGCGGCCCGTAAAGATCATGCCGTCGGAGCGGCCGCTCTCCCGGACGGCTTCCAATCTGTCGCTGATCCTCCGCATCATGGCGGGACGCGCCTCTGTGAAGCAGGCGCCGACTTCCCGGGAAGGGACGCCGGAACGCAGGGCCTCGATCATGTGCTTCGAATAAAAATCAGACATCGTCCCCGTCCCCCTTTACCACATATTGATTTACCAGGATCGGAAGTCCGAGGCCGCCGTAGCGGGCGCGGTCCGTGAGCGTCAGGGCCTTTTCCTCATCAAGAGGATGGAACGGCAGACCGGCTTCGCACAGGATGCCGCCGAGCTTCTCCGCCATCTCGCACATGACCGCGGGACTGTAGATCTGGTCCGAGAGCACATCCAGATCCAGAATATCCGCAAAACGGTTGAAATGCGTTCCCGAGACTTCGTTCTGGATGCGCATCCAGAGCGCCTGGTAGGATTTCAGCCCGCTGCTTTCATTGTCCGCGAGCTCCCGGTCAAAGCCGAAGAGGAAGAAGAGATAGCGCATGCTGTCGATGTCATCAATCAGCTGGCGGATGCTTTCGTAGGTGTCGTCGCGGCGAAGCTTCGTATAGCGCACACGCTCGCTTCCCGCCCGGTTCACGAGGATCTCCAGATCGTCCGCAAATACGAAAATGCCGGCGTGTCCGCTGAGCTTCACTGCCTCACAGAGGGAGCGGAGCATGTTCCTCGCGTTGAATTTCGTGATGCGGGCGGGGGAAAGTCCCAGGGCGCGAAGCTGGGAGAGTTTGACGGACTTGTCGCCGTAGAGCCAGGAAAGAAGCAGCGCTTCGTTCGCTGCCTCCAGTACCGGGTGCCCCAGGATGCTGCCGGTCAGCAGAGAGCAGCAGAGGGCGAAGTTGTTGTCGAGACGCGGATTCCTGGTAAAACGGGTACGGAGCGCCTCCCGGATGGAGCTGCGGGTGATGGCATCGGCCTCGCCTTTGTCGGAGAGATAGTCCATGTAGGTCTGCCCCTCCGGGATGGCGGAGGGGTCATCGCCCATTTCCCGGATGATCTGATCTGCACAGCCCTTCAGGATATGCTCCAGGCTGCACTGCCGGAGGATTTCCAGGTAAAGGATGCTGAAGTCGTGGAGCCAGATATCCCGGGCGGAGAAGGTGACGGTCAGAAAACCGGCATCTTCCGCGGCTTTCCGTATGAGCCGGCCGAAGTGGGTCTTGCCGCTGCCGGAGCGCCCGGTGACAAATTTGATCTTGCTGCCGCCGGAGGGGATATAATCCTCAAGATATTGTCCGCGCAGAAAATCCGTGAGGAAGCTGATGCCGGCGGAGGCGCGGAGCAGGGCTTCATCGTCCGGGGGAGGACAGCCCTTGATAAGATATTCCGCGGCTGCTTTTGCTGCTGCAGGTTCCATAGAGAATCCTTTCTTTTATTCTGCGGAAAGAGGCCGCAGCGTCGTGATATAGGTTTCTGTGCCGGCGGAGGAGAGGACGCGGATGCCGCTTTTCCCGTCCCGGCTGGTACCGAAGATAAAACTCCGGCCGTCAGGGGAGTTCCAGGCCTCGGGGCCCTTCTCATACACCCGGGCCAGGTCAAAGGCAAAGGCCTGCATGTCGTATTCCTTGCGGGCGCGCGCCATGGGCGTCATGGTCTTATAGAGCTTTGTGAGGCTCAGGGTGCTCCCTGCCCGCAGACCCTCCTTCATGCATGTGGTGTCATAAGCCTCCGACAGTTCCTTCATAAAGGAGCTCTCGTTGAATTTGGCCTTTCTCAGTTTATCCTGGCCGGCCTTGATGGTGTCCGCGACGGCGGAAGGACGCACGCTTGGGTGCTTTTTCCGGTTGATCCAGACCTCCTCGGCGTGTTCATCATCCCCGTAGATCCTGACCTTGTAGGGGAACATTTCATAGACGCCTTTTTCTCCCTTCACGTCGATGCCGCGCTCTTCGCAGGCGTCAAGGAGCTGCCGGGTGAAGTCTCCGGAGACAAAATAGGCTTTCGTGTCAAAGGCCTTTGCTTCCTTCAGCACAGCGCCGGTCCTGTCTCCCATCTGCGAGGAGACCTCCGAAAGCTGGCTGAGGGCTTTTATGAGTTCGGGCATGTTGCCATCAGCAGTATTTTTCTGGGCGGTCTTGAAGAGACGGTCCGCCGCCTTGACGGAATCCTTCAGATCCTTTTCAAGGGCGCTGAGACTGGAAAAAAGTTCTTCGTAATTCATGGAAATCCTCCTGCGGATTATTCTGGCGATCGTGCTGACGCTGATGTTTATTATAGGGAGTCCGCAGCCGCTTCGCAAGACCGCCAGCATGCTTTATGCGTTCAGGCGAGTGTGCTATGCTGTATGGCAGAGAGATGTTTACCCATTGAAGCAGGATGAAACGCAGGTGGCTAAGCGGAGGAAGAAGATGGAACTGTATCAGTGGCAGAAAAGATGTCTTTCTGCCTGGGAGAAAAACGGAAGGCGCGGGATCGTGAATGTCGTGACCGGGGCTGGAAAAACGGTACTGGCGCTGGAGGCCTGGAAACGTCTGCGATCCCTTTATCCGGAGCTTCGTCTCAGGATCGTGGTGCCGACGATTCCTCTGGCGAATCAGTGGAAGCAGGCGATCCTGCGGGCCGCGGAAACAGAAGAAGAGAGACCCGGGCTGTTCGGCGGAGACCGGAGAGACAGGCCTGACCGGCGGGTGATGATCTATATCATCAATTCCGCCCGGGAGACACTCAGCGGTCATATTAAAAAGGAGCTGGCGCTGCATCACCCGCTTTTTCTGGTCGGCGACGAGTGTCACCATTACCAGAGCAGGGAAAACAGGAAGATATTCCGCTTTGCCGAAGAAGAGACGGATGTTCCGGATGGCCTTTATTTCTGTATGGGACTTTCCGCGACGCCTTTCGATACTGCGGATGATGTTTTCCTGCGGAGGGTTCTTGGCAGGGAGGTGTTCCGCTACGGTTTTGACCAGGGCGTGGAGGAGGGGATCATCTCGCCTTTCTTCCTGTGCAGCGTTTCTGTGTCGTTTCTGGGAAAAGAAAGCATGCAGTACGCGGAGCTGTCAGAGAAGATCAGCGTGCTGCTGGCCAGGATATACAAGATCTACCCGTCGTTAAAGGGGCTGCCGGAAGCGGACTTTATGAGGGCGCTGAGCGCGATCGCGAAGAAAGCGGACATGGACCCGTCGGAGCCGGCAGTAGCCTTTCTGCTTCTTACATATCGCAGGAAGGAGATCAGTGTGCTGGCAGAATGCAGGACCCGCTGCTGCAGGGAGCTTCTTAAACGACTGGATCCTTCGGACCGCGTCCTGATCTTCTGCGAGCGGATCGAACAGGCGGAGGCCGTCTGCAGGAACATAAGCAGGTTCGGTCCGGGAAGATGCGGACTTTACCACTCGGGGATGACGAAGGAGGCCCGGAAGCGGGTGATGGACGCATTCCGGGAGAACAGCATCCGGATCCTGGTGAGCTGTCGTTGTCTGGATGAAGGGATCGATGTGCCGGACGCGAACATCGGAATCGTTATAAGCAGCAGTGCCGTGCCGCGGCAGCGGATCCAGAGGCTGGGAAGAGTGATCCGGCGCAGGGACGGCAAGGATGCGGCTTGCCTGTATTATCTGTACGTGAGAGAGGCTTCGGATGACGCGGCATACCTGTCGGGTCTTGAAAACTGTGAGGCTTTTGATCTGCGCTACTACAGTGCGGAAGAAGTCTTTTCCGCGGATATCTATGAATATGCCGGAAGAGAACTGCTGAGACGGGCAGAGGAAAAGGGCGTGTCCCGGGAGTACCTGAAGGAGCTCCGCCGGTGTCTTGCGGACGGCCTGCCGCGGGCGGACTGCCTTCTGCCGGATAAGCTTCAGAATGAAAAGGTGCAGAAGGCGGAATCTTCACATGAGAAAAATTACTGGCGGGTCATGCGGAAGATGGGAGGCCTGGTCCGGGAAGGGAAGGAAGGCTGCTGAGAAACCGCTGAAAGCGGCAGCGGT
>CACZFV010000127.1 GCA_902780465.1 uncultured Lachnospiraceae bacterium
GAGCCCCGCTTTTTTGTGGACGCGGTGCTTCAGCATCAGGGCGTACAGGACCTGATCGTGGTGGAGACCATGCAGGAGCGGAAGCAGAAGATGATCAGTCTGGGAGATGCTTTTATCGCGTTTCCCGGAGGGACAGGCACGCTGGAGGAGATCTCCGAGATCATTTCCATGACCTGCCTGGGACTGATCGACAAGCCCTGCATCATTTACAATATCGACGGTTACTATAACATCCTGTCCGATTACCTGGACCAGATGGTGACGGAAGGCTTCATGACTCCGGAAAACCGCAGGAAGATCCTTTTTGCGGGCGGTACAGCGGAGCTGGAGCCGGTCCTCCGGCAGAGGTAAAATGCCGGCCGGGACTTCTGTGTATTCCGGGAAAAAGCCGGAAAAAGAGCAGAAAAACAAAAGAAGAACAGAACGAGAGCAGAACAAGAACAGAAGAGAAGAGGGGGAGGATCATGGCCGCAGGCAGTCCCATTCTGACAATTGAAAACATCGGCCGGGATCTCGGGGAGAGAGTGATCTTTGACGGCGTGACCACGGGGATCGCCGAGGGCGAGCGCATCGGGCTGATTGGTGTGAACGGCACCGGCAAGTCCACGCTGCTTTCCATCATCGCCGGGGAGATCGAGCCGGACGAGGGAAAGGTCATCCGGCGGAACGGTCTCCGGATCTCCTTCCTGTCCCAGAATCCTGTGTTCACGCCGGGCAGGTCTGTGCTGGAGCACGTTACGGGGGCGATCACGGGACAGGAGGCGCACTGGGATACGGAAGGCGAGGCGAAGGCAGTGCTGCAGCGCTTCGGGATCCAGGACCCGCACTGCGATCCTTCGATCCTTTCCGGCGGACAGAGAAAAAGGGCCGCGCTGGCAGCGGCGATCCTTACGCCCTGCGATCTGCTGATCCTGGACGAGCCTACGAACCATCTGGACCACGACATGATCGAATGGCTGCAGAACTGGCTCGGCAGTTTTCCGGGGGCCATCCTCATGGTGACCCACGACCGGTATTTCCTGGACGAGGTGGCACAGACCATCTGGGAGATCGATAAAACAAAGCTGTACCGCTACGAGGGCAGCTACGCGGTCTATCTGCAGAAGAAGCAGGAACGGATGGAGTTCGCGGCAGCGGCGGAGCGGAAAGCTGCCGCGCTGTACCGGCAGGATCTCGCGTGGATGATGCGGGGCGCCAGGGCGCGGTCCACGAAACAGAAGGCGCACATCCAGCGCTTTGAAGAACTGAGGGACCGGGAGAAACCGGAAGAGGAGCGGCAGGTCGCCATTTCCTCCGCCGGAACCAGGCTCGGGGGAAAGACCGTGGAGCTGAAGGGGGTCTCGAAGAAATACGGGGACCACGTGCTGTTCCGGGATTTTTCCTATCTGTTCCTGAAAAAGGACCGCATCGGCATCATCGGACCCAATGGATGCGGCAAGTCGACACTGATGAAAGTGATCCTGGGAGAAGTGCTTCCCGACAGCGGAAGCGTGGAAGTGGGACAGACGGTGAAGTTCGGCTGCTTCAGCCAGGAGAATGAAGGGCTCGTGGAAACGGAGACTGTCCTGGAAAATGTCCGGGACATCGCGGAATACATCCGGACGGATGACGGCCTGATCACTGCGGCAGCCATGTGCGAACAGTTCCTCTTTGACGGGACGCTGCAGTACACCCCGGTGGCAAAGCTCTCCGGCGGGGAAAAGCGGCGGCTGTATCTTTTGAGAGTGCTGATGGGGGCGCCGAATGTGCTGATCCTGGACGAGCCCACCAATGATCTTGACCTGCAGACACTGCGGGTGCTGGAGGATTATCTGGACCATTTCGGCGGCATCGTGATCACGGTCTCCCATGACCGCCATTTCCTGGACCGTGTTGTGACGAGGATCTTTTCTTTTGAGCCGGACGGGACGCTTCTGCAGAGTGAAGGCGGGTACGAGGAGTACCGGCAGCGGAGAAAGAAAGCGGAAGAAACGGCCGGAGCGGAAGGCGCCTCCGGTTTGCGGGAGCAGAGCGGGGGCGGAAACGCTTCCGGAGGAAAAGGAAAGAAGCCCAGGACAGAGCGGCCGAAGACCCGCCTTTCCTACAAAGAGCAGAAAGAGTATGATGGAATAGAGGCGCTGATCGATGAGTTGACAGAGCGGTCACAGAGACTCTCGAGGGAGATGGAGGAAGCCGCCACGGATTTTGTAAAGCTCCAGGCCCTCTCGGAGGAAAAGGAAAAGACGGAAGCGGAACTGGAGGAAAAGATAGAGCGGTATATGGAACTGCAGGAACTGGTGGAATCTCTGGGAGGAAACACCTGACTTCAGAGAAAGAGAAGACTTCAGTGAAAAACCTGGTTTCAGAAAGGAGGATGATCGGATGGCAGATGAGAAGATCCGGCCGGCAGGAGCGGCGCCGGCAGCAGATCCGCAGGCACAGCAGAAGTGCCCGGCCTGCGGGGGCACGACACGTTTTGATCCGGTGAAAGGTGCGCTGATCTGCGAATACTGCGGCACAGTGACACCGATCCCCACGGAGAAAAAAGAAGAGAAGAAAGAAGATAAGCAAGGAGAGGAAGGCGCGGAGAGCGTCAGCATGCAGGGCTTTGATTTCAAGTCCCTGAACGACAAGGCGACGGACCTGAACGCGGAAAACCTTCCGGTCTACAGCTGTGTGTCCTGCGGGGCCGAGGTCATCGCCCCGGCGGAGCAGATCGCCCTGACCTGCCCTTACTGCCGGAACAACATCGTCCTGACGGACAAGGTCTCCGGGAAGCTGCGCCCGGACGCGGTCATTCCGTTCAGGATCACCACGAAGGAACTGCCGGCTGCCATGAACCGCTTTTACAAAGGGAAGGTGCTTCTGCCGAAACGGTTCTTCTCGGACAGCACCATGGGCAATGTGACCGGTGTCTATGTCCCCTTCTGGATCTTCAGCGGAAAGATCGGCGGAAAGATGAGCTACAATGCGCACACCACCAGCACCGCCAGAAGAGGCAACTACGAGGACACGACGACAAGCAGATATTCTCTGGAGCGGGATGTCTCCATGGAGTTTAAGGACGTTCCCGTGGACGCCAGCGGAAAGATCAAGGACGAACTGATGGACTCCCTGGAGCCCTTTGACATGAAAGACGCAAAGCCCTTTGACATGCGTTACCTGGCCGGCTTCACCGCCGACCGTTTCGATGAGGCGAAGAGCGATATCGCCGCCCGGGCTGAGAAGAGAATGTACAGGACCGCGGCAAATGTCGCGGCGGCCTCCGCGGGAGCGGGATTCAGCGGCGTAACGCACCGGGGCGGGAAACTGAAGCTGGATATGGACGCGAAGTACATGCTGCTGCCGGTCTACCTGTTTGATCTCACGTTCGACGGCAAAAAGTACAGCTTCGCCGTGAACGGCCAGACCGGAAAGGTGGTGGGAGAGATCCCCACGGACAGCAAGGTCTCCCTCCAGTATTTCCTGGTGCGGACGCTGGGAGTCCTGGCTGCGATCCTTGGCGCATTCATTATCAAATATCTGACAGGAGGTTGAGCGATGGCGCGGAATACTGATCTGCGAAATAACACTGTGTCGGCGTCCCGGAAGCTGAAGCTTCCCGTGCTGCTCCTTCTTCTGGTCAGCCTGGTCCTCGCGTCGGCAATGACTTCCCGCGCAGATGAACTTTGGACAGAGAATTATTACAGAGCGCTGGATACGACGGAACAGCTCAGCGAAGCGGAGCGGGACAGCATCGACCGCGAATGCATAGATCTGATGAAAAACTACGGCGTGGACTTCGCCTGCCTCTCCCTGGCGCCGGAACATCACGACGAGACCTCTTTCCGGGAACTCGCGGAGGAATACTACACGGAATGGGAGTTCGGCTACGGAGAGTCAAAGGACGGTTTCTTCTTCCTTTTTGACGCTGCGAGTGGAGAGGGGGAGATCTTCCCCTTCGGGAACGCGGGAGAAAAGATCCCGGAGAGCTATCTGCAGACCATTGTGCAGAACAGCCTGAAGTTCTATGACACGTACGGGATCCACGGCGTCATGTACGGAGGCGTGAGATACACTTCTGTTTATCTGCAGGATCACGCGGGGGACAAAGCCTCCGGTACGGTCGTGACAGAAGCTGCCGTGACAGAGACAGCCGTGACAGAAGCTGCCGTGACAGAGACAGCCGAAACAGAGACGGCAGAGACACAGACCTCCGTGACAGAGACGGCCGGCACAGAGCCAGCCGGAACAGAGCCAGCCGGGACAGAGCCAGCCGGGACAGAAATTGCCGGCACGAGACCCGACAAATCGGATCCCGCGGTGGCCCTCGCTTCCGGGGACACCAACAGGCGGGTAGGAGAGGGCAGTGATCTCCCGGCCTGGTATCTGGCGGATCCGGCCCTCTTCGTGCCGTTCCACGATGTGAACGCCTCCCGGGTGGTGGACGATGCGGACATCTTCACGGACGAAGAGGAAGCGCGGATGGAAGAGCGCGTCGGGGAGATCCGAAAAGAACTTGACAGGGATATTGTGATCTATACGAACAAGTCTGCCTGCGGTCTGGACCATTCCATCATGGCAGCGGATTTCTATGATTTCAATGGCTACGGATGCGGGGACGATTTCGAGGGCGTGTGCCTGTATGTCTGTATGGATCCGGAAGACCGCGGCTGGTGGGTCGCCTGCACCGGTCCGGACACCAAGGGGCTTTACACCGAGGATATCGCCAATGATATTGACGACGCGCTTTTCGATTATATGGTGGACGGGGAGTACGGCGCCGGGGTCCTTGACTGGATCGAGAACTTCCGCATGCTTTATGTGAAAGGAGATCCCTTCGCTCCGTCCTGGTACCCGGAGAGAGGAGCAAAAGCACCGGAACGCTTCCATGACAGCGCGGCTCCCCGGGTGGTGGACGATTCGGGGATCCTGACGGAAGAGCAGCTGCAGGATCTCAGGGATTATGCAAAGAAGATCTCTGACAAATATGGTCTGGATGTGGTAGTCAATATCGCGCCCCGCAGCGGGAACCTTACAAGAGAGGAGTACGCAAAGCTCTTTTACGAATACAACGGCTATGGTCTCGGGGATGATTATGACGGCATCCTTCTCACGGTCTTCAAACGGCAGGGATATCAATCCGATAACTGTCTCTATGCCTCCGGCAAAGGTCTGGAGAAGCTCACGGAAGTAAACCGGGAGCGCCTGAGAGGCTTTGTCCAGGATGGCATGGACGGGGGGAACTATCATTTCACGCTGAAAAGATTTCTTCAGCAGACGGATCATATGGAGCGCACAGGCAGAGTCCCGCGTTCCTTGATCTACTGGATCTTCATGACGGTCCTCTCTGCAGTAAGCGGGGTTATTGTCGGCGGTATTTCCCTTTTCAAGGCCTCGCTTCGTATGGCGGTGCCGAAGATGCAGGAGAACGCGGACGCATACCTGGTGCCGGGTTCCCTGATCGTCAAGAACCTGGGTGAAGTCTTCCTCGGGAGTTCGACTACATCGAAATACATTCCGCCGGTATCCAGATCCTCCGGAGGCGGCAGCTCTTCCTCCTCCGGCAGATCTTCCTACAGAAGCTCCTACAGCGGCAGTTCCGGACGAAGCCATTCCGGTTCCGGAAGAAGGTTCTGACGGAGGAATATATCATGGAACATGCGGAAAAAGCCCGGGCTTTATTTCTGGAAGGATTTAACTGTGCGCAGGCAGTTCTGTGCGCCTTTGACGATGTGACCGGGCTGGACCGGGAGACCTCCGCGCGCCTTGCCTCTTCCTTCGGAGGAGGCATGGGGCGTCTTCGGGAAGTCTGCGGCACCGTGAGCGGTGCGCTGCTCGTTCTGGGGCAGCTCTGCGGATACTCGGACCCGGAGGACGCCAAGGCCAAGACGGAACATTATCATCTGGTACAGGAGTTTGCCCGGCGGTTCAAGGAGATCAACGGGACGATCATCTGCCGGGAACTTCTGCAGGGCGTCAGGACAAAGCCCGGGAACGACCCGGAAGCAAGGACAGCGGAATACTACGCCTCCCGGCCCTGCCTGCGGCATGTGGGCGAGGCGGCGGAGATCGTCGATCAACTGCTGCGGGAGCGCAGCTGATGCAGGGAGGCAAAAAACGCCCGGTCAGGGTCTGCTGACAGCCAGAGAATAAGATGCCGCCGCATCGAGGAAACAACCTCAACGCGGCGGCACCTTTCATATTGACTGTAACAGGCAGGCCGGTATTACCGGTCTTTTGTTTTGCCGGGGTGGCAGAGTGCGCTGCCTCCGCAGTTTTCGCAGTCGCAGGAGCAGCTG
>CACZFV010000128.1 GCA_902780465.1 uncultured Lachnospiraceae bacterium
GGACAAGGATTTCCACACCGCGGTCACGGATTACAACAAGGCGGTCCGGAAGGGCATCGTGAAGATCGCGGCAAAGATGGGCATCTCGACCCTGCAGGCCTATGAGTCCGCCAGGATCTTTGAGAGCGTCGGACTGGGGAAAGAAGTCATCGACCGCTATTTCACGGGCGCCGCGGCGGATGCTTACGGCATCGGGATCCGGGAGATCGAGGAAGGGGTCCGCTACCGCCACGACCACGCCTTCGACCCGCTGGGTCTCGGCTTGGACACAACGCTGGATTCCATAGGCTTCCACAAGCTGAGGAGCGGAAAGAACAAAGAGGACCATCTCTGGAATCCCGCGGTGATCACGCTCCTGCAGCAGGCAGTGCGGGAAGGGAGCTACGAAAAGTTCAAGGCTTATACGGCGCTGGTGGACAATGAGCTCCCCCACACCCTGAGAGGCCTTCTGGAGTTTGTCCCGGCGGGCGATCCGATCCCGCTGGAAGAGGTGGAGCCGGTGAGCGAGATCGTGAAGCGCTTCAAGACCGGCGCCATGAGCTACGGCTCCATTTCGGAGGAAGCCCACAAGACCATGGCCATCGCTATGAACCGTCTGGGCGGAAGGTCCAACACGGGAGAAGGCGGAGAGGACGAGGAGCGCTTCGGAACGGAGACAAATTCGAAGATCAAGCAGGTGGCTTCCGCCCGCTTCGGCGTGACCAGCGCCTATCTCATGAGCGCGGAGGAGATCCAGATCAAGATGGCCCAGGGCGCGAAGCCCGGCGAGGGCGGTCATCTTCCCGGGGCAAAGGTGTACCCCTGGGTCGCGAAGACCAGGTACGCCATGCCCGGCGTGACGCTGATCTCCCCGCCGCCGCACCACGATATTTATTCCATCGAAGACCTGGCGCAGCTGATCTATGATCTGAAGAACGCGAACCGCAGGGCGCGGATCAACGTGAAGCTCTGCAGCGAGGCGGGCGTCGGGACCATCGCGTCGGGCGTCGCGAAGGCCGGGGCACAGGTGATCCTGATCTCCGGCTATGACGGCGGCACCGGCGCCGCCCCGGCTTCCTCCATTCACGGCGCGGGACTCCCCTGGGAGCTGGGACTCTCGGAGGCGCACCGGACGCTGGTGGAAAACGGGCTCCGGGGAAGAGTTGCGCTGGAGACGGACGGAAAGCTGATGAGCGGCAGGGACGTAGTGATCGCAGCCATGCTGGGAGCGGAGGAATACGGCTTCGCCACAGCAGTGCTGGTCTGCATGGGCTGCATGATGATGCGGGTCTGCACACTGGACACCTGCCCCGTGGGCATCGCCACCCAGAACGAGCGGCTCCGGGCCCGCTTCCGCGGAAAGCCGGAGCATGTGATGAATTTCATGCGCTTCATCGCGGAGGATATGCGGGAACTGATGGCTTCCCTTGGCATCCGCACCGTGGAAGAGATGATCGGCAGGACAGATCTCCTGAAGCCGAAGGAACGGCAGATCACCCGGAGGGCTGAGATGGTGCAGCTTTCTTCCCTCTTCGGGAAGGCTCCCACACCCGGGACAGAGCGGCATTTCCTGCCGGAGCGGGTCTTTGATTTCGGCCTGGAGAAGACGGTGGATGAGAGGGTGCTGCTCCCGTGGCTGGAGGAAGTCTGCGGAGGGAAGGCTAAGAGCGGCGGGAAGGAGAAGACCTGCGGGAAGGAGAAGACCGGCGGGAAGGAAAAGACCGGTGGGAAGACAGAGTCTGGCGGTGGAAACGCTGCAAATACGGATATACCGGCAGCTGCCTCTGTCAGTATCAAGGTCTCTTCCACCGACAGGACGGTGGGGACCATTTTCGGTTCGGAGATCACTGCCCGATTCGGCAACTCGCTTCCGGACGACACGTTCCGGATCCATGCGGAGGGCGGCTGCGGTCAGTCCTTCGGCGCCTTTCTTCCGAAGGGCGTCACCATGGAAGTGGAGGGCGACGCGAACGATGGTTTCGGGAAGGGGCTTTCCGGCGGAAAGCTGATCCTGTATCCGCCGAAAAATGCGGCTTTCTCCGCCAGTGAGAACGTGATCGCAGGCAACGTGGCCCTTTACGGCGCCACTTCCGGGACCGCCTACATCTGCGGCATCGCCGGGGAACGCTTCTGCGTCCGGAATTCCGGCGCCACGGCAGTGGCGGAGGGCTGCGGAGACCACGGACTGGAGTACATGACCGGCGGGAGAGCGGTGATCCTGGGGCCCACGGGAAAGAACTTCGCAGCCGGAATGAGCGGAGGCAAAGCCTATGTTCTGGATCCGGAGCACCGGCTGTACAGGCGCATCAACGCCGGGATGCCGCCGGCGGAGGAGCTGACGGACGAGCAGGACAAGGAAGAGCTGCGCGCCATCCTGAAGGATTACCGGCAGGCCACGGGGTCGCGTCTGGCAGGAGAGATCCTGGAGAATTTCGAGAGCTGCGTCCCGCAGTTCAAAAAGATCGTGCCGAAGGAATACCAGCGCGTGGTCAGCGCCGCGGCACGGTTCGAGGCTTCAGGGCAGACCCGGGAGCAGGCACTCATGTCGGCGTTCAAAGAGATCACCGGAAAGGCTTGAGTATGGGAAAGAAAACAGGATTTCTGGAGTATGAGAGAACAGAGAACCGCGCCGGGGAAGTGTTTCACCGGATCGGAAACTTCAGGGAGTTCAAGGCCGAGCTCTCTGAAGACGAGCGCCGGGAACAGGGGGCGCGCTGCATGAACTGCGGCGTTCCCTTCTGCCAGTCTGCTTTGGTTCTGAAGGGGATGACGGTGGGGTGCCCGCTCCACAACCTGATCCCGGAGTGGAACGACGAAGTGTACCGGGGCCATCCGGGCCACGCTCTGTCGCGGCTTTTGAAGACCAACAATTTCCCGGAATTCACCGGGAGAGTGTGCCCTGCGCTCTGCGAGAAGGCCTGCATCAACGGACTGGACGGAGAGCCGGTGACGGTGCATGACAACGAGCTCTATATCATAGAACACGCCTTCCGCAGCGGCAGGATGAAGCCCCGGATCCCGAAGATCCGCTCCGGGAAAAAGGTGGCAGTGGTGGGCAGCGGTCCTTCGGGACTTGCCGCCGCCGACCAGCTGAACCGCAGAGGGCACTCCGTGACAGTCTACGAGCGGGAAGAGGAGATCGGCGGCCTTCTGATGTACGGCATCCCGAACATGAAGATCGACAAGAGGATCATCGCCCGCAGGCGACAGCTTATGGAGGCGGAGGGCGTCCGGTTTCTCACCGGAGTGAACGTAGGGGCGGCTGCCGGGCAGGAGTCGATCTGCGGGCAGACAGCGGCCGGCGGGAAAGCGGCGTCCGGCGGGACTTGGATCTCCGCGGCGGAGCTCCTGAAAGAGTATGACGCCGTGGCGCTCTGCACCGGCGCGAAGGAAGCGAGGAAACTTGCGGCCGCCGGGATGGAGAACGTAAAGAGCGGCATTTACTACGCCGTGGATTACCTCTCCGGCGCGACGCGGGAGATCCTCCGGGAAGAGACCCAGAGATCAGGTCCCTTTCGGGCAGCGGCTTCCGGAAAGCATGTTGTGATCCTCGGCGGAGGCGATACCGGAAACGACTGTGCCGGGACTGCCGTGCGCTTTGGCGCAGCCTCGCTCCTGCAGATCGAGATGATGCCGGCCCTGCCGGACAAGAGAAGAGAGGAGAATCCCTGGCCGGAGTGGCCCCTGGTGCGGAAAACGGACTACGGCGTGGAGGAAGCAATCCAGGTCTTCGGCAAGGATCCCCGGGTCTATGAGACCACGGTCAAGGAAGTGCTGCCGGACGAGAACGGAGCCCTCAAGGCAGTGGTGACCGTCAAAGTAAAGTTTGAAGGCGGGAAACTCACGGAGGTGGAGGGAACCGAGCAGGAATATCCCTGTGATCTCCTCCTCATCGCAGCCGGCTTTACAGGCTGCGAGCGCTACACTCCGGAGGCCTTCGGCGTCCCGCTGGACGCCAGAGGCCGGGTGAAGACAGAAGCAGGCTCTTATGCCACGGAGATTCCGGGCATCTTTACCGCCGGCGACATGCACCGCGGCCAATCCCTGGTGGTGTGGGCCATTCATGAAGGAAGAGGCTGCGCCAGAGACATCGACTGCTATCTGATGGGATATACAGAGATGGCGGAGTAGAAGGGATGGACGAAGATGGCGGGACAGTCATAAGATTCAGGTTGTGCAGCTGAAATAGTCGTGAACTGCAGAAAAAGAGATAGTCGACAGAGCAGTAATTGCGTCGGCTATCTCTTTTCTAGTAAAAGCGATTCCCGGTCAGGAGATTATTTGATCAAGTGGTCACGAAACTGAGATTTTGAAATTTATGGACACAGCCAGAGGCGCCCGGATTTGCAGTAAATTGACAAAAGTAGAAAGAGGTGTTGATTATCTATCTGAGGCTTCCTCCTGGGACGCACACAACAAGCCAAAATAAAGCAGAATCGGGAATGATAGGGCATTTTCGACCCAAAATGGAAGAAAAAGGCGCCTAGAACGTGTCCACATTTTTTAAAACAGCATGTTTGGTGACCACTCGGCTTCGTGGCACCCGTCCCGGGAGGAGATCCCTCGTTCCGGAAACAGATCTTCGTCTTGGACCATAGATTTTTTTATGTCAGATCGTTCCCACCGGAAACACCACGTCCTCCAGGGCGTCCAGCAGGGCCCTCACGGTATCGGGGGATGTGAGGGCCGGGACGCCGTTCTCAGCAGCACACTGCCGGATCCTGGTCCCCGCTGACCGGGCGTGGCCGGAGCGGGTATCGCGGGTGTTGATGAAATAAGTGATGTGTCCCTCCCGGATCTTCCGGAAGATCACCTGGAGTTCGGCTGCCTCCTGGCTGTGTCCATGCAGGGCGTAGGAGTGGCAGCGGACGCCGTGCTCCCGGAGAAACGCCGCGGTGCCGTAAGTGGCTTCGATATTGAAGCCGAGACGGTAGAAGCGCCGGATCAGCGGGAGAAGCTCCTCCTTGTCGTGATCGTCCACGGAGGCAAGGACTGTCCCGTGGTCCGCGATCCGCATGCCGGCTGCCTGCATCGCCTTGTAGAGGGCGTGGAGGCGGTTCCTGTCATAGCCGATGGCTTCGCCGGTGGACTTCATCTCCGGGGAGAGATAGGCGTCCATGCCGCGGAGCTTCGCGAAGGAGAAGGCCGGTGCCTTGACGAAGAAGCGGGGATCCTTCGGCGCGGGGGTGAGGTCTGTGATCCCCTGTTCCCGAAGCGTATGACCCAGCATGCAGAGAGTCGCAATATCCGCCAGGTGGTACCCGGTGGCCTTGGAAAGGAAGGGCACCGTCCGGGAGGAGCGCGGGTTCACTTCGATAATGTAGACCTGCTCCTCCGGGTCCACGATGAACTGGATGTTGTAGAGGCCGATGATGCCGATGGCCGGCCCCAGCTGTCTGGTAAAGTCAAAGATGGTCTGACGCACTTTTTCCGATACGCTGAAGGTCGGATAGATGCTGATGGAATCTCCGGAGTGCACGCCGGTGCGTTCCACCAGCTCCATGATCCCGGGGATGAAGACATCGTCCCCGTCGCAGACCGCGTCTACCTCCAGCTCTTTTCCCCGGATGTAGCGGTCCACCAGCACCGGGCGGTCCGCGTCGATCTCCACGGCGGTATGAAGGTAATGCGTCAGCCCCTCTTCATCGGAGACGATCTGCATGGCCCGCCCTCCGAGCACGAAGCTGGGCCGCACCAGCACAGGGTAGCCGATCTCCCGGGCCGCCTTTATGCCGTCCTCCACCTT
This sequence comes from uncultured Lachnospiraceae bacterium, assembly GCA_902780465.1. GTDB lineage: Bacteria > Bacillota > Clostridia > Lachnospirales > Lachnospiraceae > Moryella. Next base: position 5,726 of record CACZFV010000128.1, read on the forward strand.
TGTGACCGCCTCGCCCTTCGGCTGCGGAATGCCGAGGGACAGGAGCAGATGCTCGAACAGGTCCCGGTCCTCCGCGCGGCTGATGGCCCCGCCGCCGGTGCCGATCAGCTTCACGCCCGCCGCTGCAAGAGGTGCGGCGAGGTTCACCGCCGTCTGACCGCCCAGGGTCGCAATGACACCATCGGGCTTTTCAAAATCGATGATGTCCAGGACATCTTCCACGGTCAGGGGCTCAAAGTACAGCTTGTCCGCGGTGGTGTAGTCCGTGGAGACCGTCTCGGGGTTGTTGTTGATGATAATAGCCTCATAGCCTGCGCTTCGGAGCGTCTGCACCGCGTGGACCGTGGAGTAGTCGAACTCCACGCCCTGGCCGATGCGGATGGGGCCCGAGCCCAGGACGATGACTTTCTTCCCGTCGGTGCGGACCGACTCATTTTCTGCCGGAACATCAATTCCGGCAGAAATTCCGGCAGCAGTTCCAACGCCA
>CACZFV010000129.1 GCA_902780465.1 uncultured Lachnospiraceae bacterium
CGGCTATGGAAGGCGATACCAAGGAGGACAAGACGAATGTGAAGACCGAGAAGATCTCGATCACGTCGACGCCGCTGCCCAACGGCATCGTAAAGTCCAAGACCGGGTCCAATACGTCGGACACCGTCTACAACGACTGGTACAAGGCGGTTTATATGCCGTCTACGACTCCGGCCTCTACGGAGACGGATACAGGTGCGTGAGAACAAGGGCTGCATCGGCTGAAGCAGAAGCTTTAGCTGCTGCAGTCCGATTTTTGGAAATGGCAGATGAATCTGCCTGAAGGAGACAGTATGGCGGTTACAAAAGAGATTGAGATTGACGGGATCCCGGTGAAGTTCAAAGCATCGGCGGCGATCCCGAGATTATACAGAAACAAGTTCGGAAGGGACATCTACAGGGACCTGGCAAAGCTTCAGAAAGCAATCGATGAGAATGATGCGGAGAATTCCTCCCTGGATAATTTTTCTCTGGATGTATTTGAAAGCCTTGCCTGGCTATCGGCATGGCATGCGGATCCGCAGCATGTGCCGGACAATCCGGACGAATGGCTGGATCAGTTCAACACATTTTCCATCTATGAGATCCTGCCGCAGATCATTGAGCTCTGGGGCATGAACGTGGAGCAGCAGGTGGAGGCTAAAAAAAACTTCCCGCCACAGACCGGGAAATGACGACGCCTCTTTTTCTGTTGAGGTGTGTGCAGCTGGGGATCAGTCTGAGGGATCTGGATCTTCTGACCATCGGGACAGTCAATGACATGTATGCGGAAATGAGCAATGACGATTATGACGGGTACTGCGAGATCGCGACCGAAGCTCAGATGGATGCATTTTAACAGGATTTGAAGGAAGGAGGCCGGCATGGCGGACAGAATAAAGGGCATTACTGTCGAGATCAATGGTGACACCACCGGTCTCTCGAAGGCTCTTTCGGGCGTCAACAAGGAGATCAGGAATACACAGGCACAGCTCAAGGATGTGAACAAGCTCCTGAAGCTGGATCCGGGAAACACGGAGCTGATCGCCCAGAAGCATAAGCTCCTGCAGCAGGCAGTCGAGGAGACGAAAAAGAAGCTGCAGTCCCTGAAGGAAGCCCAGAAGCAGGCGGATGAAGCCTTAAAGAACGGGACCATTTCCCAGGAGCAGTATGACGGACTGCAGAGGGAGATTGCGGAGACTACCCAGAAGCTGAAGGATCTGGAAGCCCAGGCGGAGCAGTCCGCAACAGCGCTGCAGAAGATCGCGGCTGCCGGAGGCAAGCTCAAGGATATCGGCGGAAAAGTCGCCGGAGTCGGCAAGGACCTCACTACTTATGTGACGGTCCCTCTTGCGGCGGCTGGTGCTGCGGGCGTGAAGTCCTTTGCAGAGGTCGACAAGACGATGGCGCTTGCCAACAAGACCATGGGCAACACGGCGGAGCAGGCAGGTGTCTTAAACGATGCCATGAAGGACGCGGCGGCCAATTCCACCTATGGGATGAGCGATGCCGCGAACGCTACCCTGAACTTCGCAAGAGCAGGTCTTGACGCGGAACAGTCTGCAGCTGCCCTGGCGCCTGCTATGAACCTGGCTGCGGGCGAGGGCGGTGACCTAGATACAGTCTCCGCAGGACTTGTGGCGACGATCAACGGTTTTCACGGGTCCTTTGAAGAGGCAGGGACCTATGCGGATGTCTTTGCTTCTGCCTGCAACAATTCGGCCCTTGATGTGAACAGCCTGTCATCTGCCATGTCTGTGGCGGCACCTATCTTCAGTTCGGCTGGATATAAGGTAAACGACGCGGCCCTCTACATGGGCGTGATGGCCAACAACGGAATCGAGGCTGACAAGGCAGCCAATTCCCTGAAGACCGGTATCGCAAGACTTGTCTCCCCGGCCAAGGAAGGCGCGGAGATGATGGAGCAGCTTGGCATCTCCATCACGAATTCCGACGGGTCCATGAAGGATTCCGTAACGGTACAGAAGGAACTGCATGATGCCTTTGCAAACCTGTCGGAGTCGGAGCAGATCGCAGCTGCCTCCGCAATCTTCGGGAAGAACCAGATGGCTCCGTGGCTGGCCCTGATCAATACGGCGCCGGGCGATGTGAATGAGCTGAATGCTTCCCTGACAGCCTGCGGCGGGACGACACAGGACATGGCGGACACTATGATGAACGGCTTCGGCGGATCCATTGAGAAGCTGAAGTCTTCCATCGATGTTCTGGTGTATTCTCTTGGTCAGGCGCTGGCGCCTACGATCCAGAGCGTGATCAATTTCCTGCAGGGACTGGTGGATAAATTCAATGCCTTAAGTCCTGCCCAGCAGGATCTGATCGTAAAGGTAGGGCTCTTCGTCGCGGCGATCGGACCGGTCCTTCTCATCGTGGGCAAGCTTATGTCGGCAGTAGGGACGATTATGACCGTGGTTCCAAAGCTGGCGGGATTGATCAGTACAGTGAAGGGAGCTTTTGCCGCCTTGAACACGGTCATGCTGGCCAATCCGATCATGATCGTCATTGCCGCGATCGCAGCACTGGTGGCAGCATTCATTTATCTCTGGAATACGAATGAGGAGTTCCGGCAGTTCTGGATCAACCTCTGGGAGAGTATCAAGCAGGCGGCCATCACAGCCTGGAACGCGATCGGGGAGTTCCTGAAGGGCGCCTGGGAAGGGATCAAAAATACCTGCCAGACGATTTTCAATGCCATCAAGACATTTTTCCAGACTGTGTGGAACGGGATCAAAACTATCTTTTCCACAGCAGTCGGCGCGGTGAAGACAGTGGTTACCACTGCCTGGAATGCGATAAAGACGGTAACCTCGACCGTATGGAACGGCATCAAGTCTGTCGTGACGGGAGCCGTCAATGCAATTAAGAACGGGATCTCTACAGGACTGACTGCGGCGAAAAATACGGTCACCAATATCCTGAATGGAATCAAGAATGCCTTCTCCACAGTCTGGGAGGGCGCGAAGAACATCGTCTCCGGTGCCATTGGGAAGATCAAGGGCATGATGAACTTCCATTGGGAGCTGCCAAAGCTCAAGCTCCCGCATTTTTCCATTACCGGAAAGTTCAGCCTGGATCCGCCCTCCATACCAAAGATCGGAGTGGAGTGGTACCGGAAGGCTATGGGCGACGGCATGATCCTGGATTCACCGACGATCTTCGGCGCAGCCGGCGGGAAGTTGCTTGCCGGCGGCGAGGCAGGACCTGAGGCCGTAGTCGGGGTGGACTCCCTGAGAACCATGATCCAGGAAGCCGTTGCCGGACAGACGGCGGTGCTTGCACAGGCAATCGGAGCGGCCGGCGGCGGAGACATTACCATTCCTGTTTATGGGGGCGGAACACTTCTGGATGAGATGGTCATCACGGCGCAGAACAGGCAGAACCTGAGATCAGGAGGAAGGTGAGAGGATGGCGTTTATACAGTATCTGACCTTTGATAATGTGGCAGTTCCCCGGCCGGACTCTTATGAGGTGCAGCTTTCCGATGTGGAGGCGGACTCCGGCGGGGAGACAGAGGCCGGAACCACGCAGAGGGATATCGTGAGGACAGGGGTTGCGGAGATCCCTGTCTCATTTTCTGTCAGTCCTTCCTGGATGAAGAGGCTTACGGCCTTTAAGAACAAGGCTTCTATCTCAGTGAAGTACTATGATCCCGAAACAGCATCGGTGAAGACAACAGAAATGTTCATTGACGGCTTCAAGGCAAAACTGGTGCAGGATACCAGCTACGGAGGGCTGTGGTCGGTTGGCTTCACATTAAAAGAGTTTTGATGAAGGGAGGCGGGCGATGTACGCGGTAAGTGATGCGTTTCTGCAGGCGGTGCAGAGAAAAACCCGCCGTTATTACTGGACCGGGAAGATCACGACGACCGGAGGCGCGGTATACGAGTTCGGACCGGAGGATATCGTGAAAGGATCCGGTTATATCTCAGCTCAGTGCTGCGGATCCTCGGAGATCGAGCTGGGAACGGTATACGCCGCGGAGTTCGGAATCTCATTATTCTCATCGATAGACCGGTACACGCTGAAGGACGCAAAGGTCGAGCTTTTCTATCATCTGGAGTTGACGGACGGATCTTATGAAAAGGTGCCGATGGGAATCTTCGAGGTTTCGGAGGCGAACCGGAAGGTGAGGACGCTGGAGCTGAAGGGCTATGATTACATGCTTCGGTTTGAGCGGAACTTCAACGGCTTCGAGACGATCGGAACACCGTATGACTTCATCGCCCTGTGCTGCAAGGCCTGCAAGGTGGAGATGGCGCAGACGAAGGAACAGATCGAAGCCATGACCAACGGGACGCAGGTGCTATCCATCTATACGGAAAATGATATCGAGACCTATAGGGACTGTCTCTATTACGTGGGGCAGGTCCTTGCAGGATTCTTTGTGATCAACCGGGAGGGAAAGCTGGAGCTTCGGAAGTATGGAATGAGCTCTGTACAGACTTATGAGGCGAAGCATCGGTTTTCCTCCAGCTTCTCGGATTTCATAACAAGGTATACGGCAATCAACTCCACGAACCGAAGAACCGAGATCGCTGAGTATAATGCCCTGGAGACAGATGATGCCCTGACCATGAACCTGGGCGTGAATCCGCTGCTGCAATTCGGCCTGGAAGAGACCAGGGAGATGCTCTGCAGGAACATCCTGAATGACATTGCGCAGATTCGCTATGTACCCTTTGAGTCGGACACGATCGGGAATCCGGCACTGGATCTTGGCGATGTCCTGACTTTCTCCGGAGGACAGGCGGACGCAAATCAACTGGCTGCTATCACTTCTATGGAGATCAAGATCGGCGGCAAGGAAACACTGAAGTGTGTCGGCAAGAATCCGCTGCTGGCCCAGTCGAAGTCCAAGAATGACAAGAACATCGCCGGACTGATGAATTCCATTGAGCAGGGCAAGATCGGGATTCACACCTTTACCAATGCATCCACCATCGATGTGGCGGATATAGACAAGAAGATCATCAGCATTCAGTTCGCAACCTCTGAAGCCAATCATGTGCAGTTTTTCGGACAGGTCATGATCAATGTAGCAGCGAAGGCAGTGACGAAGACCGGCGAGGCGTCTGGAAGCATTACTATTCCTGCACTACCGGTCAGTGCAGCAGCTACATTAGACGCTGATGATTCCGGGGCTGGCTCTGCAGATACAACAGGAACCGGGGCAGAGAATACGGCGGAAAGCACAGATGCTGCGGGAACTGACACGACAACTGGTTCCTCAAGTACGGCTGAGACGGTCATTCAGGTGACGCTGCCAGTCACAATTGAGACGGATGGGCAGGCAGAAGGGATCATTACTTATGAGTTTAATGACACGAAGCTGACGGCGCCGGTGCCAGTCGAGACCTGGCATTCCGGGAAGCATATCCTGAGCCTTTATTATCCGGTCGAGAACGTCATTGCCAATTACACGAATACCTTTAACGTGTATCTGAGGATGACCGGCGGGACCGGGAAGATTGAGATCGGTGACGTTATCGCATCGATCAGCGGACAGTCCATGGCGGCAAAGGAAGCCTGGGACGGAAAGAGCACGATCGATGAGAAGATCCAGCCATTCCGGCTTACGGCAGCGATCCGGCCGACAGCATTTACTGAGGTCATGGAGAAGGAAGTCAAGTGGGTCGTCAATTATTACTGGGGCGACACTATTACAGGAAGGCAGAGGATCGGTGCCTTCGGGAAGATCATGGAGACAGGAGGTACAGCATGAAGCTAAAGGGAAGGATGACCATTGAGCTCACGGACTCGAATACCGGGGCGGTGGAGACAGTTACAGAGGAGAACATGATCACGGAGGCAGTGAACGATCTCTTTGCCTACAATCCCTTCGGGGTCCATTACACGACCGGTGAAACAATCAATGAGGTGGAATGGTACAAGACCATGCTGCCGATCTGTCCGAAGCTGATCGGCGGGATCTTATTATTTTCAAAGGTCCTGACGGAGGACGCGGCGAATATTTTCCCGCCTGCGCATAATCTGCCGGTCGCCTATGCCTCCAACAACGTGAATTCCACGGCGGATGTGGCGAGAGGGAGCCTGAATCAGTCGGAGAGCAAGGCACTGGACAACGGCTATAAGTTCGTCTGGGAGTTTACGCCTTCCCAGGGCAAC
>CACZFV010000130.1 GCA_902780465.1 uncultured Lachnospiraceae bacterium
TTCTCAGGACAGGTATGCACACATTTCTGACAGTGGAGACAGTTGTCACTGTGGTACATGACCTGAACTCTGGTGAGCTGGGACTCCGGGTTGGCGCACCATTTGCAGCGGAGGGGACATCCCTTCAGAAAAACAGTGGTCCGTACTCCCGGCCCGTCATGGATGGAAAACTTCTGAATATTAAAAATGATACCTTTTATTTCCATACTGGATCTCCATTCCGCCGCCCTGATACCGGCGGCTTTAAAAATTCTGGTATTTGATCATTATCAGATACGAATGTTCTTATGTCTGCCCCCATGATAGCATCCATAGCAGAATCTGTAAACGATAAATTACGAATGAAATTAAAACAACTTCATTTAAAATAAATGTTGACAAAGAATGAAGCTGCGCTATAATGAAGTTACGAACGGAACTGATAAAAATTTCGATAGAAATCAGGAGATATACATATGGAAAACAAAGCGCATTTCGGATTCCTGACACCCAGAATGCAGGCATACCGCGAGAGTGTTCTGGACCAGAAGCCCTATATCGACGCGCAGCGCGCAGTCCTTGCTACGGAGAGTTACAGAAAACACATGAACCAGCCTGCTGTCATGAAGAGAGCACTGATGCTGCAGAATATTCTGACCAGGATGGACATCTATATTGAGGATGAAACAGTCCTGGCCGGCAACCAGTCCTCCGTCAACCGCGGTGCGCCGGTCTTCCCGGAGTACACGATGAAGTTCATCATGGATGAGCTGGACCTGTTTGAGAAGCGCGACGGCGATGTTTTTTATATTACGGAAGAGACTAAAAGACAGCTTCGTGAGATCGCACCTTTCTGGGAGAACAATAACCTCCGCTCCCGCGGAGAGGCGCTGATGCCGGAAGAGATGCAGGTCTACATGGATACCGGGTTTTTCGGTATGGAGGGCAAGCTCAACGCCGGCGACGCACATCTGGCAGTGGACTACGGCAATATGCTGAAGGCCGGCCTCAGGGGCTATGAAGAACGCGCGAGAAAGCTCAAGGCTGAGCTTGATCTGACCGAGCCGGAAGCTATCGACAAATATCAGTTCTATAAGGCAGTCCTGATCGTCATCGATGCAGTGAAGGGTTTTGCGGAGCGCTTCGCGGCGCTGGCCCGGGAGAAGGCGGAGAGCGCAGAGGAACCCAGAAGATCGGAGCTTCTCGAGATCGCCCGCGTCTGCAGTAAGGTCCCTTACGAACCGGCGGAGACTTTCCACGAGGCAGTGCAGTCTGTGTGGTTCATACAGCTGATACTGCAGATCGAGTCCAACGGGCATTCCCTCAGCTACGGCCGCTTTGACCAGTATGTATATCCCTATCTGGCATCAGATCTTGAAAAAGGAAAAATCACAGAGGACCAGGCTGTTGAACTTCTTACCAACCTCTGGATCAAGACCCTCACGATCAACAAGGTCCGCTCCCAGGCGCACACTTTCTCCAGCGCCGGAAGCCCCATGTATCAGAACGTGACCATCGGCGGACAGACCGCAGACGGCAGGGACGCCGTCAATAAGCTGTCCTTCCTGGTCCTGAGATCTATCGGCCAGACGAGGCTTCCGCAGCCCAACCTGACAGTCCGCTATCACAGGAATATCAGCCAGGCCTTTATGGACGAGGCGATCGAAGTCTTAAAGCTCGGAACAGGCATGCCTGCTTTCAACAATGACGAGGTCATCATTCCTTCTTTCATCGAGAAGGGAGTCAAAAAAGAGGATGCGTACTGCTATTCCGCTATCGGCTGTGTGGAGACCGCAGTGCCCGGAAAGTGGGGCTACCGCTGCACCGGAATGAGCTACCTGAACTTTCCCCGGATCCTTCTGATGGTCATGAACAACGGTATCGACGTGACGAGCGGAAAGAGATTTGTCAAGGATTACGGAAACTTCCGGGATATGAAGTCCTTTGACGATCTCATGAAGGCCTGGGACGGCGCCATCCGGGAACTGACCCGGGCAAGTGTCATCGTAGAGAACGCGATCGACATCGCCAGCGAACGCGAAGTGCCCGATATCCTCTGCTCCTGCCTGACGCAGGACTGCCTGGGCCGCGGCAAGACCATCAAGGAAGGCGGCGCCGTTTACGATTTCATCTCCGGTCTGCAGGTCGGTATTGCGAACATGGCGGACAGTCTGTCTGCGATTAAAAAACTGGTCTTTGAAGAGAAGAAGATCTCCCGCAGCGAACTGATGAACGCGCTGGCAGATGATTTCGCAGGTGAGGAAGGAGAGCGGATCCGCCAGATGCTCATTAACGAGGCTCCCAAGTACGGCAACGACGATGATTATGCTGACCAGCTGGTAGTGGATGCCTACGCTTCCTACCTGGACGAGATGAAGAAATATAAGAACACCCGCTTCGGCAGGGGCCCGATCGGCGGCATCCGCTACGGCGGCACTTCCTCGATCTCAGCCAACGTCGGCCAGGGCTTCGGAACAATGGCCACGCCTGACGGGCGGCATGCGAAGGAGCCCCTCGCAGAGGGCTGCTCTCCCGCACATTCCATGGATAAGCATGGTCCGACCGCTGTGTTCAAGAGCGTATCCAAGCTTCCCACCCATGAGATCACGGGCGGTGTGCTCCTGAACCAGAAGGTCACACCTGCCATGCTTTCCACAGCGGAGAACACAAAGAAACTTGAATTCATCGTCCGCACATTCTTCAACCGTCTGGAAGGCTATCATGTTCAGTACAATGTAGTGGACAAGGCGACCCTGCTGGATGCGCAGGCACATCCCGAGAAGCACAAGGACCTGATCGTACGCGTGGCGGGATACAGCGCATTCTTCAATGTATTAAGCAAAGCGACGCAGGACGATATCATCGGAAGAACAGAACAGACGCTGTAACAGCGACAGAGAGGAGAATAAACATGAAATTCTGTATTGACGACGCAAATGTAGAGCAGATCCGCCGCATTTATGAATACTATCCGATCGACGGTGTTTCCACCAATCCCTCGATCCTTGCGAAGTCCGGGAGAGATCCCTATGAGGTGCTGAAAGAGATCCGCTCCATCATCGGCGAGGACGGAGAACTGTTCGTACAAGCCACTGCGGTGACAGCAGAAGAGATGGTAGAAGAAGCTCATAAGATCGTGGAAGTTCTCGGAAAGACCACGCTGGTAAAGATCCCCTGTATTCCCGAGGGCTTCAGGGCCATGAAGCAGCTGAAGAAAGAAGGCATCCGCTTCATCGGCACTGCGATCTACACAGCAATGCAGGGCTTCCTCGCTGCAAAGTGCGGGGCGGAGTATGTGGCGCCCTATGTGAACCGCATCGACAACATGGGCTTTGACGGTGTGCAGGTCTCCAAGGATATCCACGACGCGATCACTGCGAACGGCCTTGATTCCGGTCTTCTGGCAGCCAGCTTCAAGAACAGCCAGCAGGTCCTGGAACTCACCAGATACGGTGTGAAGGCAGTGACCGTGGCGCCGGACGTCATCGACAGTCTGGTAAAGAACGCTGCGATCGACGCTGCGATCGCTCAGTTCACGAAGGATTTCCAGGGACTTGTCGGAGAAGGAAAGACGATGGCGGACTGCTGACCGGCAGATGGCAGGAGAAGACCCATGAGCATTCTTTCTATTGATATCGGAGGGACCTTCATCAAATACGCTTTGATGGATCAGGACGCAGCAATTCTCTCCAGAGGAAAGATCCCGACTCCCCAGAAGGGGAGGACTGAACTGGTCGAGGCGATCGGCAGACTGTATGATGATATGCCGGATGTGGAGGGGATCGCGATCAGTATGCCCGGCATCATAGATTCAGAGAATGGCTATTGCGTGATGGGCGGAGCACTTGGCTATAACGATGATTTCTATTTCAGGCATGTACTCTACGAGAGATGCCCCGTGAAGATCGTTATTGAGAATGATGCCAAGTGTGCAGCAATGGCGGAAGCCAGAATGGGGGCGCTGAAGGATGTCAGCGACGGGCCGGTCCTGATCGAATATATCAGAAGACACCTGAACCAACTCTATTCAGACTGCCCGTATCGGATCCCGAGGGCAGAGATCGTAACCTGCAAGTTCCAGAATGATGCAAATCTGTATGGGGCGATGCAGTGTTATCTGGAAAACGTAAGGATGTAATAGTGAAGCCATGTGCTGCAGAGACCTCTGCAGCACATGGCTTTTCCTGATACCTTACTTAAAAGCCTGTGATGGTTCTATGACAGAAGGACTGTTAGACTCAGGTTAAAGAGAGTAGTATAAACACAAAGGAGAAACAAAATGAAAAAAACACTTGTATTCTGCATTGCAATGATGCTGGCTCTCGGCGTGCTGGCCGGCTGCGGAAAGAAGGCGGAAGGTAATTCCGCCAGTACTGATACAGGAATCGGCCTTGAACTGGGGCAGGCTATGCCTGATTTCACGGTATCCCTGACAGACGGAACATCCGCCAATCTCTCCGAGACCCTGAAGGAGAAGGACCTGGTGGTCCTTAATGTTTTTGCCAGCTGGTGCGGTCCCTGCGAAAGGGAGTTTCCGGGAATGGAGAGCGTATACCAGGCGAACAAGGACCGGGTGGAGATCATCTCTGTCAGCGGGGATCCCAATGACACCATGGAAGTGATCTCCGAGTATAAGTCCAGTCACGGGCTGTCCTTCCCGATGGGGCTCGCGGGAGATGGACTGAGCTTCATGAAGTTCCCCGGCTTCCCGACCACGGTCTTCATCGACCGCGACGGGAAGGTAGGTTTTGTCAAGATCGGCGCCTTTGCCAGCGAGAAGGATTTCGAGGAGAAGATCAGTTACTTTCTCTCCCCGGATTATGACGGGAAGCCGCTTGCTCTGGAAAAGGCCGTCAGCCTTACGCCCTATTATCTCCTCTGGGCGGTGATCGGCACGATCCTGATGACCATCGGCAGATGGCGCATCCTCCGCAAGGCGGGCAAAAAAGGATGGCACAGCCTGATCCCGTTCCTGAATGTCTGTCAGGAGTATTCCGTCTGCTGGAAAGGCTGGTTCGGTCTTCTGGCTGAAGTCTGCAGAAAGGCCGCTTTCGCTTTCAGTATGGCCGGACTGCCTGTCGTCTATTACGTCCTGCTCGGTGCAGGATTCCTGATCGGCATCCCGGAGGGCCTGAAGCTGGCGAAAGCTTTCGGAAAGGGTAAGGTGTTCGGTGTACTGCTGGCTCTTCCCGTTTTCAAGGATATCTGCAGATTTATCCTCGGCGTGGGCGGGGCAGAATACCAGAGCCCTGAGCCGGAAGTGACTGAAGCACCTGCGGCGTAAAATTTTGAAACGTCTGAAGCGTATAAAAAAGTTTATGACAAAAATGTCGTCCGGAATGACCGGACGGCATTTTTCTGTTATCATGTTATAATCATTCAAAGTCTGATAGAAAGGGGGACCGGAAGCGATGAACGATGCCCGGACGGTAAAACTGGCTTTTTATAAAACGGTTCCTGTTATGGCAGGATACCTGGTCCTGGGGGCCGGCTTCGGGATCCTTCTCAGGAATGCCGGGTACGGCGTCCTCTGGGCGGCAGCCATGAGCGGCTTTATTTACGCCGGATCCCTGCAGTATGTGGGAATCGGGCTGATCGCGGGAGGGGCATCTGTCCTGACGACAGCCGTTACAACGATCATGGTGAACGCAAGACACCTGTTCTACAGCATCTCCATGATCGATCAGTACAAGGACCTGGGGAAATATAAGCCGTACACGATCTTTACCCTTACCGACGAGACATACTCTCTTCTCTGTGACGGGAAGATCCCCGACGGCGCCGAGCCTGACCTGTACAGGTTTCTTGTGTCCTTCTTTGATCATTGTTACTGGGTCACAGGGAGTATCATCGGAAGCCTCATTGGGGCGGTGCTGCCTTTTTCAACGGCAGGCATCGAATTCTCCATGACCGCGCTGTTCGTCGCTTCCTTCACAGAGCAGTGGATCACATCGGAGGATCATGTCCCCGCAGTCACCGGGCTTCTGTGCACTGCTCTCTGTCTTGTGGCGTTCGGACGGGACCGCTTTCTGATCCCGGCAATGGTCTTTATTACGCTGGTGATGACGCTGCTGCGCGGGCGGGAGAGGGGGGAGGCATGAAAACAGCCATCCTTATTCTGACAATGTCGGCCGGGACCATACT
>CACZFV010000131.1 GCA_902780465.1 uncultured Lachnospiraceae bacterium
CTATGACTTCATCGGCAAGAAGAAGATGTTCTTCGCCGGCGCTGCTGCAGTGATCGCGGCGGGCATCATCGCCATGGGCGTATTTGCCGGAAGCACCGGTTCCCCGCTGAACCTCGGCCTTGACTTCAAGGGCGGTACCTCCACCAACATCACCTTCAACGAAGACATGTCCCTCGAAGCAATCGACGAGCAGGTGAAGCCGGTGGTGCAGCAGATCACCGGAGATGCCGACATCCAGGCTTCCAAGGTACAGGGCACCAACGAGGTCATCATCAAGACCCGCAGCCTCAGCGTGGAAGAAAGAGTGGCTCTGGACAGCGCGCTGTCCGAGAAGTTCGGCGTTGACCAGGAAAAGATCACCGCAGAGAGCATCTCCGGAACCATCAGCGGAGAGATGAGGCGCGCGGCCTTCATGGCAGTCATCGTTGCGCTGTTCCTCATGATGATCTACATCCGCTTCCGTTTCGCGGACATCCGCTTCGCGACCGCAGCCATCGCCTGCCTCGCGCATGACGTGCTGGTGCTGATCACCTTCTACGCCATTTTCCGCTGGAGCGTCGGCTCCACCTTCGTGGCATGCGTCCTGACCCTGGTCGGTTACTCCATCAACAACACCATCGTTGTTTTTGACCGTATCAGAGAGAACCAGAACCTGAAGGTCGGCATGAGCAGGGACGAGATCGCGAACCTGAGCATCACGGAGACCCTTTCCAGATCCGTGCTGACCTCTGTGACCACCTTCCTGGCTCTGATCTGCCTGTTCGTGCTGGGCGTCTCCTCCATCCGGGAATTCACACTCCCGCTGATGGTCGGTACCGTCTGCGGAACCTACTCCTCCGTGTGCCTTGCTTCCGCCATCTGGTCCATCATGGAAAAGAAGAATGAAGATAAGAAAGCGCAGCAGCGGAAGGAAGAGGAAGCAAAGGCTGCCAGCCAGAGAAAGCAGAAGAAAGCAAAAGGAAAGAAGCAGGTCCGGGAAGACGGCGCTCAGGTCTGAGGACCTGAACCTGCAGGAGACCTATGAAATATAAAATCATCGCGGCGGAAGGCCGCGCGAAGCGCGCGCACATGGAGACAGTCCACGGTGTCATCGAGACACCGGTCTTCATGAATGTCGGGACCGTCGCGGCCATCAAAGGCGCGGTCTCGACCGACGACCTGAAGGAGATCGGCACCCAGGTGCAGCTTTCCAACACCTACCATCTTCATGTCCGGCCGGGGGACCAGAAGCGGTCCGGAGACCAGCTGATCCGGGAGATGGGAGGACTTCACAGGTTCATGCACTGGGACCGCCCCATCCTGACAGATTCCGGCGGATTCCAGGTGTTTTCCCTGGCAGGACTCCGGAAGATCAAGGAAGAAGGCGTCACCTTCCACTGCCATATCGACGGGAGAAAGATCTTCATGGGCCCGGAAGAGAGCATGAGGATCCAGTCGAATCTGGCATCCACCATCGCCATGGCCTTCGACGAGTGTCCGCCCAGCCTTGCGGAGCGTGATTACATCCGCAGAAGCGTGGACAGGACCACCCGCTGGCTCAGACGATGCAAGGAGGAGATGGACCGGCTGAACTCCCTGCCGGACACCCTGAACCGGGAACAGCTTCTCTTCGGCATCAACCAGGGCGGCATCCTGGAGGACATCCGTATCGAACATGCGGAGACGATCCGGGAGATGGATCTGGACGGCTATGCGATCGGAGGACTGGCAGTGGGCGAACCCGCAGAAGAAATGTACCGCATTCTGGATGCGACGGTGCCCCACCTGCCGAAGGACAAGCCCGTGTACCTGATGGGTGTGGGAACACCGGCCAACATCCTTGAGGGTGTGGAGCGGGGAGTGGATTTCTTCGACTGTGTCTATCCCAGCCGGAACGGACGCCACGGACATGTGTACACGAACCACGGGAAGATGAATCTCTTCAACCGGAAGTATGAGACCGATCCGGCGCCCATCGAGGAAGGCTGCGGCTGCCCGGCCTGCAGATCCTATTCAAGAGCTTATATACGCCATTTGCTGAAGGCCGGGGAAATGCTGGGCATGCGCCTTTGCGTCTTGCACAATCTATATTTTTATAATAAAATGATGAGCGAGATCAGAGACGCCATCGAAGCCGGAAACTTCGCGGCGTACAAAAAGAAAAAACTCGATAGCATGGAGGAAAAAGAATGACAAACAATCTTGTGTTCTGGGGTGTGTACATTATATTCTTCGGCGCCCTGATCTATTTCATGGCATACAGACCTCAGAAGAAGCAGAGAGAGCAGCAGGAAGCTCTGCTGTCCAGCGTTGCCGTAGGCGATTCCATTCTTACGACCTCCGGTTTTTACGGCGTTGTGATCGATATGACAGACGACACGGTCATCGTTGAGTTCGGCAACAACAAAAATTGCCGTATTCCCATGCAGAAGGCTGCCATCGTTCAGGTCGAGAAGCCGGACGCAAACTGATCTTAAACGGAAAGACATATAAAAAAAGAGACTGCCTGAAATCATCACGGCAGTCTCTTTTATTGCTGGTCCCGTATCCGGGGAGCTGCTCCCCGGAATTTACTCCCGCTCCTCAGGTGCCATGAACGCCCGGAACCCGGCGCGGATCATGCTGACGCACTTGTCCGCCATTTCCTCCGGCGGGACGGCGGCGTCGTCCTCGAGCCAGAGCTTGATGATGCCGAGGAACCCCTCGCTGATGAAGGCGTACCAGTAGCTGTAGTCCTCGGTATCCTTCAGGTTCAGCTCCCGGAGCGAGGGAGTGATCACTTTTTCGTTGAAAATGGCGCGGAGGCGGTTCAGGAACTGAATGTCGCCGTTCGGGCCGATAAGACACCGGGTCAGGTCCGCGTTGTCGCGGATCAGCTGGAACAGGTCGCAGAGCAGCGGCCTCGGGTCGTCGCTCAGGGACAGGGAGGCGTGCTGGTCCAGCAGTTCCGAGAACTGCTTCAGGACCTCGCTCTCGATCTGCGACAGCAGGTCGTACACGTCCCGGTAATGCAGGTAGAATGTGCCGCGGTTGATGTCCGCCATGTCCGCCAGCTCCCTGACGCTGATGTCCTGGATCTTCTTGGTCCTCAGGAGCTTTCCGAGACATGCGCGCAGCGTTGTCCTTGTTTTCCGGACCCTGCGGTCCATATTCTCCGGTGTCATATGCCCTCCGATCCTTATTGGTATATGATGTAGCGATGCTTTTTTCAGTCAGTACAGGCACATATATATGTCCTGTACTTGACTTGTGTGAGATTATTATACATCATATACCAATAACGGTCGGAAAATCAACACTTGTGGAGGTTTTGGATGGGAAGAGCAAAATTTAAGATTCCCGGACTGATCTTACTCTTTCTGATATCGCTGGCGGTGTGGTTCCGCCTTTCGCCGAAGGACGGCGCGGAGACTGCCGGCGTGACATATACAGTGCTTTCGGAACCGCGCATTCCGGTGCTGTGGGCGGAGACCTGCGGCCGGAAGATGGATGTGATGCGAGGATATCTGACGGATACGGACGCCGATATCGCGGCGGATACGCTGATCCTTCTGCCGGCGGACCGGAAGCTTACGCTGGAGGCCCAGGGGAACCGGCTGACGGTCACGGGCATCCGCTATGAGATCCGGACGCCGGATCTCAGCAATCTGATCGAACGGACGGAGCTCCCCGCGGAGATCCGCCGGAACGAAGGCTTCTCCTTTGTCCTTCCGATCCAGAATCTGGTCCGGTCCGGGAAAGAGTACAGGATGGACGTGATCCTGTCGACCGTGGAGTGCGGCGATATCCATTATTATTCCAGGATCGGTTTTGACGGGACCGGCCGGGGGGCGGAGATGGCTGAACTGGCCGAGTCCTTCTCGGAAAGGAACTTTGACTACGACAGCGCCAGGGAGAACACGACTTACCTGGAGACCGGAGATACCGGAGACAACACGACTTTCGGCCGGGTGGACCTGAAATCGAATTTCAACCAGCTGACCTACGGCGGCCTGAACATTCGTCCTGTGGGTCAGGCGGATCTCAGGCTTCTGGAATATACGGGAAGCGTTGGCGTGCTCCAGAGAAATCTGATCGCGGAAGGCGGGAGCGGCAGAGAGCGGCTCCGGTTCGAGATCTGCGAGAGCTTTGTCATGAGAAAGGGACCGGAGCGTCTCTACATGATGGATTACACACGCACCATGCACGAGATCTTCACCGGCACGGACGACTGTTTTGAGGACGACCGGATCGTGCTTGGCATCGGAGAGGACAGCAGTGTGCAGGCAGTGGAGAGCCCGGAGCACATGTACACCGCCTTTGTGTCCGCCGGAGACCTCTGGGTCGCCGACGCGGACCGGAAGCGCTGTGTGAAGGTCTGGTCCTTCCGGAACGGCCAGAACGCAGAGATCCGCGGGGACTTCACCAAGCACGGGATCCGCGTGTTCTCCTGCGGGGACGACGGAAATATCTTTTTCGCGGTGTACGGTTACATGAACCGCGGAAAAAGAGAGGGCTCCTGCGGGATCTCCCTGCTCCGCTATGACGCGCCGAAGAATACGGTGTCGGAGACGGCGTTCCTGCCCTATCCGGGCAGCTGGGAAGAACTGTCCTATGACGTGAGGACTCTGTCCCACCTCGGTGAGAACGGTATGCTGTACCTGAAGCTGGGCCGGACGTTCTGCGGTATCGACACTCTGAGCAACGAGTACATCGTGGTCAGCGAATCCCTCTCCGAGGGCAACTACGCGGTGAGCGCCTCCGGGTCCGACATCGCGTGGCAGGACACAGACGAGGTCTACGGATCCCCACTGGTCCATTTCATGAACCTCGATACAGGAACAAAGAAAGAGATCAATTCCGGGGAAGGACAGGTCCTGAAACCAGTGGGCTTCATCGGCAGGGATCTCGTGGTGGGGATTGCGGAGAAGGACAACACCTGGATCCTGAACGGAAAGGAACGGGAGCTTCCCTTTAACGCTCTGGAGATCATGGACGATTCCCTGGATTCCCAGGCCCACTATGAGGAAGCCGGAAAACTGATCACCGACGTGTGGACCGAAGAATCGAGGATCCACCTGTCGAAGGTCGTGGATACCGGGGATCACACCTTCCTTGCGGCCGGCACGGATACCATTGTCTGCAACGTGAAGCCGGAAGAAGCGGCGGTGGTTCCCTCTGTCACGTCGGAACTGCAGGAAAAGATCTACGTGGCAAACATGCCGAAGGGACTTGGCAGGAACACAGTCCGTGCATCGGCGCCGCTGTCGGTCAGCTTTGAGGATTCCTCAGTGCTGGATTTCACTGAGAACCTGAAGCTCAGAAGAAAATACAGCATCTACGGACACGGTGCGTGGCTCGGCGGAGCGGATACAGCTGGAAAGGCGGTGGAGAAAGCTTACGGAAGCATGGGCCTCGCGAGGCTCGGAGGGACCATGTTCTACTGCAGGGCGGCAACGCCTTCCATCCGCACGCTGCGGAACGTGGACAATGCGGTACCGGAGCTCCTCCGGGCGAAGGAGGACGGCTCCGCGCTGGATCTGTACGGCGCAC
Source organism: uncultured Lachnospiraceae bacterium (assembly GCA_902780465.1). Lineage (GTDB taxonomy): Bacteria > Bacillota > Clostridia > Lachnospirales > Lachnospiraceae > Moryella. The sequence continues at coordinate 5,512 of CACZFV010000131.1, forward strand.
CGCTCAGGTCCGTGCTCTTCTTTGTCAACGAGGGACTTCCGGTGCTGGGCTGGACAGAAAGCGGTGCACCGCTGGTCATCTATGCCTATGATCAGACCTCCGTATCCGTCTACGATCCCGGCGCGGAGAGCTGGAACAGACTGTCCCAGGCGGAGGCCGAGGAACTGTTCCTGAAGGGAAGGAACGATTTCTCCTGCGTTCCCCGGCAGTGAGCACGGTTATGGTAAACCGTTTACGAATCAATACGCTTGTGTTATACTTTAGTTTACAGTAAAAGCCATTTTCCGCGTTATTTCATAAGCGCGGATCCAGAGGAGCAGCAATGTCTCAATATATTATGAGGGGCGGCGCCCCCCTGACAGGAGAGGTGACTGTCAGCGGAGCGAAGAACGCGGCCCTTGGAATACTTGCGGCGGCAGTGATGACGGACGAGGACGTCTGCATCGAAAATCTGCCGGATGTAAGAGATATCAATATGATGCTGGACGCCATCCGCGAGATCGGAGCGAAAGTAGAGCGCACCAGCAGCCACAGTGTCAC
>CACZFV010000132.1 GCA_902780465.1 uncultured Lachnospiraceae bacterium
AAGGACCGGACAGTTCCTGACCAGCATGAAAACCGCATAAGTTTTGACCTGTCAAAACGAGATCCGGAAGAAGGTGTTGATCCACAGGACACCTTTATTTGTGGTGCGTTATCCACAGACGGATAAGAGGAACAGGCTGTCTGAATGTAAAAGATCCGGCCAAAAGGCCGGATCTTCACCGATTAAAGAAGGGGACTCAGGCCCCGCTTGCGGGAATTGGAATTATTTCAGTTCCGGATGCGCCTCAATGAAGGGGCGGATGCGCTCCTTCAGGACGGCGACGCCGCCTCTCTCTTTGGATTCCAGGTTGATGGGGATCACCGGGTCGTGAAGAGAGGTGCGCAGAAGGAGCCAGCCCTTCACTTCTTCGTCGTCAAAGGCCACGCGGACACCTTCGTAGTTCGGACTTACGATGTGGAAGCGCGGATCCGCCTTGCAGTAGGCGGCAAAGTCCGCGAGGACCTTCTGCCCGTAGGCCTTGAAATCCTCCGCGGTGATGTTGTACCTGACTTCGGCTGCCTCGGCGGGCTGGCCGAGCTTTTCGATCAGGGACTCGATCTTCTTTCCTTCCTTCTGGAGCTGCGCCATGCGGCAGATGATCTTGGTGGCGATGTAGGCGCCGTCATCGGAGAAATAATTCTCCTTGAACGCGCCGTGGCCGGAGGTCTCGATGGCCAGCTCGCAGACTTCGCCGGCGGCATTCAGCTCGATGCCCTTGTCGATGACATTCTTGTAGCCTCTCTTGAAGCGGAGGTGCTTCATTCCCAGATCCTCTGTGAGGAACTTCGCCAGTTCGTCGGAGGTGACAGAGTCCGTCACGATGGTGGAGCCGGGGGCTTTCTCAGAGATGATGGCCGCGAGAAGGGCGATCAGGGTGTTGCGGTTCACTTCCGTTCCGTCCGCGAAGACCACCGCGCCGCGGTCGCCGTCGCAGTCGAAGATGACGCCCAGGTCCGCGTTTGCGTCCAGGGTCGCCTGCCGGGCAGCCTCCATGGCTTCACTGTTCTCCGGATTCGGGACGTGGTTCGGGAAGGTGCCGTCCGGATCCAGGAAGACGCTGCCGGAGATATCCGCGCCCAGAGGAGCCAGGATCTCTTCCGCGAAGAAGCCGGAGGCGCCGTTGCCTGCGTCCTCCACGATGTGGAGACCCTTCAGAGGATGATCGTAATCCGGGGCATCCACTTCTTTCCGGATCAGGGCCTTCATGTGTTCACAGTAGACATTCTTCATGTCGAAGGGCTGCGCTGCGATGCTTCCCCTGGGCAGACGGTCTGCGCTGAGAAGGTTCTCCGGATCCTCGTCGCCGTATTCTTCCGCGAGCTCCGCCGCATGCGCCAGGATCCCGGTCAGGTCTTTTTTCGCCAGGGCGCCGTCCTTCGTGAAGAACTTCATGCCGTTCCTGTTGAAGGGCAGATGGCTGGCAGTGATCATCACGGAACCGTCAAAATCACTGGCGGGCAGCACCGTGGACTGGAACATGGCCGGAGTGGTGATCAGTCCGCAGTCAAAACCCTGGACTTCGGAGAGACCGAAGAGGCAGGCGTTTTTAATGATCTCCGCGGTGATACGGCTGTCGTGGCCCACACCCGCCCGGAGATCCTTTTTCTCCTTGCCGGTCTTCTCCGCCAGGTAATCCGCGAAAGCGCGGGCGATGAACTTCACCAGCGGAGCGGAGAGGGTCCTGGGCTCTGTGTCGATGGCAATGGCCGCACCGCGCACGTCATTTCCGTTCTGCACTCTGGTAAAAAGCTTTTCAAACTTTAATTCACCCATAGCAGTTAAGTCCTTTCTTCTTTTAAAAAAGGAGACAGAGAACCGTCCCCTGTCTCCTTTTAAGATGATGGATCAGATGCGTCAGAAGCTGGTAAGGGCGTCGTCTCCCTTACTGTTGACAGCAGCTTTCGCTTTATTCACGATGTTCTCCGCGCTCAGGCCGAATGCCTTCAGCAGGGCGACAGCAGGGCCGGAGTGGCCGAATTCGTCGTTCACGCCGATGCGGATCACCTTGGTGGGATAAGACTCTGCCAGGCAGGAGGCGACTGCTTCGCCGAGACCGCCGATGATGCTGTGCTCTTCCACAGTGATCACAACGCCGCAGCGCTTTGCAGCAGTGATGACTGCTTCGGTATCCAGCGGCTTAATGGTGTGCATGTTGATGACGTAGGCGGAGATGCCTTCCGCTGCCAGGGTCTCAGCTGCTTCCATAGCTTCCGGGACCAGGATGCCGTTGGCGATGATGGCGACATCGGTGCCCTCGCGGAGCACTTCAGCCTTGCCGACCTTGAAATCGTAATCCTCAGCGTGGAACACCGGGGTCGCAAGACGGCAGAAGCGCATGTAGACCGGGCCTTCCATCTCAGCAGCAGCCAGGACCATCTTCCGGGCCTCGACGTCATCGGAGGGGCTCATGATGGTCATGCCAGGGATGGAGCGCATGGTGGCGAAGTCTTCGCAGCACTGGTGGCTCGCGCCGTCCTCACCGACGGAGATGCCGCCGTGGGTCGCGCCGATCTTCACGTTCAGGTGCGGATATCCGATGCTGTTGCGCACCTGCTCAAATGCTCTGCCTGCCGCGAACATTGCGAAGGTGGAGGCGAAGGGGATGAGTCCCAGGGAGGCCAGTCCGGCGGAGACGCACATCAGGTTCGACTCGGCGATGCCGCAGTCAAAGAAACGGTCAGGATAAGCCTTCTGGAAGGTCTGGGTCTTGGTGGCGTTCGCAAGGTCAGCGTCGAGGACGACAACCTTCGGGTTCTTTGCGCCCAGTTCCTTCAGAGCGTTGCCGTAGCTTTCACGGGTCGCGACTTTCTTGATGTCTGCCATGATCACACCTCCTCAATCGCCTTGCGGGCGGCTTCGAGTTCATTGATTCCCTGCTCATACTCAGCGTCGTTCGGGGCCTTGCCGTGCCAGCCGACCTGGCCTTCCATGTAGGAGACGCCCTGACCCTTCAGGGTCTTCATCAGGATCGCGGTGGGCTTGCCGGAGCCAATGTTCTTGTGGAAGAAATCGAAGGCCTTCTCCAGGTCGTCGAAGTCGCCGCCGTTGACGGTGATCACTTCGAAACCGAAAGCTTTGAACTTCTCGTCCACAGGAGCGCTGTTCATGACAACGGCGGTGGGGCCATCGATCTGCAGACCGTTCAGGTCAACGATGGCGCAGAGGTTGTCCAGCTTATAGTGGGCAGCGAACATGGCAGCTTCCCAGATCTGGCCTTCCTCGATCTCGCCGTCGCCCATCAGGGCATAGGTGCGGAAGGACTTTCCAAGGAACTTGGCGCCCTTCGCCATGCCGCAGGCCACAGAGAGACCCTGGCCCAGGGAACCGGTGGACATGTCCACGCCGGGGACCAGGTTCATGTTCGGATGGCCCTGAAGATAGGAATCAATGTGACGGAAGGTGGGAAGATCCTCCACCGGGAAGAAGCCCCGGTGCGCCAGAGCGGCGTAGAGACCCGGCGCGTTGTGGCCCTTGGAGAGCACGAAGCGGTCGCGGTCTTCCTTCTTCGGATCCTTCGGATCGATATTCATCTCAACGTTATAGAGGTACGTGAAAACATCAGCCGCGGAAAGGCTGCCGCCCGGGTGTCCGGCCTTGGCGCCGTGGGTCGCGGTCAGGATGCCTTCACGCACATCAATTGCCTTCAGTTTCAGTTCTTTCCTTAATTCGTCTGTCATAGCATCACCTCCACAGATTGGATTTGATATCAGCTTACTATATTAAAGAAGCTTGGTAAACAGATATTTTCTTTCGGTTCGGTTTCGCTTCAGTGCGCGCCGCCCTGGCCGTAGTAGGCGTTGGGACCATGCTTTCTCATGAAGTGCTTGTCCAGGATGCAGGCAGGGGCCGGACCGACCTTCGGGTTGATGGACTCGGTGAACATGGCCATTCTGGAGACCTCCTCCAGGACCACTGCGTGGTAGACCGCCTGGGCGGCGTCCTTGCCGAAGGTGAAGGGGCCGTGGTTTCTGCAGACCACTGCCGGCACGTGGATCGGGTTCAGATTTCTCTCTGCGAAGGTCTCGACGATCACGTTTCCGGTGTTGGTCTCATAATCCTCTTCGATCTCCTCCGCGGTCAGGCTTCTGGCGCAGGGGATGGGACCGTAGAAATAATCCGCGTGGGTGGTGCCGTAGGCGGGAATGTCGCGTCCGGCCTGGGCCCATGCCACTGCATGGGGGCTGTGGGTGTGGACGATGCCGCCGATCTCCGGCCATGCGTTGTAGAGCACCAGATGGGTCTTCGTGTCGGAGGAGGGATTCATGTCGCCTTCCACCTTCTTGCCCTGAAGGTCCATGACCACCAGGTCTTCCGGCTTCAGCTCGTCATATTCCACACCGGAGGGCTTGATGACGAAAAGGCCCTTTTCTCTGTCGATGCCGCTGACATTGCCCCAGGTGTAGGTGACCAGGTTGCGCTTCGGCAGTTCCATGTTGGCGATGTATACCTTCTGTTTCAGTTCTTCAAGCATTTGCAGCCTCCTTTATGCGTGATACACCGGGATCGGCAAATCGTACATACAAAGCTCCGCAGATGTATGTACACTTTTCCGGCTCCCGGTTGTGACATTACTCTGTGACGGTGTACAGCGCGGCTTCGTCGATCTCGCGGTTCGTGGCGACGATGCAGTCCTTGCCTTCGCTGTTCACAAAGTGCATCGCGTTGGCGCAGCCGGTGTTCTTATCGATGTACTCCACATGATAGTCGCCCGCTTCCGCGTCCCAGGTGATGGCGATGGTGTCCTTGGTGCCCTTTCTCCAGCCGACGATCCAGGTCTTTTTGCCCAGCATCTCGCAGGCCCAGGTGGCGTGCAGCATCTCGGTCTCTTTCTCCGGAGCGGAGAACTTCCACTGCGGCACATAGTTGCCGAACTCGTCCAGGTGCCAGATGGTGAGGGAGTTGCCGTGGAAGGGGCTGATGACGCCAAGCTCCGGCTTTCCGTCGCCGTCCAGGTCGATCAGGACGGAGTCGCTGGTGGGGACGTTCAGGACCTGGGTGACGGTCCAGTCGGCGCCGCGGACTGCCGGCGGATCAAAGATGAAGCTTCCCTGCTCGCAGCCTACCAGGGCTGCATCGTGTCCGCCGTGGGAGAACTTCGAGAAGCCGTGGTTCTGCAGCATGCCGCCCTTGATGAGCTTCAGCTCCAGCGGGTGGTCCTCATCCAGCGCGGACAGATCCTTCGGAAGCTCCGCACCGAAGCAGGCGCCCGGGAATCTCCAGTCGTTCTTGAATTCGTGGCCGGTCTTCAGGCAGCACACGATGATGTAGTTCACGCCGCCGCGCTTCAGAATGCCGAAGCGGTGCACGAAGGGAGCGTAGCAGATGGTCTTTCTTTCCCAGACGTTCTTTTCCTTCCGGGTCACGAGCACGATGCGCGCGTTGAGAGAATCATTTGGGGAGAAGAACTCATGGGTAGAGAGGAACTGCCCGTCGGTGCCGGGGACGGGGGTCATGGTCATGATGCCGCCGGGCTCGGTCCACACGGTCTCCAGCAGTTCGCCGTCCTCCGCGAAAAGATAGCAGGGATCCTTTTTCTCCGCAGCCACCAGGAAGCAGGGCTTTCCTTCCACGGTGATGTCGGTGATGGAATAACATTTGTTCAGGTTGCTTATGACTTTCTTTTCAACTTTCATATTCAGCCTCCACAGATGCCGGAACCGTCAGGCGTTTGCGTATTTGTCGATGACTGCGCTCATGCTGCGGTTCGCGAATTTAATGTCTTCTTTCCAGCTGTCCTGTCCCACATACCACATTTCAGTGACAAAGCGGCGGATGCCAAGCTCCCATGCCTTTTTCACCACGGCATCAAAATCCACGTGGCCGGTGAGGAAGGGGATCTCGCGGAACTTCCCGGGGACAGTCTCTTTCAGATGAAGTGCAAAGATATGGCCGCGGCCGGTCTCCAGATCGTCAGGGACAGTGGTGCCGTAGTCCAGGCTGGCGTTGGTAAGGTTGCCGGAATCCGGATAGACGCCGAGCCACGGGCTGTTGATCTTGTTGACGTAGTACATGGACTTCTCGGTCGTGTTCATGAAA
>CACZFV010000133.1 GCA_902780465.1 uncultured Lachnospiraceae bacterium
CGAGATGGTCCGTGAGCGCACGGATGCTCTGGATTCCCTCGGCAACACCACCGCAGCCACCGGAAAGGGCTTCGCCATTGGCTCCGCTTCCCTGACTGCTCTCGCCCTTCTGGTCTCCTACGTCTCCATCGCGGACGCGAAGCTCGCCGCGGCAGGCAAATCTGCCATGGATCTTTCTCTCACGAACCCGCTGGTCCTTGTCGGTCTGTTTATCGGCGCCATGCTGACCTTTGTCTTTGCGGCATACACCATGAGCGCAGTCCAGAACTCCGCACAGCATATCGTGGTGGAAGTCCGCCGGCAGTTCCGTGAGATCAAGGGCATCATGGAAGGCACCGCGGATCCCGACTACGCTTCCTGCGTCGCAATCTGCACCAAGGGCGCTCTGAAGGAGATGGTCATCCCCGCCCTTCTCGCCATCGTTGTCCCCATCGCCACCGGACTGGTCCTCGGCTGTGAAGGCGTGGTCGGTCTGCTGGGCGGCGTCTCTGTCACCGGCTTCGCCATGGCAGTCTTCATGTCCAACGCCGGCGGTGCCTGGGACAACGCGAAGAAGTACATCGAAAAAGGCAACTTCGGCGGAAAGGGCAGCGACAACCACAAGGCGGCCGTCGTCGGCGATACCGTGGGCGATCCCTTCAAGGATACCTCCGGTCCTTCCCTGAACATCCTGATCAAGCTCTGCTCCACCATCTCCATCGTCTTCTCCGGTCTGATCGTAGCCTTCAGCCTTGCCGGCTTCTTCCACTGATCCTCCGGACCGGACAGACACACCGGAACTTAAAAGAGCCTGCCGCATCATCAGTGCGGCGGGCTCTTTTTCTGTCTCAGTTTCCTCCGGATATGATTCAGGCGCTTTTCAAAGTACCCGCGGCTGATGTACTCCGCCAGCACATACTGGTCCAGAGAAGGCACCGTGCAGGAGTAAAAGCCAAGTTTTTCCCGGTACCTGGGCAGGAGCCGCTCCGGCAGCACCATATAGCCTGCCCTCATGGAAGGCGCCAGACTCTTTGTGAACGTGTTCAGGTAGATCACGCTGGAGTTCCTGTCCATGGAGTACAGTGTCTCCAGGGGTTTCCTCGGGACAGAGAACTCCGACTCAAAATCATCCTCCACCAGCCAGGCGCCCCGCTCTGCAGCCCAGCTGATATATTCGTAGCGCTTGGCCGCCGGCGCGGTGATGCCGGTCGGATAGCTGTGATACGGGGTGACGTGCAGGACGCCGGCGCGGGTGTCCCTGAGCCCCCCGGCACTGATCCCGTACCTGTCCATGGGAAGCAGCTCCAGAGCCACGCCGTGGGCGGCGTACACCAGGCGGATCTTCTCATAGGACTGTTCCTCCAGTCCGAACACGGTCTCCCCTCCGAACAGCTGGGCGATGAGACCGTACAGATACTCTGACCCGGACCCTACGATCACCTGTTCCGGCCGTACCTGCATGCCGCGGTACCGGTTCAGATGCACCGCGATCGCGCTCCGAAGCTCCATGCAGCCCGCGTTCGGCGGCCTGAGAAGCAGCCTGTCCCTGTAATCATTCAGGACCTCCCGGACGATACGGAGAAGGGAGGTATAAGGAAAATCCTCCACCGGCGCCACGGTCTCGCCGGTCTGGGCTGCGATCCTCCTGGGACTCTGCTCCTCTCCCGGAGGGATCAGTTTTCCCCCGCCGGGAGTTTCCGTCCTCTCCCCGCTCTCCATCTCCGGCTTGGCCGGCAGCCGGAGCGGATTCACATAGAATCCGCTCCTGTCCCTGGGGCTGATATACCCCTCGTCCTGAAGCATCCCGTAGGCAGTCTCCACTGTGACAGCGCTGATCCCCAGATGTTCCGCGAGGGAACGTTTGGAGGGAAGCTTCTCTCCGCTCCTGATGGTTCCCCCAAGGATCTCCTTCTTGATCTCACCGTAAAGGTAATCCGCCTTTTTCTTTTTTCCGCGTTCTTCCATTCTGTAAGTGATCATGTCTTCGATCTGACCTTATATTTTTTATCAAAACTGGCTCTTTTCATGATGTCAAATCCGATTATAATGTAAATCACAGAAACAGACAACCAGTTTTATGCGGAAGGAGGCTTCTATGACCGGATCGCGCCCCATTGAAAGTACTGCAGCCGGAAAGAATCCGGCGCAGCTGAATGAAAGAACACACAAACTTGTACTCACGGGACTGATGGCCGCTCTCTGCTATGTGGCATTCACATTCCTGAAGATCCCAGTGCCCACTCCCGGCGGCGGCATGGTGGCGCTGCATATCGGCAACGCGTTCTGCGTCCTGGCGGCTCTGATCCTCGGAGGCTGGTACGGCGGCATCGCCGGTTCCCTGGGAATGACCATCGCTGATCTGATCGATCCTGTCTATGTGACCAGCGCGCCGAAGACCTTTGTACTGAAGCTCTGCATCGGCCTCATCTCCGGTTTTGTGGCCCACAGGATCGCCCGTATCACAGAGGATCACGATCATGCCTACATTCTCCGCTGGACGTTCCTCGCTTCTGCGGCCGGACTCGGCTTCAATGTTATTGCGGACCCTGTGGCAGGATATATCTATAAGACCTACCTGCTCGGCATCCCGCAGGATGTTTCGAAGATCATGGCGACCTGGGCAGCAGGCGTTACTGCCTTCAACGCCGCCGTCGGCACTTTGGTCGTCGTCGCGGTCTACAGCGCTCTCCGCCCTGTACTGAAGCGCTCCGGGCAGTTTTTCCGTCTGTGATCTTCCGCTGCTTCATCCTCCGCGTGATGTTTTCCGCACAAAAAACGACGCTTCCGGAATTTCTGTCCGGAAGCGTCGTTTCTTTTTCTATTCCGCTGTGATCTTTATACAGGCTGTGCCCCTGTCTTCAGTACCAGCACTCACCGTTGGCGTTGATGCTCCATCCGTTGATGTTGGCATTCGTCACCATGGCGCCGTCGCTTCCGACATAGTACCAGATATGCTCGTTGGAAGTGTGGCGGATCCACTGGTTCGCGCGCATGACGCCGTTGGCGTCAAAGGAATACCATTTTCCGTTCACCTGCTCCCAGCAGTTCGCAGCGTATGTGCCGTTCGGTCTCTGGTATTTCCAGCTGTTGTTGACCCACTGCCATCCTGTAGTCGCTGCGGCGGGGCCGGAACCCGGGTTCGAGCTGCCGGAAGAGCTTCCGCTGTTCCCTCTGCCGCGGATCAGCGCCATGCGGTCGCTGTTCACGGTAAGTTCGTCGGAATCCGCCTCATCGGTGATGCCGCCGGACCATTTTCCCTTTACGGTGAAAGAATAGTCGCCGGTCTTCCCGCAGTCAGCGATGTCATCCGAAAAGTTCACACTGCTTCCTCCGCTGGAAGTCTTAGTCGTCACCTTATGTCCGTCACGGTACAGAGTAATGGTGTATTTTCCTTTGGAGCGGTAGTCCGCGTCCCAGCGCGCCGTGCATTTTCCTCCGGAATAGTCCCAGTAGGCGTCCGTGACGCGCGCGTCATCGTATTTTGAGGAAGAGCTGCCGGAAGAGGTTCTCGTGTACCGGCTGAAATCAGACGAGGTGAGCTGCACATCGTCGTAAGTATACTCAGATCCGTCCTCATCATAATAGGTCAGGCTGCTTCCGCGGGCGTTGTAGTCGATCATGCTGCCGTCGTCGTACCAGATCGTGATACCGTTGCCGGTCTCATCTCTCGCGATCTCTGTCTTCGCCAGGGCGGGGACCGTCATCATCATGCTCATCACTGCCGCTGCTGCTGCCACCATTATTCTTTTCATTATTATATCCTCCCTCTGCGCGGCTTCCGCCGCCTGTTTCCTTCACCGGCGTTTCCGCCGGTTTTTCCGTTTTGTGATGGCTTTATCATAATAGTTCATCTGTCATACTTTTGTCACACTGCGGGAAATGCTTTTCCCGCTGTAAAGTGGAGAAGTTTTTCTCTTGACTATCCCCGGAATTGGAATATAATTAAAAATCGTATTAAAATCATTAACTTTTTCTAAACTCAAAGGATTCTTTCAGGTTTTTATGGAAAAACAGTCCTGCAGCAGAGAGGATTATATGGAAAAGCTCCTCTCTGCCTATTCACAGTGGTATGATATCACCCGGATGCCCGCAGAGGAAGCTCCTCTTGCTGCCTGTGCGGAGTATCATGAGCATCAGACCGGCTATATGCTGGTCCGGAAAGCGGAGATGTGGTCTGCGGACAGACACGAATATGTCTATATCTTCACCCTGCCCCACCTCTCCGCGGAAAGCTTCCGCTCCTGCATGGAGGAAGCTCTGCGCCGCGGTCTTGAAAAAGTAGATCCGGTCCCGGGACATATGTGTTCCGGCATCGTCGGGGTCTTCATCTGCGGAAGCGCCGATGCGGAAGCGGTAAAGCTCCTGAAGAAGTACCGCTGGAGAAAAAGTTTTCAATTTTCGCTGCGAGGCTGGGCGGAGGCGCACACTGCGCTGGCGCTGACGGGGGAAAGCGCTGTCGTCTCTAACGCCGCCGGCCGCAACACAGCGGGATTATTGAAAAAACTGCTGTAACTCATTATCAGCAATTGTTTTGATCTGCTTTTGTAACGGAAGGAGAGTTTATGAACAGCTTATTACTTTTGGTCATTGCCCTCGTTGCTCTGGGGTGCGGCTATCGTTTTTACGGTACCTGGCTTTCCCAGAAATGGGGTGTTGACAACAACAAAGAGACCCCCGCCCACACCATGGAGGACGGTATCGACTACGTCCCCGCCAAGGCACCGGTCCTGATGGGACATCACTTCTCGTCCATCGCCGGCGCAGGCCCCATCACCGGCCCCATCAGCGCTGCTGCGTTCGGATGGCTGCCCTGCTCTCTCTGGATCATCATCGGAGGCATCTTCTTCGGCGGTGTCCATGACTACGGCGCATTATTTGCTTCCGTACGTCACGGTGGAAAATCCATCGGTGAGATCATTTCCGCAAATATGTCCAAGAGAGCAAAGAGCCTCTTCATCATTTTCGCGTACCTGACCCTGATCCTGGTCGTCGCAGCCTTCGCTTCCATCGTGGCAGGCACCTTCGGCGCGACCTTTGAAGACGGCGTCCTGAATGTTGAGAAGTCCGCAAGCCAGGCTTCCGTGGCCATGGTCTCGATCCTCTTCATCCTGATCGCCATCTGCTTCGGTTTCCTTGTATACCGCCGCAATATGCCGATGATGACCGCTACCCTGATGGGTGTTGTCGCCATCGTCCTGATCATCGCTGTCGGAATGAAGTTCCACCCGATCTATCTTGCTTCCAGCACCTGGATGTGGATCGTCGGCGTGTACATTGTCATCGCGTCTGTCACCCCGGTCTGGATCCTGCTCCAGCCCCGTGACTACCTGTCTTCGTTCCTGCTTTACGCAATGCTGTTCATTGCGTTCCTGGCAGTCGTCCTGGCGCATCCTTCCATGAGCGCCATGCCCACGGCTGAAGTTATCGTTGAAGGCGCAAGCGGACCGACCTTCCTTTTCCCGGTCCTCTTCACCACCATCGCCTGCGGCGCTATTTCCGGCTTCCACTCTCTGGTTTCCTCCGGAACCACTTCCAAGCAGCTGGATAAAGAGAGCGACGCTCAGCCCATCGCCTACGGCGGCATGCTGATCGAGTGTGTCCTGGCGATCCTGACCCTCTGCGCTGTCGGCTATGCCTACAAGTGGAACCAGACAAATCCGGACGCTGCCCTGAAGGGCGCCACTGCCATCTTCGGCGGCGGAATCGCTCACATGGTGGACGACGTGATCCCGGGCACCTACCAGATCCTCTACACTCTGCTGGTGCTGACCTACTCCGCGTTCTGCCTTACCTCTCTGGATACCGCTACCCGTCTTGCACGCTTCATGTTCCAGGAGTTCTGGCTTGACAGCAGCAAGGGCGAGACCCCGGAGACCGTCACCGGCTACAAGAAAGTCCTGACCAATCCGCTCGTCGCGACACTGATCACCGTGTTCCTCGGCATCATGCTCGGCCTGAACGGCTACGCGAAGATCTGGGCTCTGTTCGGCTCCGCGAACCAGCTGCTGGCTGCCCTCGGCCTTCTGGCTGTCGCCACCTGGCTTGGCAACATCG
>CACZFV010000134.1 GCA_902780465.1 uncultured Lachnospiraceae bacterium
AATCTTAACGGTGCCTGACACCTTTGTGTGCTAACTGTAAAGCTCCCGCAGCCGTTTCGTCTCTCCCGTCTCGCCCAGCAGCACCGCGATATCGCCGCTCTGCAGGACAAAGTCCGGAGCAGGGTTCAGATAACGATCCTCTCCTCTGTGAATACTTAAGACGGTCACGCCATGCTTCGCCCTGATCTCCAGTTCCCGGATGGACCTGTCAAACCAGGCCGGCGGCACGGCGAAATCTGTGATGCTGTAGTCCGGCGGCAGTTCGATCGCCTCGAAGTATTTTCCTCTCACGATCTGGTTCGCCACGCGGATCCCTACCTCCCGGTCAGGCTGGACCACCCTGTCCGCGCCGACCTTGTGGAGGACCCGCCCTTCGATCTCATTGACCGATTTCACAATAAGATTCGGCACTCCCAGCTCTTTCAGCTGCATCGTGATCAGCACTTTACTTTCCATGTCCTGTCCTGTATCGACAACGGCGCCGTCAAATTCGGAGAGTCCCAGCTGGCTGAGGACGTCGGGATTTGCCGCGTCCGCGCAGACTGTATTCAGGACAATGTCCGAGACCTCCTCCAGCCTCTTTTCATCCCGGTCTATCACAAGAAGCTCGACGGAGGAAAGAGCGAGGGAGCGCACGATGTGCATCCCGAAGTCACTGAGTCCGATCATAATGTACGACTGTTTTTTCATCTCTGATCCTCCCTGTTTCTTCACTAACTTCCATCTTCCATACATTCCTGCGTCCTTCAGCCGGAGCTCAACGGTTCCCCCGCGTCCGCCAGCCGGAGCTCAGCGGTTCCCCCGCATCCTTCAGCCAACGCTCAGCGGTTCCTCCGCGCATACGATGAGGTTCTGGAACCGGCTGGTGTTGAAGAACATGGAAAGCGAGACGGGGCCTATTCTTCCCAGGAACATCGTCCCGATGATGACTGCTTTTCCGGCGGTGTTCAGGTTCTCCGTGAGGCCGCGGGAAAGCCCTACTGTCCCGACGGCCGAGACGACTTCGTACAGGCAGTCCAGAAAATCGCCGGGGCAGACTGCTGTCAGAAGCGTCATGGAGACCACAGCAGCCGTAAGGCTCGCCATGAAGATCGCGAGGGCCCGCCGGACCGTGTTCTCGCTGATCTTCCGGTGCAGGAACTCCGTGAAATCCTTCTCCTTCAGCATGGAAAGCACGGTAAAGGCGATGATCAGGAAGGTCGTGGTCTTGATGCCGCCGGCGGTGCCGGAGGGCTATCCCCCGATAAACATGAGAATGCAGGCGATCATGCATGTGCTGTTCCGGAGTCTCTTCTGTGAAATGGTGTAAAAACCCGCGGTGCGGAGCGTCACTGACTGGAAGAACGCAGCCAGAAGCTTTTTCCCGAAGGAAAGGGGGCCCAGGGTCTCGGGATTGCTGTATTCGAGGAGCAGGACCGCCGCGGTTCCGGCAAGAAGCAGCCCGCCGGTCATGAGAAGGACTGTCTTCAGGTACAGCCCGGGATACGGCGCCTTCGCCGGCCGCTCTTTCATGGAGAGCCGGTCCTTCAGGCGTCCAAGGATGATCCACCAGATCGGGAAGCCGATCCCGCCGAGGATGATGAGGGCCGAGGTCACCAGGTTTATCCAGACATCACCCGCGTAGGGCGCGAGGCTGTCCGGTCCGATAATATCCATCCCCGCGTTGCAGAAAGCGGAGACCGCGTGGAAGATGCTGACCCAGACGCCGCGGGGACCGAAATCCTTTACGAACCGCGGCATGACGAGAAGCGCCCCGCAGCCCTCCACAACGAAAGCCCCGGTGAAGATGTGCCGCGCCATGGTCGTGATGCCGCTCATGGTACCCACATTGTAGGCTGCCTGCAGCAAAAGGCGCTCCTTCAGGCCGGTCCGTTTTCCCATGATGAGGAAAAAGAGGATCGTGAAGGCGATGATGCACAGACCTCCGGTCTGAACCAGCAGGAGGATGATGAACTGGCCGAAAAAGGACCACTGGGAAAAGGTCGGCACCGTGACCAGGCCGGTCACACACACGGCGGACGCAGCAGTGAAGAGCGCGTCGATAAACCGCGTTTCCACGCCCGGCGCGGAGGCAGCCGGCAGCATAAGGAGGAATGTGCCGCAGAGGATCGAGACAAGGAAACCGTATGCCAGGATCCTGGTGGCTGAAAAAGGCTTTTTCCTGAACACTGTTTTGCCTTCACTGCCGCGGGTCTGCCGGCAGCTTCCTTTCTGTAAGAATCGTTTCGTCCGGATCTCCGGTATCAGCTGCACTTCTCCGGTATCAGCTGCACTTCTCCGGTATCAGGTCCGGATCTTCAGCATCTCCTCCAGAGAACCATCATCAGGAAAGACCATGAGATCCCGGACAGTCAGGCGGACGCTCTGCCCCTTCTGCATGCGCCGATAGGCCGCGCCGTCGGTGATGACGCGCACCAGGGTGCTGCCGATGCGGACCCGGCAGTCGTCCACGTCCCCGAGGTAGTACTGAGTCTCAAGGGTGCCGCTGAGCTCCCCGTCCTCCGTGAACAGGAGGTTCTCCGGGCGCACCGCGGCATAGACCTTCCCCACAGGCATGGACTTTTTGACGGTGCCTGACACCGGGGGTGCCGTGGTTGGCACCGTGATTGACGCCGTGGCACCGGTGCCTGACACCGACATGGACTTTTTGACGGTGCCTGACACCGGTATGGACACCGGTATGGACTGGTTCCCCATCTCTGGGAAGAAGATCCGCCCGTCCTTCACTTCGCCCCGGAAGAAGTCCACCTTCCCGAGGAAATCCGCCACGAAGGGGTTCACGGGGTGGTTGTAGATCTCTTCCGGCGTGCCGGTCTGCTGCACTTCGCCGCGGTTGATGACGAAGATGCGGTCGCTCATGGCCATGGCCTCGGTCTGGTCGTGGGTCACATAGACCACCGTGATCCCCAGTTTCTCCTGGAGACGTTTGATCTCAAAGCGCATGGACTCCCGGAGCTTCGCGTCCAGGTTGGACAGGGGCTCGTCCAGAAGGAGGAGTTCCGGCTCCGCCACCAGGGCCCGGGCCAGGGCCACTCTCTGCTGCTGTCCGCCGGAGAGCTGGCTCGGCAGACGGTCCGCATATTCCGTGAGGTTCATGAGGGAAAGCGCCCTTTCCACCCGCTCCTTCAGCTCCTCCTTCGGGCACTTCCGGATGGTCAGGGGGTAGGCGGTGTTTTCGAATACTGTCATATGGGGCCAGACCGCGTAGTTCTGGAATACCATGCCGATGCCCCGCTTCTCCGGCGGAACAAAGGTCTTCCCCCCGGAGATGGGGCGGTCGTCAAACCAGATCTCGCCTTCGGTGGGCCGCTCAAAGCCGGCGATCATCCTGAGGATCGTGGTCTTCCCGCAGCCCGAGGGACCGAGGAGCGTGACGAACTCTCCCCCGCGGATCACCTGGTCCACATCCCGCACCACGACATTTTTTCCGAATGCTTTTGTGATATTTTTCAGGGTGACTGATGCCATTGTTGTATCGTCCTTTCCTGTTGTCTTTTCCTGCCTGCATCTTCCGCGTCTCCGGACAGCTTAAATAGAGAACTTCCCCTTCGTGATGCCTGCCATCACAAGGTTCAGCGCGGCGATCAGCATCAGGATGCCGACTGCCATGGCGCAGCTCATGGGCTGGCTGGTGAAGGTCCAGTATTCATACAGCTGGAAGCCGATGGTCTTGGTGCTGCCGGAGTATAAAAGCGTGGTCATCGAAAGCTCGTAGAAGCTCGGGATGAAGATCAGGAACCATCCGGCGGCAATAGACGGAAAGATGAGCGGCCCCGTGATCTGCCGCATCGTCCGCGTCCAGCCGGCCCCGGCGATCTGGGAGCTCTCCTCCAGGGAGGCGTGCACCTGGCTCATGCCGGAGGAGACGGTGCGCATACCCATCATCAGGTACTTGACCAGATAGGCGATGATCATAATGTGCGCTGTACCGTAAATGTTCACGCCGTAGTTTCCCCGCATGGTCATGATGAGCCCGAGGGCGATGACTACAGACGGCGTGCCGGACCCGAGGGAGATGAGGAATGCCGGGACGGAACGTCCGCAGAGCCTGGTGCGCTGCTGCAGGTAGTTCATGACCACGGAGATGAGGATCCCAACTGACGCCGCGATGAGAGCGTAGGTAAGGGAATTCTTCAGACAGTGCAGGGTCTCGTTCCGCGCGAACACGGAAGACCAGTTCGCTGTAGTGAAGTTCCCCGCCGCCAGCACGCTCTTTCCCACGTCCGTCTTGAAGGAGGTGAGGAGGATGGTGGCAAAGGGCAGGGCGATCACTACGACTGCAAACAGGGAGACCAGGATGGTGAAGGGCACCCGGAAAGAGCGCAGCCGCACCAGAGTCGGCGTGACGGATTTTCCGGACACCGTGATGTACTGCCGCTTCGCCAGTACCACATCGGACAGGAGGAGAAGGAGCAGTGCCGTCGCCATCAGGAAGACGGACAGCGCCGTAGCATCCCTCAGGCCCTGCTGTCCCAGCGCGGTGTACTCCACGATGCGCGTCGTGACGGTGCTGACGTTGCCCGGCTTACCGATGATGGAGGGGATGCCGTAGCAGCTGGCAGCGCTGACAAAGACCAGCAGCGCGCCCGCAAGAAGGGACGGCAGCATCAGCGGCAGATCGATCCGGAACACGGTCTCCAGGGGCGATGCGCCTGAGATCCGGCTCGCGTCCTCCAGGGTCGGGTCCATCTTCTCCATGGCACGGCTCAGGGTTATGAAAGCGTATGGAAAATAGAAGCTGGTCATCACCCAGATCATGCCCGGCAGGCTGTAGACGTTCAGCGGGCCGGGGCCGCCCCCGAGGGAGAAGATCCTGCGGAGCCACAGGTTGATCTCCCCGACGTTCGGGTTCATCAGCCTGAGCCACGCCATGGCGCCAACGTAAGGCGGTACCATGTAGGTGATGACAAAGAGGGAACGGAAGAACTTTCTTCCGTAGAGATCCGTCCGGCCGATCAGGAAGGCCAGCGGGAAGGCGATGACGGTTCCCGCCACCATCGTGGCGAGGGACACGATCACCGTGTTCTTCACCGCCTCCAGATTCAGGGAATAGGAGCCGAGGCGCCGCAGGGTGGACAGGGAGAAGGTCCCCTCCGGGAACAGCGCCCGGATCACGATGTGGAACAGCGGCAGCATCTCGAACACCAGCAGAAAATCGATGATGAGGAGGATCAGCACCCACTTGAATTCAAAGGCCCACTGCCTGCCCGCCGCCATCATGAGAGCCATCATCACCGCGTCCAGCATGAAAAGAACACCCAGCAGAATGACCGTGTTCCCGCGGCCCGCGATGAATCGGAAGCCCCCTCTCTCCTCACCGGCGGCGATCATCCGGAAGGCCTGCTCCTGCTGCTCCTTTCCGCGCACGCTCTTCTTCATCTGGTTCACATGGTCCGGAAGCTCCGGCACACAGGTGCCACAGCTCGTGAAGAACATCTGCAGAAGCATCGCCTGCCGCTCCGTCCCGGAAAGCTTCCCTGCCCGGCTCCTTGCCGCGGCAGGCAGCTCCCTCGTTTCGTCCGCAATGCACCTCAGAAGCTCCACCCGGAGCTCCTCCGCTTCCTTCTCCCCCAGCCCCGTGATCTTCTTCCGCTCCGTCGCGTTCAGCTTCGGCCCCGTGAACTGCCAGCGGATGAAGAGCATCTTCATTTCCTTTACGGTGTCAGGCACCATTACGGTATCTTCATTTTTTCTTAAGCTTTCCGTAAGGGTGCCTGACACCATGAATGACACCATCTCGGATACTGCTGCCCGCTCTTCATCCGTGAGGTGGTCCAGGGCGGGACGGATGCCCTGGTCCAGGACTTTGTCGGCGTCGCGGGACAGCTCATAGGCGGCGCTGAGGCTGCCCTCAGCGCCGGCTGCCGCACCGCTGTACAATGTCTTCCCTTTGTGACCCGCGAAGACCATGGCCGCGCCCAGAAGGAACAGGAGGGCAAGGCACAGCTTCACTGCCGGGAATGTGGTTTTCTTCCCGCTTCTCATTTCCATTGTTATATTTCGCTGCCTTTTTATATGCCTTGTCCCAGTTGACGCCCATGTCCATCCCGATCAGTTCGTTGGTGTCGATGGAGTGGGCCGGGCAGTCCACACCGGAGACCAGCACGGAGTGCATGTAGGCCTGGGTGATGATCTTCTGTGCTTCTTCGGTCAGCATCCACTTTGCGACCGCCTCGGCCGCCTCGGTGTTCACGTTCTTCGAGTACTCTTCCGCTACGATCATGACGGTGGAGGGGATGAGGATGACGCCGTCCTCCGGGTAGGTCACCTTAAGGTTCTTTACTTCGTTCCCCTTCTTCTCCTCGTCGTCGATCATCTTCAGGATGGACTCCTCCAGGATCATGATGGAGGCGCACTCTCCGCTCTGGAGCTTCGCGATGGCGGTGGATCCGGACTCGCGCATGACTTTGTTCTCGTTCAGCTTGTCCAGGTATTCTTCGCCGTACTTGTCCAGCAGGGCCACCACGGAAGCGTAGGCGGAGCCGCTGGTCATCGGGTCACTCATGGAAATGTAGTTCTTCAGGGACGGATCATAAGCGAAATCCTTGAAGGTCTTCGGGATGTTCACGCCCTTCTCTGCCCACTGCTGCTCCATCTCGGGATTGCTTGCAAGCACCATGTTCAGGACACGCACCGGATACCAGTATCCTTCTTTATCATAATCGAAACGAAGCAGACTGTCCGCGTTCTTCACCTTGAAGGGATGCAGGTAGCCGTAGTCCTTCAGCTCCAGGGAGAAGGCCGGCTCCGCCACCATGAACATGTCCGCATCCAGAGGCTGGTCGTGGTTGTCTCCCATCTCACCGTAGATCTTCGTGATCAGGGCGCTGGTGCCAGAATAATAGAAGAAGCTTCCGTCGTTGCCGGGCTGCAGGTTCGGGAACTTCTCCTTCAGGGCCTGGTCCATCATTTCGATCGCGAAGGGATACATGGAAGTGTAGATCACAAGCTCGCCTTCCACGTCCTCGTCCGCGATCTCATCGTCCTCGTCCTCTGCAGCTTCCGCTGCCGTCTGCTCCGCCGCAGCTTCTGCCTTCTCCATCTCCGCTTCCGCCTTCTCTGCTTCTGTCTGCGCCGCGGTCTGCTGTGCTGCCGCGGTCGTCGGTTCCGCCTTCGCACCGCAGCCGGCCAGCAGCGCCAGGCTGAGGATAAGGCTCATTGCTGTTCCGATCGTTCTTTTCATTGTGTCTTACCTCCAGTAGTTCTTTACTCCCATAATACTCCATTTTACAGGCAAAAATCAGCCCGGAGCGGAATAATTCCTCCCGCCCCGGGCCATTATAACACTTTTATTCTCTTATACCGTT
>CACZFV010000135.1 GCA_902780465.1 uncultured Lachnospiraceae bacterium
CAGCACCGGTCGGATCACAAAATTCGCCATGAGGTTGATGACGGAGGTCGGGATGAAGATCGTGGTGTAGTAGCTGTTGTCCGCATCTGTCATGAAGCGGTTCACAGCGTACTTGGACGCCGCAAAAATATAGAGGTCAAGGAAAGCCGCCAGGAACAGCCAGAGACTCTCCCGGAACAGTTCCCCCGCG
Organism: uncultured Lachnospiraceae bacterium; assembly: GCA_902780465.1. Taxonomy (GTDB): domain Bacteria; phylum Bacillota; class Clostridia; order Lachnospirales; family Lachnospiraceae; genus Moryella. Next base: position 191 of record CACZFV010000135.1, read on the forward strand.
CTTCCCCCGCGCACTTCGTACCGCAGTCCCGGAAATGCCGTCAGGGGACTGACGCAGAACAGCAGGATCCCCGCCGCCTGTCCAAAGACCGATGCAGCGCAGGAAAGCACCAGATCCCCGGTCTGAAACATGACCAGACAGAAAGCTGCCACCGATACCAGCGTGCGGAACGCATTGCTTTTTCCGGTCAGATCAAGACGCCCCTGGCGCTGGAACTCCGAGTCGAAACAGTCCGCGAATCCGTCCAGGATCTTGTAGACCACCATGAGAAGAAGGACCGTCCGGGCAGTGCCGCTCTTCGCGAAAAGAAACGCGTAGGCAGCTGCCGCAGCCAGGGAGCCGATACAGGTCATGTACCGGAAGCGCAGGTATTCGCCGAAGCTGTGCCGGCCTGCCGTGTCCGTGACCTGCAGGGGGCGCATGCCGAAGTAGGCGCCGATATACATCTGCTGTCCGAAGGTCGAGAAGGCAAAGAAAAAGATACCGCCGGCATCCGCCCCCAGGACCCTTGTCACCAGGCCGCCGAGGAGCATGCTGGTCAGTGCGTAGACCGCGCTGCCGGCAGTGTTCCACAGAACATTTCTGCGGGCGATGTTTCCCTCACCGCCCAGTAGAATCCTGTTCCAGCTCTCTCTCATCCGCTTCTCTTCCTTCTCTTTTTTCTCTTTCTTTTCTATCTTTTCTATCTGTTCTGCTTTTTCTATCTGTTCTGTTTTTTTATAGCAGACAGCTTTCGCCGTATCCAGCTGCGTTTATTGCGCAGCTTCTTTCCAGCTCTGCGCTTTTTGCACAGCTTCTTTCCAGCTCTGCGCTTTTTGCACAGCTTCTTCGTTGTTTGTGCACAGAAATACTCCGCACTTTGACCATCCAGCAGACTTCATAGATCCCCGTGGTCACAAAACAGCTTTTTTACGATTTGTGGACACAGCTGTCAGCAGGAATAAGTAGAAAAAAAAGGGCATCAAACAAGTATTAATGTACACTTTTTGAATATTTGTCGATTTTTCTTTTCCCGTTTCTCTATTCTTCCCCAAAACCTGCTTCACACTCAGCCAAACTCTGCTTTTTTTGCTCCGTATGCTTCAATCCCAGTCAAAAAGTGTGTCCACATTTTTTAAAAAGCCGGATTCATGACCACTTCAGTGCAAGAAAGCCTGAAATTCACAGACCCCTGGCCGCGAACAGTCAAAACCCCTTTTCTGCGAACAGGCGCACTTCCAGGTTCACTGCTGCGTAAAACAGCTTTGTGACGAGCTCCTGGAAGGTGTTGATCCCCAGATACTCTTTGTAGTAGTACATCGTGCTCTTCTCCCGGAGCTTCTGGCGCTCCAGCAGCTTCCGGTAGCTTTTCCCGATAGTCTCCCCGTGCCGGTGCAGGAAAGAGGCCTCCGTCAGGAGGGCTGTCCTGTATCCGAGAAGCCGCATGCTGTGGCCCAGCATGTACTCCTCTCCATAGAGGAACACATTTTCATCGTAGCCCCCCGCCTGCAGGAACTTCTCCGTATCCACCAGAAGAAGGGAGCCGGGCACGCAGTCCACCGGCACCAGCTTCCTGCCGATGTAGCGCCAGCGCGGGTAATGCAGGATGCCCGTGAAAATGCGGCGGCTTAACGGTCCGGATTCCAGCAGGTCGTACAGCCAGGGGCGCAGCGGCCAGGCCGCGGCGCCGGACAGGACATTTTCCCTGCTTCCGGGGATCCCGGCCTTTACCGGCAGGAACGGGTTCACCATCACGGGGGCGATGACGCCGAGCTCCGGGTGCTGCTCCATGTTCCGCACCAGGGCGGCGGCGCACTCGTCCGAGAATTCCGCGTCCGGATTGGCGATCAGGCAGTACTCTGCCCTCAGCATCTCGGAGGCGAGACGGACACCCAGATTGTTTCCGGCGCCGTACCCTCCGTTGCTCTTCGATTCGAGCAGGGTCACCTTCCCGCCCACATACTCCGTGAGCCGCGCCGCGCTTCCATCTGTGGATGCATTGTCCACGACCACCACTGCGTCCAGGCTCCGGTAATCACAGATCCGCTTGATCTGGGCGATCGTGGTGTCCGCGTCGTTGTAGTTTACTATAATGCACGCTGTCTTCAAGATCTCTGCCTCCTGCCGCAGGTCGCCGCGTCCTGCTCCATTCTCTGCCGCGGATCACCGCGTCTTACTTCTTCTCCTGCCGTGCTTTCCGCGCGGCGATGCACTTCCGGACATAGGCTCTGCTGATGGCAGCCCGGATAAAGGGGAACACCGGCGTTACAAGTTCCATCCCGTGATACAGAAGCAGGAAGAGTTCCTTCCCCTTCTCTTTCGGAGTGTCTTTCCAGGGCGTCATCGCGAGATACCGCTCATAGGCTTTTCCGTAGTAATTCAGGGCGCCTGCCCGCCAGGGCCGCTCATCTCCCGCGTAGTGGATCACTGCGGGGGACCGCTTTGCCTTCCGGAACACCTCCTCCGGAATCCGCCGGTAGGCCGGCTGCATACGGCACAGGGTATCGTACCGGAAATACCGGTAGTTCGTGAAAAAGTTCCAGCGAGGCGAAAGGGTGCGGATCCGACCCTTCAGGAGCCCGTTCAGGGCGTCCTGGTCGTTGAACAGACTCTGCTCCGCGATCTCCGCGTAATATGAAATGACCTTGTCCGTCAGGCGTTCCGTCCTCCAGCGCTTCAGGTCGATCAGGAGAACGCCGGCATTGAAGTAGGGATCCTCCTTCCTCATGCCGAGATATTCCTTCACCTCTTCGTAGATGGTCGGTTCCTGGACCGCCGCCATAACATAGCCCGTCCCCGCGCCATCTGCCTTTCCGAGCCCCGTCTCCCAGAGACGGCGGAGCGGCTTCAGCACCACGGTGTCGCAGTCGAGATAGAGGACCCGGCGCACCCCCGCGGGCAGCAGATCGGCGGCAAACAGGCGCCCCATGGTGCTGACGTCGAACCGCCCCGTGTCCAGCCGGACTGCAGACCGCCCCGTGTCCAGCCGGGCCGCAGTCCGCCCCGTATCCAGCCGGACCGCAAAGCGCTCCTCCAGATCCTTCAGCTTTATGAAGGTCAGGGTCCTGCCGAAGCTCCGGGCGATCTGCGTGAGCTTCCCGCGGGAGTCCGGTGTGATCCCGGTGTCCAGGATAAAGACCTCCAGCTGCTCTTCGTCCGCGTTGCTGTCAAACAGCGAGCAGATGGAGACCCCCAGGTGCCGGGCGTAGCCTTCGTTGGAAACATAGACGATATTCATGGCAGAGATCCTCCATGCGTTAAGTCCCCGGGGGGACCCGCGGTAAAAGCGGATATTCGCGATCCGATGCGGTTCAATATAACTATACTGTGACCCCTCTTTCCGAAAAAAGAGGGGTCACCTTTTGTCTTGTCAGAAGAACAGTCTGTTCACCGCGGAGAAGATGCCCCGCAGGGACGCTCTGGTGATGTTGGAAGAAATACCGACACCGTAGGTCGTGCTGCCGCTTGCCACATCCAGCACGTGGATGTAGGACGCCGCCTGGGCGTTCGATCCGGAGCGGAGCGCGTGCTCGGAGTAGTCCAGGACCTTGATCTGGATGCCCAGCGCCTCCTCCAGGCCGTGCTGCATGGCGTCGATGGGGCCGTTGCCCACGCCCTCAAAGTATTTCTCTTCGCCGTGATCTGTGTAGGTGCACTTGGCGAGTGTCGCGAAGGTGCCGTCCGCGAGCTCCGCATCCGTGATCTGGCATCTCCGGAAATGGATCGGCTCCTTCCTGTCGATATAGTTCGACTTGAACTCCGCGAAGATCTGCTCCGGCGCCACCTCTCCCTGTTTCTCGGAGATGGCCTGGATCACGTCCGCGAATTCCTTGTGCATGCCCTTCGGCAGATGGAAACCGTAGAAGGTATCCATGATGAACGCTACGCCGCCCTTGCCGGACTGGGAGTTGATGCGGACCACCGGCTGATACTGGCGGCCGATGTCGCTGGGATCGATGGGAAGGTACGGGACCTCCCAGTAAGGATTCTTCCTCTCCCGCATCGCCTGCATGCCCTTGTTGATGGCATCCTGGTGGGATCCGGAGAAAGCGGTGAAGACAAGCTCGCCCGCGTAGGGATGTCTCGGGTCGATCTTCATCTTCGTGCAGCGCTCATAGACCTCTGCGATCTCCTTCTCATTGGAGATGTTCAGGTGCGGTTCGATGCCCTGGGAGAACATGTTGTAGGCCACCGTCAGGATGTCCACGTTTCCGGTGCGCTCGCCGTTTCCGAACAGCGTTCCTTCCACGCGGTCCGCGCCTGCCAGCAGCGCCAGTTCGGTCGCTGCCACGCCGGTGCCCCGGTCGTTGTGGGGATGGACCGAAATGATCATGCTGTCGCGGTTCTTAAAATGGCGGATCATCCACTCCACCTGGTCGGCGTAGACGTTCGGCGTGTTCATCTCCACCGTCAGCGGCAGGTTCATGATCACCGGATTCTCCGGCGTCGCCATGCCCCACTCGTCCATCACCGCTTCACAGACCTCCAGCGCGAAGTCCAGCTCGGTGCCCATGAAGCTCTCCGGGGAGTACTCGAGGATGATGTCATCTCTCCCGAATTCCTTCATGTACTTCTTCACCATCTTCACACCGTCGATGGCGATCTGCTTGATGTCTTCCTTTGACGCATGGAACACCACGTCCCGCTGCAGGGTGTTGGTGGAATTGTAGATGTGCATGATGGGATGCGGGATCCCTTCGATAGCCTCAAAACTTCTCTTGATCAGGTGGTCTCTGCACTGGCTGAGGATCTGGACATGAACGTCGTCCGGGATCATCTTCCGAAAGGCGAGCTGGCGGAGGAAATCATACTCGATCTGGGAAGCCGCCGGGAAACCGATCTCGATCTCCTTGAAGCCCAGCTTCAGAAGAAGACTGAACATATCCATCTTCTCTTCCACGACCATCGGCTCCACCAGGGCCTGGTTTCCGTCGCGAAGGTCCACGGAGCACCAGATCGGGGCCTTTACGATCTGCTTATTGGGCCACTCTCTCTCCGGGTAATCAACGACAGGGTTTCGCTTATATCGTTCAATATGGTACATAATTATCTCCTCTGTTGCTGCGGTTTTCATACTGCAGGGCTTAATTCTGTTCACGGGTTCCTTCCGCCGCGGTCCGTCCGCGGTGTAAAAGCGGACATTTGCTTTCCGCTTCGCTCCTTGCTTATGAACCTCAGCCCTGTAGTCGGTCTGTCGCCGCTCCCCGCATTCCTCCATCGGGCAGTTCTCCGTTGTCCCTCAGGATCTCTATATAGCGCGCCAGCGCGTCCTTCCAGTCAGGAAGGGGCGTGAAACCGTTCCGCACGAGCTTCGAGCGGTCAAGCCGTGAATTGAAGGGCCGCGCAGCTTTCGAAAGACCGTATTCCGCGGTCGTGACCGGCAGCACTTTCGTGGTATATCCCGCCTGACGGTAGATCTCGCAGGTGAAATCATACCAGGAGATGTAGCCGCCCTCATTGGTGGCATGGTAATAGCCGTACTTTTCGGTGCCGATCATATCCGCCAGAAGCACGGCAAGATCCCTGGTGTAGGTCGGGGTGCCGATCTGATCGTTCACCACCCGCACGGTGTCGTGGGTCTTTCCCACGTTCAGCATGGTGCGGATGAAGTTCTTTCCGTTGACGCCGAAGACCCAGGCGATGCGGACAATAAAATACTTCTCCAGCGTGCCGCTGACAGCAAGTTCACCCTCCAGCTTGCTCTTTCCGTAGACGGAAAGCGGAGCGTAGTCCCTGCAGTCCGGGTTACCCTGGCCGTTGAACACGTAGTCCGTGCTGATATAGACCATCTTCGCGCCGATGCCGCGGCAGGCCCCGGCGATATTCGCAGTCCCGCCCGCATTGATCGCCATGACCTTATCCCGTTTGTCCTCGTCCTCGGCCGCATCCACCGCGGTCCAGGCTGCGCAGTGCACCACCGCATCCGGCCGGAGCTCCGCCAGCACACGTTCCACCGCAGCTTTGTCCGTTATATCCAGCTGCACATAGGGCATAACTGTCACCGGGGAACCATCCTGCACTCCGCTGTAGGAGGGCGCGATGTCGGATCCCACGGCTTCAATGCCGCGTCCATGCAGTTCGTTCATCACGTCGTGGCCCAGCTGGCCGCCGACGCCTGTCACAAATACTTTCATATTCCCTGCTTTCCGGTTCAGGCGTTTTCCAGGCGCTTTCCGTACATGTTGTCGAAGTACTTCGTGTACTCGCCGTTCACGATGTGCTCCCACCATTCCTTGTTGTCCAGATACCACTGAATCGTCACCGGGATACCGGTGTCAAAGGTGTACTCCGGCTTCCAGCCCAGCTCTGTCTCGATCTTCGTCGGGTCCATGGCGTAGCGCAGGTCGTGGCCCGGACGGTCCGTCACATACTTAATGAGGCTCTCGGGCTTGTTGAGTGCCTTCAGGATGGTCTTCACCACGTCCAGATTGGTCCGCTCATTGTGCCCGCCGATATTGTAGACTTCGCCCTCTCTGCCCTTCCGGACCACCAGGTCGATGGCGGAGCAGTGATCTGTCACGTACAGCCAGTCGCGCACATTCTCGCCCTTACCGTAGACCGGGATCTCCTCGTCGTTCAGCGCGCGGCTGATGACCAGCGGGATCAGCTTCTCCGGGAAGTGATAGGGGCCGTAGTTGTTGGAGCAGCGGCTGATGGTCACGGGCAGCCCGTAGGTCCTGTGGTAGGCCATCACGAACAGATCCGCGGAGGCCTTCGCACTGGAATAAGGGCTGGAGGTGTGCAGCGGCGTCTCCTCCGTGAAGAACAGGTCCGGGCGGTCCAGCGGCAGGTCGCCGTAGACCTCGTCCGTGGAGACCTGGTGATAGCGCTTGATGCCGTACTTCCGGCAGGCGTCCAGCAGCGTAGTGGTGCCCACCACGTTGGTGCGGACAAAGATCTCCGGATCCGTGATGGAGCGGTCCACATGGGACTCCGCCGCGAAGTTCACGATCACGTCCGGCTTCTCCTCTTCAAACAGGCGGAAGATGAACTCCCGGTCCGCGATATCCCCCCGGACAAAGCGGTAATTCGGCGCGTTCTCCACCGGCTTCACGCTCTCCAGGTTCCCCGCGTAGGTCAGGAGATCGAGGTTGATGATCTCATCCTCCGGATGATTCTTCACTTCATACTGCACAAAATTGCTTCCGATAAAACCGGCGCCGCCGGTCACGATCATTTTCATAATTACGGTCCTTCCGTTTTTTTCTCTTTTTCTTCCCGGGCCTTTTCTTCTTCCTGGGCTTTCTTTTCTTCCCGGGCCTTCTCTTCCTCCCGGGCCTTAGTAAGCATCCTGTCCGTACTGACCCGCAGTTCTTCGGCCCAGTCAGGCAGCTCCATCTCTTTTACTTCTTCGCGTTCCACGGGGGTGCCGTCCGGCAGTACCTCGCAGCACTCCAGCAGCGTCCTGGAATCGTGTCCCAGCTCGTAGGAACAGGTGACCAGCGTAAACAGCTGGTTGATGCCTCCTTCCGGGATCTCCCGGAAGTCACAGCCGTAGGTCATCCATTCCACATAGTCGTCAAAGTCCTGCCGGTCCCGGAAAAAGATGCGCCGCCGCTCTGCGACGCCGTCCACATACAGGCAGGAAATGGGCTTCAGAATAAAACAGTGCTCCGGCGTATAGTAGTACAGCCGGTCATGCTCCCGGAAAAACGCCTCTTCCTTGAAATCGCAGACCGGTGTGAACATCGTCTGGTCCTTCATGTGGTGTCCGTAGAGGAGAATGTGGAGCGAAGACATGTCCAGAGCATCGTCCCCGTCCATGTAGACACCCCGGTAGGAGCCCTTGTTGCGGTCGATGTCCCTGCGGTTGTAGTAATCATTGTCCGCCTGCTTCCACAGGACAGGATAATCGATCACCGTGCCCGGAACATAGATCCAGCCGACCACGTCGCTGTTCCGCTCCTGAAGGCCTTTCCAGTCGATCTCCCGCAGGGCGTTCGGATCCACCGGCATCGGCGGCTCCGTCTCAGGCTCCGGCGGCTCTGTCTCGACGATGACAGGGGCCGCGGTCGTTGTCTCCGCCGGGGGCTCCGGCTTCTTCAGGATGCCGGAAAACCATATCCCCGCAAGTACAGCAGCTGCCACTATGACCAGGATCGCCGCCCACAGCAGATTCCTTTTTCTGTTGTTTCCTTCCGTACTGATACGCACCTCCACGTTGTGTAAGAAGCCCGGGGTTACGCAATCAGCATCCCAGACTCGGGATGCTGCGCATCCCTCGTTGTCGATGGCCAGAGGGGCGTTGCCCCTTGGCCATCTGGATGCTGATTTTAACAGTTTATCACGATTCAGTGATCACTTCCACATATTTTCTTGCGATCCAGCATTCTGAAGCGCCTCCGTACTGCGCCTCCGTCTCCGGATCCTCCTCCGGGACCTTTTCCGGATCCTCCTCCGGGACCGCACCGAAGGCCGCAAGATGCTTCCGGACAACATGATCTCCCGCGGCGATGCTGAATCCCGTCCCTCCGGAAAAGCGGGGATTGCACTCCATGAAGTAATAGCTTCCGTCCTCCGCGTGGATGAACTCAAAGTTCACGCACCCGAGGATGCCCAGTTCCTCCGCCACCGCGCTGCAGGTCTCCTCCAGTGTCCGGTCGCGGAACACATGCACCGAAAGCCCGGCTCCGTTCCAGGTGCGCACATACTCCTCCCGCGGTGCTGCCGTACATGTTCCGTCCGTGAAACGGACCACATCCACCGTGACGATACGCCCTTCGATCAGCGGCTGCACCAGATAGTCCTTCTCCCGGCCGGTCCTGCGGATCTCTTTCAGAGCTCCTGCAAGTTCCGCCTCCGTCCGGACCCGGTACAGTCCCTGGCTGCTCCGGCCGTCCCGGGGCTTCAGGATAAGGGGAAGTCCGGGAGATGCGAGGAGAGCGTCTTGCCCGGACAGCGCATCTTTCCCGGAAGGAGTGGTTGTCCCGGAGAGTGCGTCTTCCAGGAGCGCCGTGGGAATGACCTTCGCCCCGGCTCTCTCCGCCGCTGCCCTGCTCTTCACCTTATCCCTGGAAACTCTCACGGCCTCCGCGGGTGATGCCCACAGTACTGCGGGCATCAGCTGGTCCCGCACTTCATTCAGGACATCCAGTTCCGCGTCCGTCAGCGGAAGCACAGCGTCCGCCTCCTCCCGCAGGATCAGCTCCGCCATCGCGTTCACATATCTCTGCCCCGCATCACACCGGGGCAGGTTCACGAAGACATCCGCCTCCGCGCTCATGGCAATGAGTTCCTTCGGGTTGATATCCGTCCCCACGACCCGGAATCCCGCTTCTTTCAGTTCCCGGATCACCGCAGGTGCGGAAAAGGAGCCGACCGCGGTCACAATCACTGTTTTCATAAACGTCCCTGTATCCTGTTCTTCCTTTTTTACTAATTTACAGAAGACTTTAGCATCGGGCTTTCCAAATGTCAATGAACGTGATATTATGATGTGATTGCTGAACACTGACCCCCTGTCTCACTTTCAGAAAGGAGATGCAGATATGGATCTTATTCCCAGCTTTTCTGTTGACCACACCCGGATCGTCCCCGGAATCTTTACCAGCAGAGTAGATACCCTCGGGGATCAGAAGGTCACCACTTATGACATCAGAGTCACAAGGCCAAACACAGAGCCCGCGGTCGATACAGCAGCAATGCATTCCCTGGAGCACCTCATCGCCACATTCATGAGAAATGATTCCGAATGGAAGGATCAGGTCATCTACTGGGGTCCGATGGGATGCCTGACCGGGTTTTACCTGATCCTGAAGGGAGACCGCGAACCCCGGGAGATCTTCGACCTCGTCCTCAGGGCTTTCCAGTCTGTTCAGGACGCGGAAGATGTTCCCGGTTCTTCTCCCGAAAACTGCGGCAACTGCCTGATGCACAACCTCGGCATGGCCAAGTGGCATGCGCGGAGATTCGCTGATTATCTTGCCGAAAACGCGGACAATCCCGGGATCTTCGAGTATCCCAGGTCCGAGAGACTCGTGACCGAAGACGGCCGGCAGTTCTTTGATTCGTAAACAAACTGTAAGTAGTCACCCGCCGCAGGCGGTGTTAAGATATACTCGATTATCAATATATTAAGGAAACAAACAATACTGGAGGTATGTTATGAGACATTCAATGAGAGGTGCCGCAGCCGCCGTCCTGGCTGCAGTGATGTGTGTCACGGCGCCCCTGTCAGTCTTCGCGGACGAGATCATCGGGCCGGGTGCCAACCTTGGCTCCACTGAAACACAGGCCGCTTCATCCGGCAATGGCGCCAGCGGCGTGATCGCCGCTCCTGAGGGTGCATATGATCCTGCCGCACAGACGGCTGCCGCGGCTCCTGCAGAGACCGCCGCTGCTGCTCCTGCAGAGACTGCCGCCGCTGCTGAGACCGTAGTTTCTTCCGAAACTGCCGCTCCTGAAGCGCAGGCTGCTCCTGAAGCACAGGCTGCTCCCGCTGTACAGGCTGCTCCTGAGACCCAGGCGCCCGCAGATAGTTCTTCCGGTTCTGTAGGACCGGCCATCGGCAGCAGTGCTGTTGAGGTCCCGCAGGGTTCCACCGGATCCGTATCCCAGGGAGGAAACTACAACGCTACGGGAATGGAAGCGCTGCTTTCCCCCAATCTGCAGACTGCCTATAATCTCCCGGGCTCCACTTCCTACACCACCGCGCTCCGCAACCGTTCTGTGAACCAGGATTACAGCCTTCCGGGCACTATCCAGCTGAATGCTGATCCGGGCGGCGTGGACCTGGGCGCTGTCGTGGCAGGAGCGGGACTGGATGCCCTCGGCACCGGAAACACCCCGCCGGATCCGATCCACAACGACGTCCATATCGTCACCTATAAGCTTCTGGACCAGAACGGCGCGACCATCAACTGGACTTCGACCAACGCCGGAGACAGCGGTCTGTTCAGCCCCACCGGTTTCTCCAAGTTCTATATGATCCACTCCAAGAAGGCCCGCCTCTACTCCCGCGTCTACACAGA
>CACZFV010000136.1 GCA_902780465.1 uncultured Lachnospiraceae bacterium
CTGACGCAGCTCCGCAAGATTGCCGACGCTGGCTTTTTCGTTCTCCCAGCGAGTCTTCGCCTCCGCGAACTGAGCCTTCTTCTCCGCCAGATCCTTCTCCAGCTCCTCAAGCCGCTCTCTGGAGAGATTGTCCGTCTCTTTCTTCAGAGCCGTGACTTCGATCTCCATCTGCATGCACTTCCGGTTCAGCTCGTCCAGCTCCGCCGGCATGGAATCAAGCTCGGTCTTCATCATGGCGCAGGCCTCGTCCACGAGGTCGATGGCCTTGTCCGGCAGGAACCGGTCGGTGATGTAGCGGTCGGAAAGCACCGCCGCGCTGACCAGTGCGCCGTCCTGGATCTTCACATGATGATAGTTCTCGTAGCGCTCCTTGATGCCGCGGAGGATGGAAATGGTGTCCTCAACGGTGGGCTGGTCCACCAGGACCGGCTGGAAACGCCGCTCCAGAGCCGCGTCTTTCTCGATGTATTTTCTGTACTCGTCCAGGGTCGTGGCGCCGATGCAGTGCAGCTCGCCGCGGGCCAGCATGGGCTTCAGCATATTGCCCGCGTCCATGCTTCCTTCCGCCGCGCCTGCGCCGACGATGGTGTGCAGCTCATCGATGAAGAGGATGATCTCTCCGTCGGATTTCTTCACTTCTTCGAGGACTGCCTTCAGACGCTCCTCAAACTCGCCGCGGTACTTCGCGCCCGCCACCAGGGAGCCCATGTCCAGCGCGAACAGTCGCTTGTCCTTCAGGCCTTCGGGGACATCGCCCCGCACGATACGCTGAGCAAGTCCTTCCACGACAGCTGTCTTGCCGACGCCGGGTTCGCCGATGAGTACCGGGTTGTTCTTTGTCTTACGGGAAAGAATACGGATCACGTTCCGGATCTCGTCATCGCGGCCGATCACCGGGTCCAGCTTCTGGTCCCGCGCCCGCTCCACAAGATCGCTTCCGTACTTGTTCAGCGTGTCATACGTCGCTTCCGGGTTGTCGGAGGTGACGCGCTGGTTGCCGCGCACCGTGGACAGAGCCTGCAGGAACTTCTCGCGGGTGATGCCGTAATTCCGGAAGAGTTCTTTCATGGCCCGGTTCGGGTTCCGCAGCATGCAGAGGAACAGATGCTCCACGGAGACATAGTCATCTCCCATGGCTTTTGCTTCATCCTCCGCGCCTGTCAGGACCTTGTTCAGGTCCACCGTAAGGTATTCCTGTCCCGAAGCGCCGCTGACCTTCGGCAGTTTTCCGATCAGGGTATTGATCTCCCCTGCGAATGCCTCCTTCTGGATCCCCATTTTCGTCACAAGATTCGCGATCAGGGAGTCCTCGACTTCCAACAGTGCTGCTGCCAGATGCTCCTGGTCGATCTGCTGGTTTCCGTTCTCCAGCGCGATCTTCTGGGCCAGCTGCACCGCTTCCTGCGATTTCTGGGTAAATTTACTGATATTCATGCAATCACCTCGTTTCTGGGGTAAATTTTTGATTCTGAAAACCGCGGCAGCTGTTCTGAAGCTTTGGGCACTGTTCTGAAGCTTTGGACACTGCTCTGAAGCTTTGGGCACTGCTCTGAAGCTTTGGGCACTGTTCTGAAGCCGCGATCTTTGTTCTATTTGATATAGAACATTTCCTTGTGATGATATCCTATCACTCTTTGTTAGCACTGTCAAGCGGAGAGTGCTAATTTTTTCGAGGATGTCTTTTCCGGGCTGTGGTCACGGGATGTCTTTTCCGGGTTGTGGTCACGGGATGTGCATTTTTTAAAATGTGGACACACTTTTTTTCTGTCTGACATGGTATTTTGGTGCAAAACCAGAAAAATGATCAGTCCAGGTCAACATCGTCCGCAAAGAAAATATACATTTTTCAAATATCTGTGCAGTAATGCACAGTAAGCTGAAGATTTCCCAGATAAAATGTATCAAAAAGGCCCCAAAAATGTGTCCACAAATTTAGAAAAGGGCTGAACCGTGACCAGTCGGTCCAGTTCAGCCATATTTCTCACTGTATTTTCAGCACCTTCTTATTGAGCCCTCAGCACCCTCTTATTGAGCTCTGCAGTCCCTCTTATTGAGCCTTCAGCACCCCTCTTATTGGATCTTCAGCACTCCCTGCAGTCTTTTCACGATGAGTCCCCCCAGAAAACCGATCACGGCGCCGGCAATGGAGCCGGACAGGAGCAGCACCGGAAGGTAGTAGAAAATGGCGCCGTTTTCCAGCACCATCGCAGCCACCGCGATCTGCCCGATGTTATGGGCCACGCCGCCGGCAATACTGACTCCTGTAATGTCAAACAGGTCAAAATGCCGGCTCAGAATCATGACCAGAAGGCTCAGCGCCGCGCCGGCAAGTCCGTACATCATCATGGACATGCTGCCGAAGGTGAATCCTGTCAGGATCACGCGCACCAGGGAGACCGCCGCTGCCGCCTGCCATCCCAGCGTATAGAGCGTAATGACAGAAACAAGGTTGCCCAGGCCCAGCTTCACGCCGGGGATCCCGACGCTGAAGGGGATCAGGCTCTCGATATAACTGAAAACAAACGCCAGTGCAATGAGCAGCCCGTAATATGCCGGGAGCACAATGCCGCGCGATCTGCCGTTTCCCATAATCTCCTAACCTCTCCTGATTGATCTTACCATTCTTCCTGGCGATGTTTTCTCTTTTTCTTTTTCACGGACGACAGCTCCTTCTCCGGGGCAATAGTATCAGCTACCGTATCGTCACTGTCACGCGGTGCGGAAGGCATACCATCCATTCGCCCGGCTCGCTGATCGGCCCCATGCGGGTGCAGCGGCGGTCGGGGCAGTCCGCTTCTGTCAGGACAGCCTCCCCGTCTTTGATCACCAGATGGTTGAATCCGCCCTGGTATCCGTCGATGACCACATCCTCATTGCCCGAAAGCGGAAACACCGCGGCTTCCTGTCCATCGATCGCGACCACGACCTCCAGGGCATTTTCCGGTCCCCCGGTCCCGCCGATGCTCCTGACGATCCGGGGCACGGAAAGAAGCAGGGCAATTCCCAGGACCATCACTGCCAGGATCAGAGTGTTGCGTTTTCTTTCGTTTGATGAATAAATACCCATTTTCAAGTCCTCAACATGTCTGGAGAAACTCATTATTTACACTTTTTGGAAGTGTTTTTATCACATTTGCATCCGAATATGACATTTCTCTCTGCAATTATATTGAAAATTCTGTATTATTTATTCAAGACCGTGAAAAATCAATAGTCGAGATCTTAATACTCAGTTAAATTGGTACTGATTACATTATTATGACGGAACAACATTCAGGCGAAACTATGTCCATGATAAATTCCAACCAGATCGTAAATGCGGGAAAAGTCCAGCATATGCGTTCGGGAGAGCGCCGTTCAGAAGAATGCTGGGAAATGATCTACTGTACGCGGGGAAGTGTCTGCTTTTATTTTAACTCTTTCACCCTCACCTGTGAAAAGGGGCAGATCGCTGTGATCCCGCCGGCTCATCTTTATGAGCGGAAAGGAAGTGAGAACTTCAGCTATATTCTTCTGTCGATGCAGAATGTGGAGCTGAGCTCCCAGGAGCCTTTCACGGCGAGCGATGATGCGAACCACTTCATTCTGGACGCGTTTACAGGAGCGCTGTTTTATTATAAATCAGACCCGCTGAAATATCAGTCTCTCCTCTCGGCTTACGGGGCGCTGATCGCGGCCTACCTGTCCCTGAATTTTCCGGGAAGCAGGCAGGAAGGGCTTGCCGGCGAGATCCAGTGCGATATCCTGAAGAATCATCGGGACAGCAGCTATGAGCTGGATCAGTATCTTCACTCTTTTCCATACAGCTACGATTATATTCGGAAGCTGTTCAAAAAAACGACCGGCGCCACGCCCCACCAGTACCTTCTCAGGCTGCGTCTGCACGATGCCGCAGAACTCCTGTCAGACAACAGCGGCAAAAAGCAGACGATCAACGACATCACCCGCATCTGCGGATTCCGCGACGCGTTCTATTTCTCAAGGATGTTCAAGAAAAAGTACGGTGTGTCTCCGTCGGCTTATCGAAAGACAAAGATCTCAGCTTCTTTTTAGTATCAGATTCACCCTGTTTCAAATGAGGTATCAGCATGTCAGAGAAAAAAGAAAAGCTCGAAAACAACAGTCTCCGCAGGGTCCTGGTGGAATGCCAGCTGCGGGAAGAAGGCTTTGTTATGTCCTCTCACCACTGTCACTCCTTTTTTGAGATCTATTATGTCGACAGAGGAAACTGCCGTTTCTTGGTCGAGAACAATATCTACGACCTGCGTCAGGGGGACTTCCTGCTGATCCCCCCTGACGTCCTGCATTACACCAGATATCTGGATGGTCCGTGCAAGAAATACGGGATCTACTTCCGGAGCGATGATATTTCCCCGCAGGTCTCGGCCGCCATGCCCGGAGGAAGTTCCTTCTTCCAGGAGACCCGCATATTCCAGCTGCCTGACGCGCACCACTACCAGGCGGAACTCCTTCTGGACCGTATGCTCACAGAGGAAAAGATCGAGGACAGCAGGACGGAAGCCATGCTGTACCTTCAGCTCCAGGAGCTGCTGCTTTTCTGCAGCCGGAACTGCAGCTTCCTTCAGGATATCCCTGCGAACATCCGCACCACTGACCGCCAGATCGTGCTTGCCGCAAGGTACATCAGCGACCACTACATGGAGCCGATCAGCGCGGCCGATATTGCCTCAGCTGCCGGTTTCAGTCCGAATTACCTGAGCAAGCGCTTCCGCGAGGCTGCCGGCATCGGCGTGCACGAGTATCTGATGTTTGTCAGACTGCAGCACGCGGCACTGGATCTGGTCTCCACCAATGATTCCATCACCGAGATCGCGCTGCGCAGCGGTTTCTCCGACAGCAACTATTTCAAGGATGCTTTCAAGAAAAAATACGGCACCACACCGAGTGCCTACCGGAAGACCCGGTAAGTCGGCAGGCAGGGGCTGCGCAGCACCAGACAGTGCGCATCACTCAGTCTGCATTCTCCGGAAAAATCCCGCGAGGATCGCGCCCGAAATATTGTGCCACACCGAGAATATTGCACCCGGGACTGTCGCCATGGACAGATTCGGAAAAGCGGAGCCGGCCAGCGTTGTCGCAAGGCCGGAATTCTGCATTCCGATCTCTATGGCGACAGCTTTCTTTCTGGGCAGATCCATCCGAAACAGAACGCCGACCAGGTACCCGCATAAATACCCCAGGAGATTGTGCAGGATCACCACCGCAAAGATCACCAGACCTGTGGACAGGATCTTCTCACTGTTATGCGATACGACCGCTGCCACGATCAGGCAAATGGCGGTCACCGATATTAAAGGCAGGACATCGGTGATCTTCCGGGTCTGTTTTCCAAACAGCCTGTTGATCAGGAGTCCCAGTCCGATGGGGACCACGACGACCTGGATGATGGACAGGAACATTGCCTTTATATCCACGCTTACGGAAGTCCTGAGATAAAGCCAGGTGAGCGCGGGCGTCAGGAACGGCGCCAGCATCGTATTGATGCTGGTCATCCCCACAGACAGCGCTGTATCACCTTTCGACAGATAGGTAATGACATTGCTGGAGGTGCCTCCGGGACATGTTCCGACAAGGACCACGCCGACAAGCAGTTCTTCTTCAAGTCCGAAGAACTTTCCGAGGGCAAATGCCAGAAGCGGCATGACGACAAACTGCGCAGTGCATCCGATCAGTACGTCCCGCGGTCTGGAAAACACCACCGCGAAATCGGACAGCTTCATTGTGAGTCCCATGCCGAACATGACGACCATCAGGAGATAATTGACCCACTTTGTCTGTATCCACAGACATGTTCCCGGCAGAAACAGTGCGAGCGCTGCAATGGCCAGGACGATCCACGCCATATATTTTCCGATCAGTTCACTTACTCTTTTCATACTCCTT